>NZ_JAUBVK010000030.1:0-87470 GCF_036705795.1 Microcoleus sp. ARI1-B5
CGCCAGCACTAGAAGAGAACGCTTAAGAAACTTAAACCGCTAAGTCTTGCTAGGTTTACCTAGATTTTTAAAAGCGGTGAATAGCTATATCATCAAACCTATGGACTTTAAGCTGTTGAAGCAAAGTATTCAGACGTTGCTGAGCTACTGGTTTCAAATCACGATGCTGCCTTTTCAATCTCAGGAGGAAGACCAGTCATGAGTAAAACTGAGCGCACAGTTTTGATTGTGGAGGATAGCCCGGAAGACACCGAAATGTATCGGCGGTATTTGCTGCGCGATCGCGACTATCACTATACGATTGTCGCTGCAAAGTCGGGACAGCAAGGGCTGTTGTGGTGGCAGCAGCACCAGCCGGATGTGGTGTTGCTCGACTACCGACTGCCGGATTTGGATGGACTAGAATTTCTGGGAGCCCTGCAAGCTCGAGCACCGCAACCAACCTTACCCGTGATTGTGGTGACGGGGCAGGGAAATGAGGCGATCGCAGTCCAGGCAATCAAAGCCGGCGCACAAGACTATATAGTGAAAGGACAAATCACGCTAGAAAGTTTGCAATTGGCGGTGCACAGGACGATCGAAGCCGTGGAGTTACGCCAGCAACTGCAACAGCGGATCGATCGCGATCGCGCGATCGCACAGATCGCGCAGAAAGTGCATGGAACGCTCAACCTCGATGAAATTCTGCACATCACTGTCGAAGAAGTGCGGCAGTTCCTGCATACCGATCGCGCGATCGTTTTCCGCTTAGAACCAGACGGCAAAGGAACTGTGATGGCAGAATCCGTTGGCGCCCAATGGATGTCAATTCTGTCAGCCCAGATCTACGATCCCTGTTTTGTCGAAAGCTATATCGATCGCTACCGTCAGGGAATGGTGACCGCAAAAACAGATATTCACGACGGCAGCATTTCCCCGTGCCACGTGGAAATGCTGACTCAGTATCAAGTTAAGGCGAATCTAGTGGTTCCCATTCAGCACGACGATCGGTTTTGGGGAGTGCTGATTGCTCATCACTGTACTAGCCCCCGCGAGTGGCAACCGTTGGAGATTGACTTGCTCCAGCAACTGTCAACTCAGGTGAGCATTGCTATCAGACAGGCGGAGCTTTATCAGCAAGGGCAACACGAACTCGCCGAACGCAAACGCACTCAATTCGTGTTGGGGGGCAGTGAAGAAAGACTGCGGTTGGCGCTGGCAGCCGCCCGCATGGGAACCTGGGACTGGAATATTTTGGAAAACAAAATTACCTGGTGTTCTAACATGGAAGAGCTGTTTGGGTTGGCGCCAGGAGAGTTTGATGGCTCCTACGATCGGTTTGTCGAAAGGCTGCATCCAGAAGACCGCGATCGCGTGCTAGAAGCGATCGATGCTGCTGTCGCTACGGGAGCCAACTATGAGATTGAATTTCGGGCGATCTACCCCAACGGCCGCATCAGGTGGGCGCTGAGCCTGGGGAAAGTGTTTTATAATGCGATCGGGCAACCGATTCGGATGTCGGGCGTGGATTTGGATATGACCGATCGCAAGCGCACCGAGGAAGCTCTGCGTCAGAGTGAAGAGTTTAGAAAACGGGTGTTGGAGAGCAGTCGCGACTGCATCAAAGTGCTCGATCTGGATGCACGGCTTTTATACATGAATGCAGGAGGAATGTGCCAATTGGAGATCGACGATCTCACCCCCTACCTGAACGCGGAATGGCTCTGTTTTTGGCAAGGCGAAGCTCGGCAAGAGGCAGAAGCTGCGATCGCGGCGGCGAAGGCAGGAGAACAGGGTAGATTCCAGGGCTTTTGTGCCACCGCCAAAGGCACGCCAAAATGGTGGGATGTGGTGGTAGTCCCGATGCGGGATGGCGCAGGGCAAGTGGTACAACTCTTATCGACTTCGCGGGATATGACCGATCGCAAACAAGCTGAAATCGAACGCGATCGCATTCTGCAATTAAAACAAGCTGCCCTGGCGGAATCGGAAAGAGTTAACCGCATCAAAGACGAGTTCTTAGCGGTTCTTTCTCACGAGTTGCGATCGCCCCTGAGCCCCATCTTAGCCTGGACAAAATTGCTGCAAACTGGCAAACTGGATGAAAGCAAAACTGTAAAAGCGTTAGTGACGATCGAACGCAATGTCAAAGCGCAGACTCAATTAATTGACGACTTGCTCGATATGGCTGGGGTGCTGCGCGGCAAACTGAGCCTGAATGTGACTGCCGTCAATTTGTTATGTACGATTGAATCTGCGATCGACACGGTGCAGACTGCCGCCACGGCCAAGTCAATTCTGATTTATCCGGTGCTATCCAATATCCGGTCAGTGTCTGGGGATGCCGTTCGGCTGCAGCAAATTGTCTGGAATTTGCTTTCCAACGCTGTCAAGTTCACTCCAAAGGGTGGACGAGTAGACATTCGACTAGAGGAAGCAGACAACCAAGCGCAGATAGTGATAACAGACACGGGCAAAGGCATCAATCCAGAATTCTTGCCGCACATCTTTGAGTCTTTCCGTCAAGAAGATGCTTCAGTTACCCGCAAACACGGAGGACTGGGGTTGGGACTGGCGATCGTTTATCAACTGGTAGAAGCCCACGGCGGAACAATCAAAGCTGACAGTTTTGGGTTCGGAAAAGGAGCGACTTTTACCGTCAGCCTGCCGCTGCTGAACGTCAAAAGAGAGAAAAATCGATCGGACAAATCATTAGAGAAAGAAGTGGATCTGACAGGCATCCGAGTGTTAGCAATTGACGACGAGCCTGACAGCCTGGAACTAATTGGGGTATTGCTCGATCGGGCGGGAGCAGAGGTGATGACAGTTGCATCTGCCCCTGAATTTTTGGTAGCCGTAGAGTCGTTTGGGCCCAATGTTTTGGTGAGCGATATTGGAATGCCAGAAGTCGATGGCTACAGTTTGCTCAGATATGTGCGTTGTCTGCCACCTCAGCGGGGGGGACTGGTCCCGGCGATCGCTTTGACTGCCTATGTTGGAGAAATGAACGAGCAACAAGCTCTGGCGGCGGGCTTTCAGAAGCACATTTCCAAGCCTGTCGATCCAAATCTATTGGTTGGGGCGATCGCGGATTTACTGAGCAAATAGCTATGGAAACATCAGCCTGCTGGTAACTTCGACTATCTACGAATTTTCCAGTATCCAGGTTCCCGGCTGCAATGCATAACCGCCAAAATCAGAATGTAGTCTTCCTCGATTGCGTACAGAATTCCATAAGGAAACCGACGCACCATATATCGTCGAACATCCTCATCAACAGCAACATAACGAGTAGGAGATGCTCTAATCCGATAAACCGTATCCTCAATAGCATTGATAAATGCTTGTGCAACCTCAACCCGTTGCTCTGTATAGTATGGAACTGCCTAGCATATTCAGTGAGAGATTCAGGGTGAAATACATATCTCATAGCTCAATCAGTCGCCTAACTTGAGCCAAAGCTTCTTCGCCTGCAATCGGTTGCACAGAACCATCCCGAACCTCGTCTCTGCGTCTTTTTGCTTCAGTAATCCAAACTGCCTGAATTGCTGAGTCGGTGTCGAATTCTAAGCTTTCTACCAATTTGTCTGCAAGGAGTGTCCTTGATTCATTAGGTAAAGATAATATTTCCTCTGTCAGTTGCTCGATCGACCGCATAGCTCCTCGCAGAATAATAAACTCTAGACTTATTCTAACAGTTGAGATTCACAACGTTTGGGCCTATCCTATTAACCTGAGGGCATTTCAAAACATCCGAGCTGCTGGCAAGGGCGTTTGAGATGCCCCAAAATAATCAATAGCGATCGAAGCATTTTTAAGAAAATGGCACAAAATCACAAGTCAACAGTTATCATCACCGGCGCATCCTCGGGCGTCGGCTTGTACGGCGCCAAAGCCCTTGCAGACAAAGGATGGCACGTAGTCATGGCCTGTCGCGACCTGCGCAAAGCCGGAGACGCCGCCCAAGAGTTGGGCATACCTCAAGGCAGTTTCACGATTATGCAGATTGACTTGGGCGATTTGGAAAGCGTGCGCCGCTTTGCGAGGGAATTCAAGGCCAGCGGCAGGCGCCTGGATGCTTTGGTGTGCAACGCGGCTATCTATATGCCTTTGATTAAGGAACCGCAGCGCAGCCCCGAGGGTTACGAGTTGACGATGACTACGAATCACTTGGGTCATTTTCTGCTGTGCAACCTGATGATGGATAGTATGAAACCTTCGTATTATCAAGATGCCAGAATCGTGATTTTGGGAACCGTGACGCACAATCCAGACGAGTTGGGCGGGAAGATTCCGCCGCGCCCGGATTTGGGAAATTTTGAGGGCTTTGAAGCGGGTTTTAAAGACCCGGTTTCGATGGCTGACGGCAAGAAGTTTGAACCTGTCAAGGCTTACAAAGATAGCAAAGTTTGCAACGTGCTGACGATGCGGGAACTGCACCGCCGCTTTCACGAATCGACGGGGATTAGTTTCACTTCGCTGTATCCGGGATGCGTCGCGGATACGCCGCTGTTCCGCAATCACTATCCTTTATTTCAAAAACTTTTCCCGCTGTTTCAGAAGAATATCACGGGCGGTTACGTATCGCAGGAGTTGGCGGGCGAAAGGCTGGCGATGGTGGTTGCCGATCCGGAATACAAGCAATCTGGCGCTTATTGGAGTTGGGGAAACCGGCAGAAAAAAGATGGTAAGTCTTTTGTGCAGAAGGTTTCTCCGCAGGCGCGCGATGATGAGAAAGGCGAGCGGATGTGGGAGTTGAGCGCTAGGTTGGTGGGTTTGGCTGACGGGGCTCAAATGGGTGCTGCACGTGCTGGCCGCTCTGCATAATTCATAGTTTGTACGCTCCTATCAAAGAAACCGGGTTTTTTACGCTTATCTGCGGGCTGTAACGCAGTATTTTCGAGAAAAACCCGGTTTCTTGCTAGTGGTGCGTGCAAGATTATTACGATTGCGAAATTACCCGCAATCAAGATGTTCGATCGTTCGGAATACAAGTCCTCATAAAATGAGAGAGGACTTGTATTCCGAACGCTCAAACCAATTTTATTGTGGTAGTTCAAGGGGAGATCGTATTAGCGGTTGCGCAACTGTTGGCGGCGACTGCTCTTTCCTTTTTTGCGGTTAAGATTAATTTCAAGTTTAGGGTGCTTAATTCCTGACAAGATTTTTACCGAATTATTCGAGATAATAATTATATCCTATGAGTTGTCGATCGCAAAAACTATTTTTAATCGCTGGCATCTTTGGGTTAGTTTGGTTGGGAAAACCAGCGAAAACAGCCGCTTTCGCCGTTGAAATTTTGACCTCAAAGGCTGAGAATTTGGCAGCCGTCAGCAGCGGAGCCGATCGCGCTTTGCTTCCCACCGACAGCAATTTCGACACTCGCGAAGATTTGACAAACCCTGACGAGCAAACGCCGTTACCTGCGCCCGCTCCCGAATTGCAGCCGGAAGTTGCCAATTGTGCCGATCGCGCATCAGACACCAAAACTCAAGCAACCGAGCTTTCTAGCCAAGAGCCAAAGCTAGAAGAAAATACCGGCACAAATCGAGATTCGCAGCTCGGCCAACTGCCCAACCCAATTCAACCGAGAGAGCCGGAATTACCTGCACCAACAGCCCCGCAACCTCCGCCGCCGTCTCCCCTCCAACCAACGGAGCTAACACCCGTTCCGGGCGATGTTAGACCGGGGATTCCGGGTACAATTAAGGTTTCGCGCTTTGAATTTGAGGGAAACACGGCTTTTAGCGATCGCGAACTCGCAGAAGTTACGCAACAGTTTGCGGGGCGCCCCATCACCTTTGCGGAACTGATCGCAGCAGAAGCAGCCGTCACTCAAAAATACGTAGCAGCAGGATACATCAATTCCGGGGCTGTAATCCCCGCCAACCAAACCTTTCCCAGAGAAGGAGGCGCGGTGAAAATTCGGATTGTCGAAGGCGGGTTAGATGAAATTCAGATTGCGGGAAACAGGCGTTTAAATGCAAATTACGTGCGATCGCGCTTGCAGCGCGCTACCAGAAGGCCGCTCAATCGCGAGCGGCTGCTGGAAGCCTTGCAAATGCTGCAACTCGACCCCTTAATTGCCAATATTTCCGCCGAATTGCAAGCCGGAAGCCGCCCGGAAAACAGCCGCTTGGAAGTGCGGATCAAAGAAGCAGACAGCTTTAGCGGCGAAGTTTTCCTAGACAACAACCGATCGCCCAGCGTCGGCAGTTTTCGGCGCGGCGCGCGCATCAATCAAGCAAATTTGCTGGGTTTCGGCGACGGGTTAGAGCTATCCTACGCTAACACCGACGGTAGCAACGAATTCAACGGCAGCTACACAGTCCCCGTCAACGCGCGCAACGGCACAATTCGGTTCGCTGCGAGCGCTGCTAGCACCAACGTCATCGAGGAACCGTTTGATGCTGCACAAATTGAGGGGAAATCGCGCACCTACGAGTTAACTTACCGCCAGCCGATTGTCGAAAAGCCCGATCGCACTTTGGCTTTGGGACTGAGTTTTTCGCGGCAAGAAAGCGATACATTCCTGATGGGGGAAAGATTTGCGCTTTCGGCGGGAGCGAACGATCGCGGCGAAACCCGGGTTTCGGCTGTGCGGTTTTTTCAGGAATACGTACAGCGGAGTTCCACTCAAGTGTTCGCGGCGCGATCGCAGTTTTCCCTCGGTACCGATTTTTTGGGCGCTACTGCGAACGATAGCGGGCCAGACAGCCACTTTCTGGCGTGGCGCGGACAAGCGCAGTACGTGCGGCTGCTAGCGCCAGAAACCTTGCTGATTCTGCGTTCCGACATTCAATTAGCCGATCGCCCGCTGCTTTCCCTCGAACAAATCGGGATCGGCGGCGTTCAAAGCGTGCGCGGATACCGGCAAGATTTGCTGTTAACTGATAGCGGTGCGATCGCCAGTGCTGAGGTGCGAATTCCGGTGTGGCGCGCGCCGAAAGTCAAAGGATTGTTACAAATCGCTCCGTTTGTCGATTTTGGGGTAGGCTGGAACCATTCGGGAGAAAAAGCGAATCCTGACTCTGACAAACTGCTGGGTGCGGGTTTGGGGCTAGTTTGGCAGATGGGCGATCGGTTGAATGTGCGTTTAGACTACGGTATTCCTTTGATTAATGCTCGATCGTCGGGCGATCGAACTTTCCAAGAAAAAGGCATCTACTTTAGAATCAATTATTTTCCGTTTTAAATTGTAGGTTGGGTTGAGCGCGATCGAACCCTACGCAACGCTAGAGCCCAACAGTTTCATCTTTAGCGCTGACGGTCAAATTTTATTAATACCATTTTTCTAAAATCGTGCAACACTCTTCGACCCCCCCTAGCCCCCCCGCTGTATTGCGGGGGGAACAAGAATACTGTTGCATTCTTTTTTAAAATTGGTATAAGTGGCGGGATCGATCGCACGATTAAACTGTGGGATATCGCAACCGGATGTTGTATTAGGACGTTGATGGGCGATCGCTGTATGAAGGCATGAATATTCAAGGCCCGGCGGCATTGACGAATGCTCAAAAAGCGACACTGAAAGCGTTAGGGTCTTTGATTTGACACTCGATCGAGATTCCGAATCATCTCCAAGGTCAGGCAGCGTTTACGAGATAACGGCACGCGCTTCACCGGACGGCGATAACCTTTGTATCATAACCACTAGCGTAATGCTCGGTTCCGCGTGCAAGCGCTTGTTAGGTTGCAAAGTCACTTATCATCGAATTATGCACAAAAATCGATTCGATCTGAGTGAGACTATGGTTGGGAGAATGAAGGTAGTTTATCGACTACTTTATCAATAATCCCATACGCCTTAGCTTCCTGGGCCGACATGAAAAAATCTTGCCCGGTATCGACTAGGATTCGCTCCAAGGGTTGACCAGTAAGATTTGCTAATAACTGACTGAGTTGTCTTTTCCAATGGAGAATTTCTTTTGCCTGAATTTCAATATCTGCTGCCTGCCCCTGAGCGCCCGCCAAAGGTTGATGAATCATAATTCGCGAGTGACGTAAGGCAAAACGTTTTCCCTTTGTACCTCCAGCCAACAGTATACTTCCCATAGAAGCCGACAGACCAATACTGACTGTTACAACATCTGAGCGAAGGGATTGCATAGTATCGTATATAGCCATACCCGATGTTACTGAACCCCCAGGGGAATTTATGTATAGATAAATATCTTTTCCTGGTGCTTGAGAATCTAGGTAAAGCAATTGAGCTACAACTGTCCTTGCCAAATCATTATCTATAGGTTGACTAATGATTACAATCCTTTTCTTAAGTAGTCTCTCAATAGTTTCCTTATGCGAATTACAGATAGCTGTGTTTGTAGTAGAGCTATTTGGAGCCTGAGCTAGTTCTAAACTTATTTCACCCCGCTTTAAAGTATCACCCATAGCTCTATCAGGATTGAAAATACCAATAATAATACCCGTAAAAATGGGAGAGGAAAATAACAGAAAGTATCTAAAATGCTTCTTCTTAATTAAGCTGCTCATGGTGCAAAACCTTTTGAAATTATCAACGTTGAGTCCATCCAAGTCATTTTTCAGCCATAACAGTTGACTATTTTGTGTATTCTTGCAGTTTTTGTAATCTCTTGTGCCTGCTAATTCATTGGAATAATGCAGCCTAACTTATAATTATGTCGCAGTTGCGGTACAATACTGCATATAGTCGAAAAATACCGCAGATCGATGATGTATGTCAACCCTTTCTTACTCCCCATCAGAATCTCCTTTCCTCGATCGAGTTTGCCGCACGATTCGCCTCAAGCACGCTATGCCATCGCACTGAAAAAAGCTATCTTTATTATATTGTCGCTCTAACACCCTCGGCGATCGGCTGTATGAAGGCATGAATATTCGAGAGGCAACGGGATTGACGACTATTTCTACTGACTCTTTAAACTGTCCAATCTTCGATCGATAACCCTGTTACTTTACCAAAATCTCTATGATTACGGGTTAACAAAATCAACCCACGGAACATTGCAATTGCCGCGATCCGAGCATCCATCGAGAGCCAGTTGAATCCGTTGTGACTGTAATCGATCAAATGTTGTAGCCGCACCTGCATCGAATGAGACAAGGGGCAACACTTTGAAGTCACTAACGAGCCGCGCCATCATTGTATACCCTTTCACTACGTCATCCGGGTTACGAGCACGATTAATATAAGCGTGACAGCCAAGCATCTGTTCATGAAACGTTACAGTCGATACGGCAAAATCTGATAGTGGGTACTGAGCCATGCGCGTCGAAAGGTTGCTAAAATCTCTCCCGGCTTGACGTTGAAGAATACTCAGATGATCTGTATCCAGTAAATATTTCATAGCTCATCTTGAGCTTCGAGGAGAGACTCATCCCCTTGGCGAATCGCTCGTCCATAGGCAAGTAGCTCCTCAAAGGCAGGTTCATCTTTGAAAGACCCTATAATTTGTTGCAACCAATTCGTCGGTTGAGAAGCCACAATTTGCTTCTGCAACTGTGCGATCGCTGCTTCCACTGCTGCAAGCCGTTCTTCTAAAGAAGTGTTAATTGCCATTTGAGTTTCCCTAATTAATCGTTCCTATCCTAAAGTAATTTCATGCGGATAAGGTCGCAGTCATAAACCGACGCTCGCGGTCAGCAGCATAAGCAATGCAGGCTTTTAAATCTTCTCGCGTCAGATCGGGAAAATCACCCTTGAATTTCTGCTTCGGTCATCTCGGAAGCCAGGTACTCAAGCACTTCATAAACCGTAATTCGCAAGCCGCGTACACAAGGCTTACCACCGCGTTTATTGGGTTCGATCGTGATGTGGTTTCGGTAGTTCATAGTTGGAATTATCCTCATTGTGTTCTCGACCTTTGCAAAATCTTAGCCTATGGCTGCGGATCTGGCAAGGTTGTCAATCTTGTTTTTAATACGATCTATCTTCTGAGAGTCAACCTTCGGACGCATATTCTGCACACATATTTAAACAGAAACAGATTTCCTCAGCCGTCGCACTGAAAAAAAGCTATCTTTATTATATTTGGGAAAAGTCCACTTGAGGGGGTGAAAGAGAGTCGCTCGAACACCCTCGGCGATTGGAAAAATCGAGACATTCATCAGAACTTCTTCACGCTCGAATCACTGTAATCGATCGCCCCATATTCGTTGAACGAAGTTCAAGTGCGTTGCAAAAGCTATTGGGGCGATTCAGCAAAGCATTGTAGTAGAGGTAGGCATCATCCCGTTCATCTTCAAGAAGAGCGTACAGGGTCAGTTCTGGCTCTGCGGCTAGACGATCTTTAGGAAAATCTAAGCCCGCTTCGGCTAGGCGCGTTGCTGCGATCGCGACTAACAATGACCCAACTGTATTCGTCTTACCATGATGAAGATCGTGCAGTCCAGGTAGAATTAGCTCCGCTCCCGGCAACTCATTCAAGCTCATGACTGTTCCTCCCAAGACTTGCATCAATCGTTCTATCTTCTCAGAGTCAACGTTTGGACGCATATTCTGCACACATATTTAAACAGAAACAGATTTCCTCAGCCGTCGCACTGAAAAAAAGCTATCTTTATTATATTTGGGAAAAGTCCACTTGAGGGGGTGAAGGAGAGTCGATCGAACACCCTCGGCGATCGGAAAAATTGAGACACTCATCAGAACTTACTCACCCTCGCACTGATACAATCCAAGTATAGCAATCCTCGCATCATTTGTGAATTTATTACTCCCTCCCCTTACTAAGCGGAGGGTTGGGGTGGGGTAAAAAGATTTATGACTCCTGCAAGGATTGCTATATATAATTATGATGGAACCGGAAACGATATTATTTATATAATAGGATTTCAGCTATGTCTCGCCTGTCTTCCGCCCTACTTTTTGTTTTCTTATTGCTATTTCCCTCGAAAACCTTCGCCCAAATCATCCCAGACGGCACTTTGGGCCCAGAAAGTTCCCGCACTGTTTCCGATACTATCAACAACTTACCGAGCGATCGCCTTGAAGGCGGCGCAACTCGCGGCTCTAATCTCTTTCACAGTTTCCGCGAATTCAACATCAATGAAGGGCGGGGAGCTTATTTTGAAAATCCCAGCGGAGTTACTAACATTTTCACCCGCGTTACAGGCGGCAACTCATCTAATATATTAGGAACCATCGGAGTGCAAGGCAACGCCAATTTATTTTTAATAAACCCGAAAGGAATTGTCTTCGGGCCGAACGCTCGGTTAGATTTGCGCGGCTCGTTTATCGGTTCAAGTGCTGACAGTATTGTGTTTAATAACGGCGTTGAATTCAGCAGCAGCAACCCGCAAACACCTGGGTTGTTAACAGTTAATATTCCCGTGGGTTTAAGATTTCGAGACAATCCCGGTACAATTGTCAATCAATCCACGGCTACAGGAAAAGTAAATCTCCCAGCATCTCCCCTGGCAATTCCAATTACAGATCGAGTAGGTTTAGCAGTAGACAAGGGTCAAACTTTAGCACTGATTGGCGGCGACATCCAACTCCCAGGCGGCAATTTAACCGCGAGCGGCGGACAAGTTTTGCTCGGTAGCACAGCCAGTTCCGGTTTAGTTAATTTGACCGTGACATCGGGCCCACAGCAGGAAAATTTAAGTTTAAATTATGGCAATATTCAGAACTTCGGCAATATTCAAATATCCGATGGCACACTCATCAACACGAGCGGCACCGGTGGCGGCCGAGTAGATATTAAAGGTGGAAATGTCGCCCTCAGCAGTGCGCGAATTTATGCGCTGACACTGGGAAATATTGATGGTAGAGGTATTGACATTAATGCCCAAAAGTTGCGAGTGCAAAACGGCACGCAATTTTCTACTTTCACTCTAGGAGATGGTGCCGGAGGCAATATCAACTTGCGCGCTGCTGATTCAGTAGAAATGAGCGGGCGGGGAGTTGATGGCTTTCAACAGGTGGCAATTAAATATCTGGTATCGGGAACCACAGACCCGTTTGACCCGCTGTTTACGCTGTTTAATGCTAGTGCTGGCGCTGGTTCGGGGGGGAATATTACGATCGATACCGGGCGCCTGCTATTCAACAATGGGGTACTGGGTAGCGGTATCACTTTTGGCGGTGGAAGAGGCGGAAATTTAATTATTCGCGCCAATACTTTTGAGATGGTGGGTTCTGGAATCAACAACGGGACAGCGAAAGAAAGTACCGGTGCGGGAGGAAGCATTACTGTTGATGTCAATCGATTAATTATGCGCGACGGTTCTCTTCTGGGTACCACCAGCTACAGCAGCGGCCCGTCGGGGAATATTAACGTTAAAGCTGCTGAATCAGTAGAATTGTCAAACAGCGGCCCGAGAACAGTTGTATCAACTGGAATTAGCACGCTGAGTATCGGTTCTAGCGGCAGGGCGGGGAATATTAATGTTGATACCAAGCGGTTGAGTCTTTCTGGGGGTTCTGCGTTTACATTGGGAACGGGTGTATTGGTTGGCAGATTTTTGTTTTCTCAGGATGGGGGACCTGCTGGAAATTTAACAGTTAAAGCTAGTGAATCAGTAGAAATTTCGGGTATTTCTCAACTTTTGACCAGCGGAATTCAAAATGCTAGCGGGCTGACTTCTGGAACGTTGAGCTCTAGTCGGGGCGGGGATATTCGGATTGATACTCCCAGCCTAACCGTGCGGGATGGGGGAATAGTTTCTACGAGTTCTTTGGGTAGGGGAGATGTGGGGAATATTACTGTGAATGCCGATCGCATCCAGGTCAGCGGCAGCGGCAATAACGGTCTGTTTGTCAGTACGATCGACGCTTCGGTTGGCAAAACTTTTGGTACTAATCCCAATGCTACAGCAAATGCCGGCTCGTTGAATCTGAATGCGCGCGATCGACTAACTGTCACGAATGGAGCTACAATCACGGTGCAGGCTACGGGAACCGGGCGCGCTGGTAATATCAATATTGTCGCAAATTTGATCGGCCTGGACAACAAAGCGAGGATTGACGGCACAACTGTATCGGGTACTGGAGCCAATATTAACCTGCAAGCACAAGACATTCAATTGCGCCGCGGGAGTCGAATTACCACCGACGCGGGCAATTCTGACGGCGGCAATATCAACATCAACAGCGGCATTCTTCTCGCCCTCCCGCAAGAAAACAGCGATATTACTGCTAATGCGCGCACAGCAGCCGGCGGCCGCGTGAATGTGAATGTCCCGAATGTTTTTGGTTTTGCAGCAACGGGCCGCGAACAAGTCAGAAGCAGGTTGAATCTCAGTGACGCGCAATTTGCAGCTTTACAAGTAAGTCCTACTTCTCTGCTAAATAGCAGCGACATCGCCGCGATTTCCCAAAGTGGGGGCCCGGCTTTGCAAGGGGCGGTAACATTTAGTTCTTCTGGGGTGAATCCCGCTCAAGGTTTAATGGAACTGCCGCAAAATGTGGTAAATCCGGCTGCGTTAATTGCTGCAAATCCCTGCATCGAAGGGCAAGAGAACGAGTTTACCGTGACTGGGCGGGGGGGAGTGCCGCCGAGTCCTAATGATGTTCTCAGCAGCAATTCTAGCCAGTTTAACTGGGTGGAACCAGCGGTAGGTGGAAGTCAGCAAGTAGAAGGCCGCCTAGCATCCATAGAAATTCGGCCAACAGAAATTATTCCCGCTCAAGGTTGGGCAATGGACGATCGAGGACAAGTAACGCTGGTAGCGTATAATTCAGGTGGTGGTGCATCTATTCGCAGTCCCAAATCGACGGGTGTTTGCGTACCTCGATAGATACTCTTCAGGTTTTAGCTACCCGATCGCTATTTTCCTAATATTAAATTAAGCAGACTTAAAAGATGCCCCGCCAATCTTCCGCCCTATTTTTTGCATTATTACTGTTGTGTCCTTTCCCTGCGATCGCCCAAATCATCCCCGATAATAGCTTGGGTGCAGAAAGTTCGCGGACAGTTGCCGATACGATTAATAACTTACCCTCAGATAGAATCACTGGCGGCGCAATTCGCGGCGTTAACCTCTTTCACAGTTTCGGGGAATTCAACATCAAGGGCGGACGCGGAGCCTATTTTGAAAATCCCAGCCCAATTGCCAACATCTTCACCCGCGTTACGGGTGGCAACCCTTCTAATATTTTAGGAACTCTGGGAGTTTTGGGGAACGGCAACTTATTTTTAATTAACCCAAAAGGGATTGTCTTTGGGCCGAATGCTCGGTTAGATTTGCGCGGTTCATTTGTCGGTTCCAGTGCATCGGGTGTTGTCTTTAATAATGGCTTTGAATTTAGCAGCGCCAACCCGCAAACAGTACCGTTGTTAGCGATTAATATTCCTGTGGGTTTAAGGTTTAGAGACACTCCCGGTGCAATTGTCAACGCTTCCAGTGTCACCCAAGTTATTCAAGACACCACAATCCCCGTTGGTTTAGCAGTTCCTCCCGGTCAAACCTTAGCACTGGTAGGAGGAGATTTAATTTTTAATAATGGTTTTGCCAGTGCTTTTAGTGGCAACATTCAATTAGGAAGTGTGGCGAGTCCGGGTTTGGTAAGCTTCAACATCACGCCTGTTGGATTAGGTTTGGATTATACAAATATTGCCAATTTTGGCAATATTGAATTTTCAGGTTTATCGGCGGTGACAGCTAGCGGGCCGGGGGGAGGCGCGATCGCACTCCGGGGAGGAAACGTGACATTGCGCGATCGATCGAGCCTAGTATCCGATACCTTGGGAAGCATTGACGGCCGCGGCATCGATATCGAAGCAGTGCGCTTTAGCCTTCTAGATCGAGCCTTTGTCGGCTCCAGCACTAGCGGAAGCGGAGCCGGAGGCAATATCAATGTCCGGGCCGCCGAGAATGTAGAACTCAGGGGAACAGGATTTGAGAACTTTCGGCGGCTGGTTCTCGATCCCGGTGCAGCACAAAAGCCGCCAGATGTCACCTCCCGCGAAAGCAACATAATTACTGGTACCGTCGGTGCCGGTAGAGCCGGAGATATCGCGATCGCCACCAAACAGTTAACGCTCCGAGAGGGCTCGGTAATAGCCAACCCCGCACTCGGTACCGGAGACGGCTCTGGTGTGACAATTAGAGCCTCCGAATCAGTAGAAGTCAACGCCTCCGGCTTGTTCACCACAACTTTTAACCGAGGAAATGCAGGCAGTATAGAAATCGAGACCGGCAAGCTGAGCGTCACCGACGGAGCCGTCGTCTCGCCCTCAACTTTTGGTGCCGGGAACGGCGGGAATCTGATCGTGAGAGCCTCTGACTCGGTAATAGTGTCGAGAGATCGATCGGATAGCCCCCTGAGTACAGCCCTAGCCGCCAACAGTATTGGCGGCACGGGAAGGGCTGGAAACATCGAAATTAACACCCGCTCCCTGCGCGCAGAGCTGGGGGCTGACATCTCTTCTTCGAGCGGGGTGAGTACAGTAGAAAGGCTGATTCCTGCGGGGGGGCCCGGCGGAAACATCACCGTCAACGCCTCAGACTCCGTTGAAGTTATCGGCACCGCTCCGGGCGCGCTCCCTTCCCGAAGTCTGATCGCTGCGGGAACGACGGGGAGCGGCAAAGGCGGCGATGTGACGGTGAACGCCAGACGGTTGATTGTCCGGGACGGAGCAGCCATCGGAGCCTCAACTCTGGGTGCGGGACAAGGGGGAAATATAACTGTCAGTGCTTCGGAGTCGGTGGAACTAGCCGGAACTACCAGAGACGGCATCTTTAAGGGCGGGATCAGCACAGCTTCGGGAGATTTGCTGTACCAGACTTTGTTCGGGGTGCAGCCTCCATCCGGTGCGGCGGGAAGCTTGAGCATTGCAACGGGCCGGTTGAGCGTCCGAGACGGTGCAACGGTTAGCGTCCAGAGTTTTGGAACGGGAGCAGCAGGTAGTATGAATGTTGTCGCAAATTCGATCGCCCTCGACAACAAAAGCAGCATTGACGGCACGACTGTATCGGGTATCGGGGCGAATATTAACTTGCGATCGGGCGACATCCAGTTGCGCCGGGGGAGCCGCATTACCACCGATGCGGGCGCTGCTGACGGCGGCAACATCAACATCAACAGCGATATTCTGGTTGCCTTACCCAAGGAAAATAGCGACATCACCGCTAATGCGCGATCGGCCCTTGGCGGCCGCGTTAATATCAATGTCCCCAATGTTTTCGGGTTTACAGCAGTTAGCCGCGAACAAGTGCGAGGTAGTTTGGGATTAACAGATGCTCAATTTGGTACCCTGCAAGTAAGTCCTACTTCTCTAGTTCCTACCAGCGATATTGCGGCTATTTCTCAATCTGGTGGGCCTGCTTTGCAAGGGACAGTAACATTTAGTTCTTCTGGGGTGAATCCCGCTCAAGGTTTAGTGGAACTGCCGCAAAATGTGGTCGATCCGGCTGCGTTAATTGCTGCAAATCCCTGCATCGAAGGGCAAGAGAACGAGTTTACCGTGACTGGTCGGGGGGGAGTGCCGCCTAGTCCTAACGATGCCCTCAGCAGCGCAGAAGTGCCGTTTCCGTGGGTAGAAGGGGAAGGAAGTTCGACAACGAGCACTGCACGGGATTTAACCGATGTAACGGATAGACGGAAGATAGAAGAAAGGGAAAAAACAGCTCGGGAAGTTGTTCCGGCGCAAGGTTGGGTGGTGAATTCTCAGGGGGATGTGACACTTGTTGGATATAATCCGGGTAACGCTGCTTCGGGGCGGAATCCTCGGCCAAGTTCTGTTTGTGGGCCGCGCTGAAATTAGGTTTTTTTAAACCGCAGATGTAGGCCCATTGACGCGGATTAACGCGGATGAAGAATAAGATGTATTTAGGTTAATTAGTATGTGTGTCTGCGGTTGTAATTTTATTTTTTAAATATGAAGTTTACCCGATCGCTCCGACAAGCAATTCTCTTATTTCTGATTTCCTGTCTGCTATCGGTGGCGATTCCTCCCGCAGTGGCTCAGATTCAGTCACCACAAGGAGTGCAGCTTGTCAGACAAGCTCGAACTCTGTACGCTTCGGAACGTTTTTCCGAAGCTGTACCGCTGTTGCAGCAAGCGGCGGCGCTGTTTGAGGCAAAAGGTCAAAATCTCGATCGCGCCGCAGCATTGAGCAATTTAGCTGCAACCTACGGGGAGTTAGCACTTTGGGAACCAGCAGAACAAGCTGTGAATGCTAGTCTGTCGGTAGTGCAAGCGCAGCCCAAAACTCCCGAACAGCAGCGGATTTGGGCGGAAACTCTCAACATTCAAGGACAGATTCAACTCGAACGGGGGCGGACTCCTGATGCGATCGACAACTTGTACTTAAGCGCTAAAATTTTCGAGCAAATTGATAACAAAAACCAACTTTTTCAAGTTCTAATTAATCAAAGTCGAGCTTGGGAAACTCTCGGACTTTACCCCAGGGCTTGCAAAATTCTGTTAGCTTCCTTGAATCTGGAAAACAAAACTTGCGAAGTTTCGACAGCGGGTTTGGCAAGTTTGCAAAATCAGCCGGTTTCCCTGGAAAAAGTTCGGGCAATTAATGCTTTAGGCAGGGTGCTGCGGGTTTTGGGACAACTGGAACGTTCCCAGGATTTGCTGTCAGCGGGACTGGAAGCTGCGGGAAAATTGGGCGTCGGACAAGAGTCGGCTGCAATTGCTCTCAATCTGGGGAATACGGTGCGGGCGAAAAGCAATAAACCGGGTTTGAGTCCCCGACTGCGGGATGAATTGGAACGCTCGGCCTTAGAATATTATGCTCGAACTGCTGGGGCGATGCCAGATCGATCGCCCCTACAAATTCAGGCGAAATTGAATCAATTGAGTTTGTTGGCCGATCGCAAAAAATGGTCGGAGGCAGAGGTTTTGTGGCGTTCCATCGAACCTCAACTCGGTCGAGTTCCGTCGAACCGCGCCGGACTTTACGCTCAAATTAATCTAGCTCAAAGCTTGATGAAATTAGCTCAGTCGCCAGCGGGAAGTTTGAGTTTAAGCGATATTGACAAAATGCTCGATCGCTCTGTGGAACCAGCAAACACTTTGGGCGACAAACGCATACAAGCTTACATTTTGGCTGCTAAAGGCAAACTTTCGGAAATCCAAAAGCAGTATCAGAAAGCCGAAAATCTCACAAGTCAGGCTTTGAGTTTGGCACCGGCTTTTCAATCTCCCGATATTGCCTATCAATTATTGTGGCAAGTCGGACGTATTCGGAAAGCTCAGGGAGATGCAGAAGGGGCGATCGTTCAATATACTCAAGCTGTGAATGTACTGTCTTCTCTGCGAGGCGATTTGGTGACAGTGAATCCGGAAGTGCAATTTTCGTTTCGGGAAAGTGCCGAACCGGTTTATCGGGAATTAGTCGGGCTGCTGTTGCAAGAGGAATCTCCCAGTCAATCTAAATTGAAACAGGCGCGCCAAACGGTGGAATCTTTGCAGTTGGCGGAATTGGATAACTTTTTTCGGGATGCTTGTGCTGATGCTAAACCAAAGTCGATCGAGGAAATCGATCCTGCCGCGGCGGTGATTTATCCGATTATTTTGAGCGATCGTTTGGAGGTAATTTTGTCAATTCCCGGCAAACCCCTGCGCCGCTACACTACTAAGAAGTCTCAAGCCGACTTGGAAACTGCCTTCAGACTAGCTAAAAATGTCATCAGGCCTGCTGCTTTTCCCCGCGACAGGTTACAACCTATTCAACAGGTTTACGACTGGTTAATCCGCCCCGCAGAGGCAGATTTGACTGCCAGCGGGATTAAAACTCTGGTATTTGTGCTCGATGGTTATTTGCGAAATCTGCCGATGGCGGTGCTGCACGACGGGGAAAAGTTTTTGGTAGAAAAATACAGTATTGCTTTGGCGCCGGGACTGCAACTGCTGGCACCGAAACCGCTGAGCCAAGTCAAGTTAAAAGTGCTCGCAGGTGCCCTCTCCCAAGCGCGTCAAGGCTTCTCGGCTTTGCCGGGGGTGATGCAGGAAGTTGAGCAAATAGCGGCGCAGATGCCGGCGAGTTCGCTGCTGAATCAAGATTTTGTCAGCGGGCGGTTGCACGATCGCATTAAATCGGTGTCTTATCCGATCGTCCATTTGGCAACTCACGGTCAGTTTAGCTCGAATGCGGCGGATACTTTTATTGTGACTTGGGACCAGAAAGTTAATGTTAAGGAGTTCGATCGACTGCTGCGATCGCGCACTGGGGAAAACCAACAGCCGATCGAACTTTTGGTGTTGAGTGCTTGCGAAACTGCTTCCGGCGACAACCGGGCGGCTTTGGGTTTGGCCGGTGCTGCAATTCGATCGGGTGCCCGCAGCACAGCAGCGACTCTTTGGCAAGTCAACGACGAATCTACAGCTATTTTCATGACTGAGTTTTACCGGCAGCTTGCTTCTAAAACCAGCAAAGCTGAAGCCCTCCGCAACGCTCAATTAAGCCTGCTGCAAAACCCAGACTATCAAAATCCCTATTTCTGGGCGCCTTTCGTACTGGTGGGGAATTGGCAATAAACAGTTGACCTGTGACAGTGGACAGTTGACAGTTGACCTGTGACAGTTGACCTGTGACAGTTGACTCCCGAAGCAGTCAATAGTCAATAGTCATTGGTCATTGGTCATTGGTTCTTCGCCTGGGTTTGAAACTGTATCGATATCTAGAGGCTATGCCTCGCCTGGGAAAAAATTTTTGGGACGGGCTCTTCGGCCCATCCCACAACAACAAATACTCTTTTTGGGACGGACTCTGGGGCCCATCCCACAATAGCAAATCCTCTTTTTGGGACGGGCTCTGGGCCCTTCCCAGCTATTTTTGCAATCTTGTCTAGGCTTGTTGCAACCAGACAGTCATATCATCTCCGGTGGATTGACCACAATAACATTGGTTTGTAGTGCCGCCGAAGAGTCCGCTCTGATGCTGCGGACTTAAGTCCAAACGATCGAACGGTTTTTGTTATGGTAATCGACCGGACAGGATATCAATCAGAAACCGGGTTTCTCGGCCCTGCGTGTAAGTCTTGGGAAAATGCCGGTGCCGAGTTCGTGTTGGTTTTTTGTTAAAGATTGTAAACTGTAACGAGTGCTTTCTGCATCTGATATTTTTTCGAGGAGTCCCATGAAGCAACTTTTGATGGCTGAGCGCTTTTGCTTGATTGCCCACGTCTTGTCAATGGCTTTTGGATTGGCAGGGTTGCTGCTGATTTTACCCCGTCCCGAATTGGTGATGAGCTTACCGCCCGCTGGGCAAACTTTGTTCCAGTGGGGGATGGCTGGGGGTGGAG
The DNA here is from genome assembly GCF_036705795.1 of Microcoleus sp. ARI1-B5. Lineage (NCBI taxonomy): Bacteria > Bacillati > Cyanobacteriota > Cyanophyceae > Oscillatoriales > Microcoleaceae > Microcoleus > Microcoleus sp. ARI1-B5. The sequence continues at coordinate 20,168 of NZ_JAUBVK010000030.1, forward strand.
TAGTTTATATCATCTTTGGTGCAGCAGCGGTTGCTCTATATGCCTATCGGACGTTGGGGCTGGGTGCAACTCTGACATTTTTGCTGCCTTCTGTGTTTTTATCTTTGAGTAGCGAGTTGTTGGGAACGAGTACGGGTTTTCCCTTCGGCAACTACCACTATTTGAGCGGTTTGGGCTACAAAATTGCAGGGCTGGTGCCGTTTACAATTCCCCTGTCGTGGTTTTATCTGGGACTGGTTTCATATATAATTGCTCGCGCTGGAGTCGCTGGCGGTAAAGGTGAACTCAACTGGGTGCGCCAAATCGGGGCGATCGCCCTTGGTGCTTTGCTGCTGACTGCTTGGGATTTTGTACTCGATCCGGCGATGAGTCAAACTTCTGTGCCTTTTTGGGAGTTTGAGGAAGTTGGGGCTTTCTTTGGGATGCCTTACCGCAATTTGGCTGGCTGGATGGGCACGGGGGCTGTGTTTATGTCGGTAGCAGCTTTCTTCTGGAGAACAAAGTCGATTAAATTAGAGCGATCGGAATTGGGTTTGCCGTTAATTGTTTATTTGGTAAACTTTGCTTTCGGAGCGATTATCACTGTCACTTCCTTGGATTCTCGGTTCTGGTTCCCAACATCCCTAGCTGTGCTTTTGGGTGTAGTTCCGGCGATCGTATTGAGCTCGATCGCTAAACCCGCAGCACATGACTTAACAGAAACAATTCCGTCTTTGGAATCGGCTCTCAAAGCTGAAATTCCACCTCAGCGCGTGGGCGCTTTGGGCAAGTAAGCGGCTGATGAGGAATCATATCGTTTCCGGTCGATTGACTGCAATAATATTCGATCGCGGGTGCGGACTTAAGTCCGCTCTCCGGCTGCGGACTTAAGTCCAAACGCTCGAACCTTTTTTGTTATGGTAATCGAGCGGACACGATATCACGGCTGATTTGGCAAAAATTTACAGGAAATTTTGAGCTAATTTAAAAACCCGGTTTTAACAAGAAACCGGGTTTTTCAGCAACTATATTTTCATGCCAAATTCCTGTAATATGTTTGAGGTCATATCGTGTCCGATCGTCGATTAACCGCAATAAGTAAGGAACGCACGTGCGTTCCGTTTTTGTTGTGGTAATCGACCGGACATGATATCAAAAGTTGATTAAATTTTTCCAATTGACACCAGCCGTAATTCCCAATTCTTCAATTGAAAATCTAAGATCTAAAATCTAAAATCTAAAATCCCATGCTCGCCCCCAACATCCCAAATCTCTTGACAAGCATCATCCCTGCCGCACTTTTGCTGCTGCAATTACCCGCCGCCGCGATTTTAATGTCGCGCTTAATTAAAGGCCCCTCGCGCATCCCTCCCCTAGAACCGGATTCGCCGACGCTGGATTTGTTGGGTGCTTGTACTGCGGTGGTACCGACTTTGAACGAAGCCGATCGAATTTCGCCTTGTTTGGAAGGATTGAGCCGCCAAAGTTACGAACTCCGAGAAGTTGTGGTTGTTGACAGCTATTCGGTAGACGGCACCGGAGATTTAGTCAAAGCTGCCGCCCAAAAAGACCCCCGGTTTCGCTTAATTAACGACGATCCGTTACCGGCGGGCTGGGTGGGGCGTCCCTGGGCGCTGAATTGGGGTTTTTTGGCAAGTTCCGAGAAATGCGAGTGGATTTTGGGCATCGATGCGGATACTCAGCCGCATCCGGGTTTGATCGCGAGTTTGCTAAAGACGGCTGCTGCTGGAAATTACGATTTGATTTCGCTGTCGCCGCAGTTCATTCTCAAGTATCCGGGCGAGTTGTGGCTGCAACCTGCTTTGTTAATGACTTTGGTTTATCGCTTCGGCCCCACGGGAACCGGCCCAGATGTGCCGGAACGGGTGATGGCAAACGGTCAGTGTTTCCTCTGCAAGCGCGAGGTTTTGGTGGCATTAGGGGGCTATGAGGTCGCAAAAGGTTCTTTTTGCGATGATGTGACTCTGGCTCGCTATGCGGCTGCTAAAGGCTTTAAAGTGGGCTTTTTGGATGGGGCGAAGGTGCTGAAGGTGCGGATGTATGAGGGGGCGATCGAGACTTGGAACGAGTGGGGTCGATCGCTCGATTTGAAAGATGCTGCTTCTGGCGCTCAAATTTGGGGCGATTTGTGGCTGTTATTGGCGGTTCAAGGTTTGCCGGTGCCGATCGTACTGTGGTATTTGCTGTCGGGTTCTGTGCCTGCGGTGGCTGTATTTCCCCACTTTTGGCTGTGGGGATTGAATGTATTTTTGGTTGCGGTGCGATCGGCTTTGTGTTTGGCGATCGCTCCTTCTTACGATCGAACTCAGGCATCGGGTAAATGGCTGTTTTGGCTGTCACCTTTAGCCGATCCGCTAGCGTTTTTGCGAATTCTCATTTCTGCCTTAAATCAGCCTACTCAGTGGCGCGGGCGGAAGTATAGTTAGTGACAAACTTCCGAAAAAACTCGGCGGTTGAAACCGCTACTATACAAACAATGTCCGCAGAGGCGGACTAAAGAGTAAAGGGGGGGAAAAATCCCGGATTTGATATAATTCCGGTAGGGGCCCGTGAGCCAACAATCTTTCGTTCAGACTAACAATCTCAATAAACCCGCCCCGGCCTCAACTAGGATGTGGGATTCGCGAGCGGGGCGGGCTGGATTCTCGTCTTTTCAGGCCCTCAGCAGCGCTTTAGAGGCTGATTCGCCTGCGAGTCGGAGCTGCCGCGTCAATTGCAGGTTCAGCAGCACCAAGACAGTCCACTGGCCGAGCATCGAGAGCAAAACGGTATGTCCTGACGCGCTGGCCAGGGCTGACCAAGAGTCAAAGGCCGGAAATACTGAAGACAGCCAAATTAAAGGAGCTTTTTCAGCGCTGAGGGAAAGCATAGATAAAATCATTGGCGGCAAAAAGAGAGCGCCTCCGACTGTACACGCGGCCCAAACTGCCTGGTTTCGGATTTTTGCAAATAGGAATAGCTGGGTGACTGTGGCGTAAATCAGAATCAAATTCGCGAAGATAATCATGCAGAAAAAGACTTTGAGACCCTGGAGTATTAAAGGTGTTAAAATCACCGTCGAACTCAGGATATTGATGGCGATCGCAATTTCAGGCGGACTTTTTTCGCTCCAAATTAAATCTAGCATGGGGTAGCGCCGCCACAGCTTCTGACTGCTGGGAACGATTTGTTTCCGATACCTCGCCCAATCGTACAATGCTTGTCTTTCAGGGGTTAAAGCAGCAATTAAAGCTACAAATAGTAGGAAATCCAGGAACAATAACCCGGCAATATTGTTGTTGTTTGTGATTTCCGATTGGAGTGCAAACCCTAAAATTAGTGGCTGACAGCACATCACCAGCAAATAACTTTGCCGTTTGCTCAAAACAGTGGCGCTGGGGTTGGGAAAGCGGCGCTGCCATCCCTGCCACATCCAATAGGTTACAATCCCACAAATTAAGAGAGATAAAGCAGTACAAGACACAAGGTATGTGCCGATCGGTAAATGAAACCATTGCAGATTATTGAAGTTTCCAACTAACCAGTTCAAGTCAGAATTGTGGGCTTCAGTAACTCGTCGATCGACTAAGTATTTCAGGGCAGGAGCCGGAGATAAAAATGTTAGCAAGTCAGCAGCATTGCTGTTTAACGGCATATTAAAAGCTAGGGTAATAAAACCCAAAACTGCAGCGCTAGCCAACCAAGGTTGAAACCCTCCCAACCAACTGGTTGTTAAGCCAAATAGCATCGCGCTGCTGTAGAATAAAGCACAGCTAGCTGCCATTGCTATGTCGAAACATAAAATATGATGCAGAGGTATTTGAGCTGTTAATCCGCTGTAGATGTGCAGCGGTACAGCAAGAATTGCTGCGAGATACAGTAAAATTGGGACACCGAGAATTTTGCCGATAAAAATTGTGGTGGTAGACTGGGGACTGAGGCGAATAAAGTTAAGCGTGCCTCGGCGTTCCTCCTTATCGAGGTCGCTGACCAGCATATAAGTGCCTGCTACTAATAGCACCATAGCGCTAAATATGCTGAGGTAAACAAATATTTCTAGCCACCAATACTGCCAGTTAACGGTAAAGTTTCCCGCCGCATCTTTGATGCACTTTGTCTCAACAACACGACCATACAATTCAGTGCAAAATCTGTTGTAGATGGGGTAAGTGTACTCGCCGGCAGGAGGGGCAATCGGTATCTGGGCGCGCCAAGACAAGAACAGCAGCAGTTGAGCGCTGAGGGAAAGGGCGCTGGCGATCGCGATATTGCCCATTTTCAAGCGGCCTTTGAGTTCTCGAAATAACTGGGAATTCCAGTTACCGATTTGGTCTAGCAAGTTGAGTCTCATAGGTAATAGTTTTGAGTTGTGAGTGAAAAATTAGAAAGGGAAAAATTTATTTAATAGTCTTGGACGCATTTCGACCAAAGAAACCGCGTTTTTTGCTGAATCTGGTGGCTCCGATGAAAGATTTTGATAAAAACCCGGTTTCTGACTACCCGTGCGTCCAAGACTATTTAAGATGCTTGTTTGTGTCCCATCTTGAGGAAGATGGTTTCTAAGTCTTCTTGAGTGCAGTGAAATTCTGTAATGGGAATGTTGGCGTTGACAAGCGATCGCAATAAATTCGCTGCATCTTCCCGGCTTCCTGAAAAATGAACGCACACCTGCTGAGTTTCCGGCAGTATTTCCCAACTTTCTACCCAAGGAAAGTTCTTGAGTTCGGATGTCAGCGCTTCTAAATTGCCCAAAGTTGACAGGAAAATTTGCTGTTTCCCGAGGCGTTTGTAAAGTTCTTGCAAAGGGGCGCTTTCGACAAGATAACCGAGTTCCATAATTCCCACCCAACTGCAAAGTTCCGCTAAATCGCTGAGAACGTGAGACGATATGACTACGGTCATGCCGGCTTGTTGCACAGCTTTGATAATTTCGCGGAATTGCGATCGCGCGATCGGATCTAAACCGGAAACTGGCTCGTCTAACAGCAGCAACAGCGGTTCGTGAATAATAGTGCGCCCCAAACTCAGCCGCTGTTTCATCCCCCGCGAAAGAGTGGAAATTAAGCTGTTGCGCTTGTTGGTTAATTGCACGAGTTCTAAAACTGCATAGATGCGTTCTCGGCGGCGGGGCTGCCGCAAGTTGTAGAGTCGAGCAAAGTAATCTAAATAATCCCACACAGTCAAATCGTCGTAAAGGGGAAAATCGTCGGGAAGAAAGCCGATGTGCTGTTTGAGAGTGGGGTTGGATCGATCGCGCAACAAGGGACTGCCGTTGATGTAAATCTCCCCTGTAGTCGGCTCTTCGGCGGCGGCCAACATTCGCAGCAAGGTAGTTTTGCCGGCACCGTTGGGGCCTATGAGCCCGCAGATTTCGCCGGCGGCGACTTGCAAGTCGATGTCATTAACCGCAATATGGCGATCGAATTGTTTGGTGAGTCCGCGAGTGTCTATTGCTAATTCTTTTGCCATAGTTAAAAGGCGAGTGAAATTGGCTGCGGTTTGTCTCTAGCTTGGAAGTTAAAGCTTGCAGCTAGCTTAGCCTTTTGATACAGCAGTTGTCAGCGGTATTGCGGAAACTTAACTGTTAAGTTTTAACATCAATCTTATAACCATTATTAAAAGTTGCTCCTGACCCCGCCGGACACGGCCATGCCGTTTCCCTACAGATACTTGCATACAATGTATATGTATTCAGACTTTTTGGAATGGGTATTATAACTCATAAAAAAGAATGCAAACGCACTTACAGCAGTGCCATATCCTTCAAGCAACGGCGCGTTAACTCGATTCTGGCGGCTGGGTCGTTTTTGCTGCGGATGTCAATGTTTGTGGCAAAAAAGTAAACATTTTTATTCTGCTCTAAATAACCTACATACCAGCCAATTTGAGGCGCTGTTTGTTCTCCCAAGCCTGCCCAGCCTGTCTTTGCCCTAATTGTGTAATTGGGAGTTTGTTCGACAATTATGATGTCTTTAACCACAGAGAGCGATCGCTCAGAAAAGGGTAAGTCGTTTTTGTAGAGACGGCGCAGAAATTGAATTTGCTCGTTGGGGGTGATTCGCAGTTCTCCGCTCAACCAGAATTTGTCAATATCGTCTTTGTTACCGATTTTTTGGTTGCCATAACCGACTTTGGCTACCCATTTTTGCATTGGCTCGTGTCCGACTCGGCGCGCGAGAACTTGGTAAAACCAGACGGCGGAAAGTTTGATGGCTTCTCTCATATTCAAGTCTCGATTCCATGCGGGAATTTGCCTTTGAATTCCATCCCAAGTTAGGACGGCAATTTCATTTGCGATCGCGCCTGTTTCTAAGGAAATCAGAGAGTTGAGAATCTTAAATGTAGATGCGGGTAAAAAAGCTGTGCTGTTGCGCTGCGGGTTGTGTTGGTAAAGCCGATCGCTATTCAAGTCGTAAATTGCGATCGCCCCTTCAACCCCTAATTCTTGAAAGTGCCGTCCAAAATTCACTGTTTGAGCGACATCTCCTAGGCGTGGCCGAGATTCCTGCACGGGAGTTGGCGCGGTTAAGGCTGAGCGCTGTGTCTGAACTAAAACAGCACTAATGCAGCCGAATACAATTAAAATCCGAGCGATCGCGCGAGATATTCGGTTCATAAACTTCGATTTATAAGGTGCGTCAGATTTAGGTTGTGTACGAAACAATGAGAGTTTGACTCCGGGGCACCCTACAATATAATAGGTGCCAATTGCGTAAGGATTCAACTACAAAACTGCCATAACAATTAAGGCTACCAAGCAGCTTAACTGAATCCCTAAGCTCAAAATCCGAAACTTTGGATCGAGGCCGGCAATGTGAATCATTGAATGCACCAGCCTCCATACGATGTACGCAACAATCAGCGAATCTACGGCTGTTCCAGAGACGCCCCTAACTGTTAGCAGGAAAACAACTCCCAAATACAAAGGCAGGTTTTCTATCAAGTTGGATTGTACTCGAAATAGTCGCCACAGCAAACTTTCATCGTTTGGTGTGCCGAAATCTTTGGGAGATCCGCCCGCAGATAGATGCCGAATCCTGACTGCTATGAGCGCGATGACGACTGCGATCGTCCACAAAATGAAAATTACTAAACCCCAGAGAGGGACGGTCATATTTGTCTGTTCAATTTGTATCATCTTTCTACCTTGCGAAACTGCTAGTAATATTATGTGCTGTCAATTACATTAATAAAAAAAGGAACGCACGTGCGGACTTGGGTCCGCAGCTTGTTGCGGACCCAAGTCCAAACGATCAAACCAATCTTATTGCGGTTAATCGATCGCACACGATATAAATCTAAAATCTAAAATCTAAAATCTAAAATCGCCTTGACGATCGCACCATTGTATCGAGCAGATGTTCGATCGCACTTGGTAGATTTTGGCAAAAACCAGTGTGTACGCGCGATGTCTGAACGATCGTGCTGCGGGGCGCTACGAGCCAGTGAAAGCGCTCTCTGTGGGGAAGTTGACCGATCGCGCCAGATTCCTTGCCGCCCGCACAAATGACGGGAATGACGGCTAGGTGGTTGCGAATCAGTTCCAGATCCAAGGTTGAGTCGATCGCCCTCAAACGCTGTTCGTCAATTTCGATGCGGGCTTCGAGGAATTTTTTCGCACCGCAAGAAACGATCGCGCCGACGTTGACAAACTCTTCGCGATCGACTTTGGGAACGACGCGGATAATGGCATAATCATACAGAAATCGATCGGGCACGAATCGCCTCCTCCAAGAAAATATGTGGTGATTCTAGCCGGTTTAGCAGGTATTCGATATAAGCATCGCGATGTTGGTTGCTGTCGCTGAAGGGAGAATCTGCTACCAGCCAAGTATCAGGAATCAGTTTAACGATGCTGCGAATGATGTCCGGCGTTAGCCTTTGAATCATCTTTGAATTTGCCGTTTCCAGCGTGCTAGCAAAGCGCAGCAGAACGTGGTCTTTGATTGCGGGAAAACGATCGCGGCTGCGCGAGAGATAATCTTTCCAGGTATGTTGGAAGTAGAGAGCCGCACCGTGATCGATCAGCCAAAGCCGGCGGTGCCATACCAGCATATTTGCATTGCGCGGCGTGCGATCGATATTGGTGACAAAAGCATCGAACCAAACGATTTCTGAGGCCAGATCCGCATCGGACTTGCCGGCTACGGGGTCAAAGGTGATGGAACCGGGGAGATAGTCGAGGGCGAGATTGAGGCCAGCACTGGCGCGGATTAAATCTTGAATTTCCGGATCGGGCTCAGTGCGAGCGAGTTCCGGATCGAGTTCCACAAACACGAGTTCGGGGATTGGGAGTCCGCAGGCGCGAGCAATTTCCCCCGCCACTAGCTCCGCGATCAAAGATTTTGCTCCCTGGCCCGCACCGCGAAATTTCAGCACGTACATACCGTCATCGTCGGCTTCGACGATCGCCGGTAGCGAGCCGCCCTCGCGCAAGGGAGTGACATATCTAGTTGCAGTGACTGTTCGCAAGCTGGTAATCATACCATTTTAGATTTGGGATTTTGGATTTGGGATTGAATAATTGGGCAGGACTGATTCTATATTGTTTAATTTTGACAGCACAACTATATAATTGTAAGATGATTTCTCACAAATGTTGATACCAAAAAGTGTTGAGTTTATTTATTCAAATATTTGTCAGGTGCGGCTCTGTGAGATTGTCGATTTTTTTGAGGAATTTTCTGCAAGCGACGCACCCTACGGCTACTCTATTATAATTATAAACTAATTAGGATTTAAATTTAGGACTCGTGTACAAATTTGCGGCGGCTTCGGAGCATGAATTAATTGTGTTTGGTGCGGCAAAACCGGGATACCGGGATGGGGAAGTTGCTCGGTGGATAGATTTTATGCGGGGACAGAAGATCGATCGAGTTTGCTGCTTGCTTCCTGAGTCTCAACTCATGGGCTATTCTGACTTGCTGGGAAGCTATCGAAATGTTTTTGGGTGCGATCGAGTTTGCTGGGCGCCGATCGCAGATTTTGAATTGGCCGATCGCGAAATTTTAGTCGATCGCATTTTGCCGTTTTTGGCATCAGCAAATAGCGCGGGCGATCGCGCGGTAGTTCACTGTGGTGGCGGGATTGGGCGCACAGGACACGTCTTGGCTGCTTGGTTGGTTAGCGGGCGGGGATTTTCTAACCAAAAGGCGATCGCGGCTGTCAAAAAAACTGGCCCAAATCCCTATGAAGCTGCGATCGCTGCTGTTTTCAAAGGTAGAAATCCCTGGAAAGTCGTTCGAGAACTTCATAGGCTATTAGATGATTGCCGGATCGCTTTTGAACAAGACTTATTTGAATAGATAAATCTTCGATCGATCCCGAAACCGCAGATGAACGCAAATTAACGCAGATAATTGCAACGGGTGGCGAGAAACCGGGTTTTTTTTACGAAAATCCTTCGCCGCAGCCCGCAGTAAGGGTGAAAAACCCGGTTTCTTCGATCGAGATGCGTAAGTGCTGTTCAACATTGGCGATCGATCGCCTTCAATAGACTACTGACTGCTGACTACTGACTAATGACTGCTGTCAACTGTCAACTGTCAACTGTCAACTGTCAACTCATTTGTCACCGCTTCCGCGAAGGGAACCGGCGCATCAAGCTGCAACCAGTGGCTGGTTTCTGGTATGACGGCGGTGGCAATTTGGGGGCGGAGTACGTGGAGGCTGAAGGGCCAGGAGTTGGCCGGCGCGAGGACTGCTGAGATTTGGGTGCCCGGGGTTGCTAAGTAGCGATCGATCGCACCGACGGCGTTGTAAGCAAACATACCCTCGTACATACCGACTAGGCGATCGCGCGGCGTGGCCCCGAGGCGTGCGATCGTGGTTTCGCGCGTCTCAGGCGTACTGCCTTCGAGGGCTTGGGCGAACTTTTCCTCTGCAGCAGCGCGGTAGCCGTCGCCCGCCAGCGCTGCGAGGAAGGGAACCATCTGTTCGTCGTATACTGAGGGCGGCAGGTAGTTAAAGTCACCGGGGGGATCGGCGAGGACGACGCGCGCCACCCGCGCTGGCGCGGCGTCGGCGGTGGCGAGGACGGCGAGGGCCCCGAAGCTGTGCCCTACAAGGGCTACTTGCGGGATATCCAGTGCGTCGAGGACGGCGAGGATGTCGGCTGCGCAGGCATCTGGCGAGTAGTCGCCGTCTGCTGGCGGATCGGAGGCGCCGTGGCCGCGCAGGTCGATCGCCAGAATCCGCTGGTTTTGGCCGAGATTGGCGCGCAACAGGGCGATCGTCTCGTCCCAGACTCCGAGGTGGTATGCCATACCGTGTACGAAGAGGACGGGGATGGCTTTAGGTTCTTCCCCGCTGACCGCGCCCGTGTCGGTGAGATTGAGTCGCCCCGCTGGGCCCGCGACAGTAGTAATGTGCATAAAATGCCTCGACTTCAACGTTGTTCGGATTGGAACGCACGTGCGCCCGAAAGTCCGTAGCATTATGCGGACTTTCGGGCGCACGTGCGTTCCGTTTTTGTTATGGTAATCGAGCGGACGCGATATGAGATACTTATTAACCATGACAGTCGATCGCACCCGCGGTCTTGTCAGCAAACATACCCTTGTAGGTATTTGGCTTTCTTCTTTGACCGATCCTGTAGAGTTTTGGCGGATTCTAATTTCTGCTTTGAATCAGCCGACTCAGTGGCGCGATCGCAAATATGAATCATAATTGGAACCCGGGCCTAAATAATTGGCTGTCGCCCCTCAACTTATTTTACTCAACGATCGCCTCATCTAAGCTTGTTTTTCTTAAGTCTGCTCTCCCTAAATTTGCACCTCTTAAATCGGCATTTTTAAAGTTAGCATTGCTTAAATCTGCCCAACTCAAATCTGCACCTCTGAGATTAGCATCTGATAAATTAGCTCCCGCTAAATTAGCCCTCACAAGTTGCGCTCCACTCAAATTGCTGCCGCTCAAATTTGCTGCTGGCAACTGTGCTGCTGTTAAGTTTGCTTTTCTTAAATTAGTGCCGCCCAGGTCAGCCAAATTCAATTTGGCATAACTCAAATCAATATTTTCCAAGCAAACTTCACGCAATTGGGCGCATCTCAAGTTGGCATTTATAAAAAATCTTTCTCCAACGGCATAACGGCGCAGAAATTCGTCAACTCCCAGCCGAATTAAAATTGTTTCGCAAGCATTTTGGTAGCACCACGATGTCTCCAGCAAACGGGCGGCTGCTTCAATCGCTACCTTGTCGCATTTAGGGAGAACCAAACTATTGCACCCATCCCACTCACCGTTGAGCATAAATGCCATGTCAGAAGCTGCTGCAATTGAGCCGCACAGCAAAACGGTTTCTGGTTTTGGTTGCAGCCAGTTCATTAAACCGATCGAACTCTTGTTTTTCACTGTTTATTCAGGATTTGTTTGTCTTTCTTAATTATAGGTTAAATTATTTTTTAGGTCTTGAAACAGGTAAGGTGCGCAGTGCGCACCTACCGTTAGAGTTCTTGGAATTAGTCCTAGATATCGCAGCAGGCAGAAGGCATTTGTCAGAATCTGACTGAGGACTGAGGACTGATGATTAATCAGTCGTACTAACGTGGTCTATGCGCTCTAATTGCCAGAGAATTTGGTTGCCCTCGCGGCGCACGCGAGAAACTACCCAGTTGCGCCAAACCCAGTTGTCTCCGCGGCTGGTTACAGCGCTGGCATTTACATCCATCAAATCAGCCAGTTCAGAACTGGTAATCAAGTAGCCTTTGGTGGCAACTTCGTCGGCTATGTGCAAGGTTTCGATCAGGTTGCGGAGTTCCTGAACCCTCACCTCGCGGGGCAAGTTCTCCAGCGTATCGGCAGTTGAATCCATCATGGTAGAGTTGGAGATCGGAAGGTCAGACGTTATGACATAGGATTCTATCGTTTTGTTACCAGTTGTGTCCGTTTCTTCCAAAACAATTGTGTTTTCAAAGCGTAGGGGCGATGCCGCCGCGATCGCCCCAGCCTCATCTGCTGTTGGTGGATGCTGTTGCAGTTGGGGAGTGCGGTTGTGCGAGAAGCTGCGGGCGATTTCGTCGCACCTGTCGTTATAGAAGTCGCCGGAGTGACCCCGGACGTGTTCCCACTTGATTTGTCGCGAATTCAGCTTGTCTAGCAGGTGCCAGAGGTCTTGGTTGACGACATCTTTGCCCGTCGAGGTTTTCCAGCCTTTGTTTTTCCAGCCTTGAATCCATTTGGTGATGCCGTTTTTAACGTATTCGCTGTCCGTGTAAACGGTGACTGGTTCGGTTTGACCGGAATTGGCAAAAAATTCTAATGCAGCGACGGCAGCCTGCATTTCCATGCGGTTGTTGGTGGTTTGGGGGTCTCCCCCCCCGAGTTCGTGACATTTGCCGTCGGCGAAGCAAACTACTGCACCCCAGCCGCCCGGGCCTGGGTTGCCGGAACAAGCGCCGTCTGTGTACAAGCTTTTGATTTTGGGAGTTGTCATGAGCGAATTAATTTGTCATTTACAGGTAAGTTGTTGGGTGCGATAATTGAGGGGAATTGCGATCGAATGTAGCTGCTATGAAAAATGCCAACTTAAAGATTAAAAAGGTCGGGCTACTTATTTGCCCGTTTTATTTGTTATTTTTTAATACTCTGGCGCAAGCACAGCCAATAGTCCCGGCTGCTGACGGTACTGGCACGGCCCTCACCCGCACCGGCAACCGCTACGATATTAACGGTGGCAGTTTGTCGGGAGACGGGGCGAATCTTTTTCACAGTTTTGGGCAGTTCGGCTTGAATGAAGGTCAAATTGCTAATTTTTTGACTAATTCAAGTATTCAAAATATATTAGCTCGAATTGCTGGCGGGAACCCTTCACTAATTAACGGTTTAATTACTGTCACGGGCGGCAATTCTAATCTGTTTTTAATTAATCCGGCGGGGATTGTGTTTGGCCCGAACGCCAGTTTGAATGTGCCGGGGGCTTTCACTGCAACTACTGCTAATGGTGTGGGTTTTGGTTCTAATTGGTTTAATGCGGCGGGTACAAATAATTTTAGCGCGTTAGTTGGTGCGCCAAATGCTTTTTATTTTGGTGCGACTCAACCGGGAAGTATTGTTAATTATGGCAATTTAGCTGTGAATCCGGGGCAGAGTTTGACTTTGCTGGGCGGTACGGTTGTGAGTACGGGACAGTTGTCGGCACCGGGCGGGCAAATTACTGTGGCTGCTGTTCCGGGCGAGAATGTTTTGCGCATCAGTCAACCGGGGCTTTTGTTGAGTTTGGAAATAGCAGCGGGCGCGAATTTAGGGAATTCTCAACAAAGTTTAAATCCTGTTTCTTTGCCGCAGTTGCTGACAGGTTCTGGCCAAAATCAGGCGGCGGGTGTTGCGGTTGCGGATGACGGTACCGTGCGGCTGGTGGACTCGGGTTTGCAGGTGAATTCTGGGGATGTGGCGATTGCTGCTGGGAATATGTCTGTGCTTGGGCAGGTGAATGCGGGAAGTGCGACTGTTTGGGCTGCGGGAAATCTGACGTTAGCGGGGGCTAGGCTGCAAACTGCGGGGGATTTGAACTTGCTGGCACGGGATGCGGTGCGGGTTCGAGACAGCGTGCAGAATCCTTTTTTGGCGCTCTCTGGGGGCAATTTAGAGATTCGGGCCGATCGCGCGATCGACATTCTCACCTTAAACGCCACGGGCGGCTTGTCTCTTCCCCCGCAATTCCAAAGCGGCGGCAATTTGAGTTTAGTCAGCAACGGCGTGATTTCGGGGGATTCTCACTTTATTTCGGGAGGCAATTTTTCGGTGCGGAATTTGTCGGGAATGCCGGGAAATTTTGTCAGTTTATTTGACCCGATTATTAGTTCGGAAGGAGATGTTTTTTTTGGAGATTATACCGGGGTTTCGCTGAAAGTGGAGGCGAGGGGAAGCATTGTTGCCGAGAATATTACAATTACTGGCCCCGATGTTGCATTGCGGACTGAAAATGTGAATCCCGACGATCCAGATATTCCTATTTTAACCAGAAGTCCGGCTTTAATTCTGCGGGCGGGACTGCTAAATCTGGCAAATCCGCTTAATATTTCTCCGGAGGATGCAAATTTTACTTCGGTGTCGGTTTTTCCCAGAAATTTGATTTCTGTTGAAAATATTTCTGCGGGCGGGCCGGTGATTTTGTCGGCTGCGGGAGATGTGGCAACTAGAGATATTAACGGCGGTCAAATTAATCTCGAAAGCACCGCAGGGTCTGTGATAGTCGGGGGCAGATTAACGTCGAGTTCGACGATTAATATTCAAGCTATCAACAATATTATATTGACAAGTGACATCTCTCGTGCTGATATCAACGGCAATATTACTCTGAATGCGACTGGGGGTAATATCGTAACGGGTGCGATCGACACTGGGACGAATGGGGCGATCGACATTACAGCATCCGGCAATGTAAATTTTGGGAGTTTGCAGGGTTCTCAAGTTAATGTTACCAGCAACTCCGGCGGTCTGGGAGTTTTGAGCGATCCGAATACAATTGTCCCCAATACAACACCCGTCAACGTTACAGCAACCGAGAATCTCACTTTGGCAGCTTCGGGCGACTTAACCGTAGGGGATCTCAGGGGTGCGACTGTCAGGGCCACCAGCCGCAGCGGGAGTGTCGCTACGGGTGCGATCGCCACTGCGGGAGATGTCAGAATTGTAGCGGGACAGCAAATCAGTACAGCGCCAATAACCGTTAATCCTGCCGCCGCAAATCCAGTTAATCCTACCATTCCCACAGTCAATCTGGACGCCCAAACTAATATTAACGTTGCCTCGGTAAATGCTCCGACTGCTACAATTGCTTTGAGAGCAACCAACAACTTAACTGCCGGGAATTTGCAAGGGGGAGCAGTGGATGTTAGCAGCAATACCGGGAATATTACAACTGCCAATACTTCGTCAGCGGGAAATATCAATGTCAGAGGTGCGGGGAATGTAATTTCAGGAAATTTGCAGGGTATTGGAGTTAATGTCGCCAGCAATTCGGGAACTGTTGCCGCAGGCAATACCAACGCTACAGGTAATGTTGATTTGACGGCTTCGGGCAATTTAACGGCAGGAAATTTGCAGGGAGTTGGGATTAATCTCAACAGCACTAGGGGAAATGTCACGGCTGGTAATCTAACCGCTTCCGAAAAAGTTGGGATTTCCGCAGGAGGGCAAATTCAAACCGGGACAGTTAATATCAATCGCGCTACCACAGACGCAGTTAATCCCCGGTCGGCGGTAACTCTGAACGCCCAAAATAATATTAGCGTGGCAGGGATAAATGCTCCTGGTGCGAGCATTGTTTCGAGAACACCGACTAACTTTACTGCGGGGAATTTGCAAGGGACGGTTGTTGATGTTATTAGCGGTGGAAATATTGCGATCGGCAATACTGTGTCAACGGGAAATGTCAATTTACAAGCCGCGGGTAATGTGACTGCGGGTAATTTGCAGGGAGTGGGAGTTGATTTAATTAGCAGCAGGGGAAATGTCACCGCTGGGAATATCAATGCTGCGGAAATTGTGGGAATTTTAGCGGGAGGGCAAATAACAACCGGGGGAATAAATGTTAATTCTGCTGGTGTCGATCGCACTTCTGGAGTAAATCTTAACGCTCAAAATGATATTAGCATTGGATCGGTGAATGCTCCGGGCGCTCAGGTTGATATCGCAACTCCCGGTTTAGTGCGAGTGACGGGTATTTTTGACCAAAACGGTTCTCCTGTTAGCATCTCAACGCTTGGGGGCACTCAACCGGGTACAGTGAGGATCGCTCACGGCGGCGGGGATGTCAATCCGCCGACGCCTTTTGCGGTGGGAGATGCGACGACTAACGGGACTGCTGGGGCGATCGCCAGCAATGCTTCGGGTACTATTACTGAGGGGCAATCTTTCATAAATTCTTACACTCAGGGCAATAGTGCGATCGTCACTACCAACCAACCAATTAATCCCGACAATCCCGACAATCCCGACAATCCGAATAATCCCAACAATCCCAACAATCCCAACAATCCCAACAATCCCAACAATCCCAACAATCCGAATAATCCACTAAATCCAAATAATCCACTGAATCCCAGTAATCCACTAAATCCGAATAATCCGAATAATCCTAATAATCCCAACAATCCGAATAATCCCAATAATCCACTCAATCCAAATAATCCACTCAATCCAATCGATCGCAATAACCCAAATTCGCTGCCGCCATCGCTAATCAATAGATTTCCATTAGATAGAGCGCGAGCGGTTTTTCCCGATGCCAACCAACCCTTTAACCCCGAACAGCGGCAGAATCAAAACAGAATATCCCGAGATATAGGAAAACCCGGAGAAAGGATGCCGCCGGAAAGAATGCCATCTCCGAGAGGACTCAGAAATTTCATCGGTGGAAATCCCAGACCGCCCGTTTTTGGGCCACCATTTCGCAGCGACATCGGCAGGAACTTGGATGCCGGCCAACTATCAGCAGCTTTGCCTCTGCTGGACAAATCTTTCGGCCAAGAATTCCAGGAATATTTCGGCCTCAACATCAGCGACGATTTGCTATCCCCAGACGACATCAAAAAAAAGTTAGCATCCGTGGCGGAAGAAACTGGCACGAAACCCAGCTTGATTTATCTGTTTTCGCGATCGGAAAAATTAGATTTAATGTTAGTAGATTCTTGCGGCGGAGTGGTTCACAAAAGCGTGCCGTCAGCGAACCGGGAAGAATTGCTGAAAGTTGTAAGTGCGTTCAGGAATGAGATTACTAAGCCCGGGGTGCGGGCTACTACGAGTTATCTACCATCTTCCCAACAGCTTTATAAGTGGATGGTTGCGCCTTTGGAGGAGAATTTGAAAAGGTGCCAAACGGATACTATTTCCTTTGTGGTCGATCGGGGTTTGAGAGCTATGCCCTTTGCTGCTTTGCACGACGGGCAGCAATTTTTGATAGAAAAGTACAATCTCAGCCTGATGCCGAGCATTAATTTAACAGATACTCGCTACGTGGATCTCAGAAAATCTCAAGTTTTAGCAATGGGTGCGGATCAATTTTCCGAGTTGAATCCTTTACCTGCGGTTCCTGCGGAAATAGCGGCTATTTCGCGAGAGTGGCCGGGAGTTAGTTTTCTGAATGAGGGTTTCACTTTGGAGAATTTGAAGCGACAGCATCAAAGCCGGCCTTTTGGGATTATTCACTTAGCTACTCACGGCGAATTTCGTCCGGGGCTGCCGAATAATTCTTTTATTCAGTTGTGGGATAGTCGGTTGAGACTGAATCAATTGCGTGATTTGAGATTGAATAATCCGCAGGTGAATCTGTTAGTTTTAAGTGCTTGTCGGACTGCGGTGGGTGATGAAAGTGCGGAGTTGGGTTTTGGGGGATTGGCGCTGCAAGCTGGGGTGCAAACGGCTTTGGGGAGTTTGTGGTATGTTTCGGATGAGGGTACTTTGGGATTGATGAATGAGTTTTACCAGCAGTTGAAGACGGCGCGAATTAAGGCGGCGGCGCTGCGACAAGCGCAAATTGCGATGTTGCGGGGAGATGTGCGTTTGGAGGGCGGCAGGTTGCGGGGTTCGAGTCGGGGTGAGGGGGTGGAGTTGCCACAATCTTTGCAAGGGTTTGCGGATTTGAAGTTGTCGCATCCTTATTATTGGTCGGCTTTTGTGATGATTGGGAGTCCTTGGTAATCCCGTTTGTAGCGATACCAAATCTGGGGAAGGTCATCCCCTTGATGATTAACCCTTCGTCTCAAGCGAAAGCTAACGTGCCTCGCTTGAGACAAATCCAAAAAGGGGTTAGCTTTGCCCCGGATTTAGTATGAGGAGATAATATTATCCATCCTCAGAAACACGGCGCAATATTTTATCCCCAATTAGCGCGTTCCTTGGGTTATCAACTAATCCTGTGTCGAGTAGCACAACACCAAAAAGTACCGCCCATCCCTTGGCGCGTTGCAGTGTTGCTTCAGAAGCATTTGCATATTCTGCGATCGCCCGTTGGCGTGCATTTCGATGAGAGAAGAGCATCCAGATAGCAGCAAGATCTGTGGCAATATCGCCTGATGTCATGTCGCCCCAATCAATAATCCCCGCGATCGCACCGTTTGCAACAAGCACATTTCGCGGGTGAAGGTCGCCGTGCAGCCATGTTGCTTCAACGTCAACAGGCGCGTTTAAAGCGACATTCCAAGCGTTCTCGATCTCTCGATTAATCCGGTTGGTTTTCGCCTTCAGCCGTTGCATCCGTTCCTCAACAGAAGCTGCCCGCTGGTGCAAGGATACGCCGCGGAACGCATTTGATGGCGCATTCAATGGCGCCGGTACGTGCAACGATCGCAAGAATGAAGCAAAGGGTTTTGCCTGATTGGCATGGGGTTCTTCTCGATCGGCAGCCACACCGGGCAGCCAAGGCAATACACTCCACCGCCAAGGATAACCCCCTGCTGGTTTGCCCAGCCTGCAAGGTGTTGGAACAGGGATAGAAAGCCGATCGGCCAAAATTGGCAGCCAAGTTTGCTCGTTTTCGAGTAGTGGGGCTGCTATTTGGCGGCGCGGGAGTCGTACAGACAACTCGTCGCCCAGCCGAAACATCGCATTATCCCAACCACAATCAACGAGATGAATCGGGAGGTGTTTCAAATCAGGGTGCTGGTTTTCTAACAATCTGTAGACAAGGGCTGCATCTATTTCGACTTCAGATATCGGCGTTCCTATTGAACTCGGTTTTCGCTCCAACTCCATATATATTTGCCTCCTTAGCTTGACTGCCGCCTTTTCAAGGGTAACGGAGGGCGATCGTCAGCAATGCCGCTGCTGCAAGCGCTGCTGCCGATCGAATGTGATTCCAGATTGTCCAGTTGGCAAGGTAGCTGACTCAGAGCGATGTTGAATTAATAGGCTGCATATAATATGCACACCACTCTAAATCCTCTTCACTTTGTGAACAAGAATGATGCAAGTCTGGGGGGTTTATTTCGATCTTGTTGGTGCCACCACTCATTGAAGTCCTCAAGCATGAAACCTTGATTTTTACCCCCCTCAAAAAACTCTGATATATGATGCACAAATGCTGGTATTTCAACGACCTTTTGATTTATTTTAAAATTAGCTTTTGTTCCTTGATACTGTCTAAAGGGATGCAGTTCAGAGATGAATAAATATCCTCCTTTGACTAATACACGAAATGCTTCTGAAAATATAAATGAGAGGTTTTCGATGTGTTCTAAAACGAGATTGCAGGCGATAATATCGGCAGAGCCATTGCTACAAGTCCATTGCTTCGTGATGTCTCCTCTAATAAATATCACGTTGGCAGCTCTCACTTTTTCTTGCGCTTTTTCGAGCATGGATGCGGAAAAATCGATTGCATAGACTTTTTCAGCAATTTGTGAAAGCAGAACCGTATTTTTACCCGTACCACAACCAATTTCAACCGCGGATTTACACCTCAAACCCATCAAGGTTTCTCTGGTAACTACTCCATCGAGATCGCGCGTCAGGTTTTCGTCAGCATCGTATGTATTTGACCAATTATCGTAGGCGGCTTGAACACTCATATTGACTCCAAGAATCGCTGCATTTTGCCGATCGAAAGGTATCGTACTTGCTCATCGATAATTTTACTGTACCTTGCTGCTGAACGCCCGCTGACAAGTTCCTAACCTCCCAAATCAATGGTATGGAGTAGCACAAACGCATACACAACATTACTATTGTGCCGATCGATCGCATATCCCAACGATGAGCAATGCCGCTGCTGCAAGCGCTGCTGCCGATCGAATATGATTCCAGATTGTCCAGTTGGTAAGGTAGCTAGCCCACAGTTTCGCGCCCTCAGCGCTGCTAGGCTCAACTTTTGCCAGCGCATCGTTCAGCGGCACATTAAATGCGATCGTCACGGATACTGTGCCAACGAGATACAGCAGGCTGCCGACGAGCAAATAAGCAGCACCTGGTTGATGCGACTTGAATGAGGAGATAATCAGGAAAATACAAGCCGCAGCCGTTCCGAAGAGCGCCGTCATAAATAATGGATTGATAGCGGTGATATTGATCGATTGCATGGCCGCAATACCCTGCGCCCGCGGGAGTCGGCTAAGGGCGTTCATCACGAAAGTTGAGAAGGCGAAAAAGACTCCGGCCATCAGCCCGCAGCCCAGTGCGGCGAACAGCTTCAATACGAAATGTTGTTGCACAATCAGATGTTGCGGTATCATCTTACCTTCCTACCAGTTGGGCGACTTGGACACGAGCATTTGCGATCGACTCCGCTAACGTTTTCCCACCAAATTCGTCAGTCTCAACAGCGACAAAAGTGATATCGGTGATGCCAATAAATCCCAAGATTGTTGTTAAATAAGGGTCTTGATGATTCAGTTTCTCGTTGTACTCACCCGGGCCAAAACCTGAACCACCTCGCGCCGCGATGACAAACATTTTATTACCTAAAACGAGCGGTTTGTAAGGGTTGGCAGCATCCTCTGACTCATACACAAAGGTTCGCCCCGGACGCACAATTTGGTCAATATAAGCTTTGAACGTACTGGGAATGCTGAAATTGTACATCGGAATGCCGATCGCGTAGATATCCGCAGCTAAGAATTCGTCTAGGAGTCGATGCTCGTGCGAATTGCTTCCCACAGTTCGGGCGTGCGTTTTTCCGGCGGTGTATAAGCTGTCGCAATCCACGGTTCATCCACATGGGGAACCCGATTGCGACCAATATCTCGATAGGTAACGACATCAGCCGGATGCGCTTGTTTCCATTGTTCGACAAATTCTGTTGTAAGTCTGCGAGAGTGCGATCGATCTCCTCTCGGACTGGAATCAATATGTAACAAATGTGCCATAGCTTCCTCCCGATCCATCACCATTCCAGCTTAGGCAAATGACTCATGTTCAGCTATCTGATTCTTGTGCAACTATCAAAATCTTGCGGTCAATTTTGCGATCGATCGGCAGGAACAATCTCAAAGTGAGTACAATCTAAACTAGACGAATTGGATTTGCATCATCGAGCTACCAGTTACTCATCAACCTGAACCAACCAGCTTGCACAGTTTGTCTAGCAAATCTCAGGGTTGGGAGCATATTTGGGTCGAACAGTTCCATGAACCTCTGGGTGAGTGCAATTGTCATTACAGCGATGAACACACAATTTATCTGTCTCTTGCACCCCGTCCAGTACGCCTGCTGGTAATCAAGGGAGGAAAAACCCACACGGGGCTGTACGCCAAAGGTGACATTTCCATAACGCCTGCAAAGATGCCGTTGTTTGCGCGTTGGGATAGTGACGATCGCCCGATGCAGATTAAAATTGCGTCTCGTTTCATCGAAAGCGTTGCTAGAGAAGCTTTTGACATGAATCCCGATCGGCTTGAATTGCTCCCGGAATTTCGGACGCGCGATCGACAAATTGAGTCGATCGGCATGATGCTGCTTTCTGAACTGCAACAGGAGAATTTAGGCCAAAATCTCTACATCGAGTCACTGTCAAATATCCTAGCAGTGCATTTGCTCAGACAATACTTTACTGCCAAACCTCGCCTGACAATTTACGAGGGTGGTTTAACTGAACGCCAATTGTTGCAAGTCTTGGAATACATAAACGAACATCTAAGTCAAGACATCAAGCTTGCAGATTTGGCTGCATTGCTGGGTATGAGTCAATTTCATTTCAGCCATATGTTTAAAGTGGCGATCGGAATAGCTCCCTATCAATATCTGCTCCAGCAACGAGTTGAACGGGCGAAGGAGTTGTTAAAGCAAAAAGAGCGATCGATTATGGAAATTGCCTTAGAATGTGGGTTCAATAGCCACAGTCATTTGAGTAAACATTTTCGGCAGCTTACGGGCATGACGCCTACAGCCTACAGAGCAAATTAAACAACCATGCTTTTGTACAGTACGCAGTATAAGATGAAATTGAGGGGCGACCGATCGACTCGAACGGCGAGCGGGCTTATTGTTCGACCGCGATCGCTACCGCCAAACCTGTATAGAGTCGATCCAGGATTGCATCTTAATCTACTGGTAGAGATACAGATTGTCTCAGGACTCATCGGGTAGGCTGACCAATTGTCGATCGATTGCGCTGGGAAATAGATAAAACAGTGGAACTAGGATATAGAGGATTGTACTCAAGGTTGTACTGTTAAATGACAATAGCGAAGCAATCAAGTAAAGAATGGGATAACCAATACTCCAAAGAGAAGCCTGATAGATGAAACGGCGATCGACTTGAGGATGACCCCAGAGATATTGACGAACGACATAAAACCAAAGGACATTGTAGACAATTCCGGTGAGCGACAGCGTTAAACCATAAAACATCACAATAGGTTGGAGCCTGCCGTATTCACCGATCAGGGCTGTTGGGAAGGGAATAAAAGCAATGCACATCAGCAACACTAAGTTGATTGTCAAGGCAATGCGATCGACCCGCTTAAGCAAATGAAACAGAGCATGATGATTGAGCCACAAAACGCCAATGACCAAAAAGCTCGTGATGTAGCTAAGAATATGCGACCCAGTATGAATCAGTGCATCAATCGCTGTTGATGCTGTTGCCTGAGACAAATCGGGCACTTTAATTTCAATCACCAATAGAGTCATGGCAATTGCGAATACCCCATCGCTGAATGCTTCAAATCGATTCAGGTTCATGAATGTCTTCATCGGTTATCCCTCCCTTCGCCCCTTACCGTACATAAATTGCGATCGCTCTCCCAAAGCTTGTCCAGATTTCCCTAGGCGCATTCCCAGCGCAAGCTGTTCACCTTCCCATGCCTCTAGTGCTTTGGGTACATCACGATCGCAATCAACCAAAGCATCCACAAGGGCGATCGCATTGGCAGCAGCCTTAGCGGTACTAGCAGCCGTATGGGGACGGGGAATAAAAGCAGCGTCGCCAATCAGAGCAATGCGATCGAACGCCATTTGCGGCACGCCAAGATCCAAAATCGCTTGTACAAATGGTTCTTGGGTTGCTGCCAGTAATTTTTGGAATGGAGGCGCTAAAACGCGATCGGCATACGATCGCATCGCTTGTTCCACAGTCGGATGGATCGTTCCAGGTGCGATCGAATAATCCCGACGCTTACCGTTTTTATCGGTCAAAATGTGCGGCAATTCGGTTGTTTGGTCGTAATTGACATACCAAACCCAGTTGAAGCGGCGTTCCCCCGGAATCAACGATTCATTCTCTCCCGGAATCACGTATTGCAGAATGTGCGAATTCGGAAACTGATAAAACACAAATCGTTCGGTCAACAATTTCGCCGTTGCGGGCTCGAGTTCCCCTTCATCCACTAAGCCGCGATAGGCAACATACCCAGCATATTGGGGCGTGTAGTCAGGCAAAAGCAAGTGGCGAATCGTTGAAGTCGGTCCATCCGCACCCACGAGCAAATCGCCCCTCTCACGGGTGCGATCGGCAAATATCGCAGTCACCTGTGTCCCGTCTTGCTGAATCTCAGTCAGGTGCTTGCCTTGATGATAATGTTCAGCCGGAAAATGCCGCCGCATCGAGCCATAGAGCAAGTTCCAGGAGGTTAAGGTTTGACGCATCGGCATTCGTTGAGCAATGCTGCCGTCTCGGTTTAAATAATATCGTTCGTGCGCCACCACGCCCAAAGGGGCTTCATACGCTACTCCTGCTCGCTGAAACGCTTCCAACACATCCGGTTGAAGCACAATCCCGCCGCCGCGACTGTCGAGGGTGTGCGGCGATCGCTCGTAAATATCCACTTGCCAACCGATCGATCGCAGCAAGATGCCTGCAAATAATCCAGCTAATGACCCACCAATCACAATCGCATGGTTTCCTGTCGCGTTCATCCCAATTCCTCTAAATATTTATGCACAAACGTGACCGCCATTGCTCCTTCACCCACGGCTGAAGCCACGCGCTTCACAGAATTATGTCGCACATCTCCCGCAGCAAAAGAACCGGGAACACTGGTTTCCAGAAAAAACGGATCGCGATCGAGTGTCCAGCATTCCGGTGGGCGACCCTCTTTGAGCAAATCTGAGCCAGTCATCAGGTAGCCTGCCCGATCTCGAATGATGTCAGTATCCTTTGCCCATTCAGTGTTCGGCGCACCGCCAATGCAAACAAACAGCCGTCGAGTATCGATTTTCTGTGTCGATCGATCGCGACAGTTGGTCACTTCAATCTGATGCAACGAGGTATCTCCTGCCAGCCCAGTCACCTGAGCCTGAAAGATCACTTCAATGTTGCTTTGATGGGTAATGCGCTCAACAAGATACTGCGATAAGGTCGCCGCTAGCGTATCGCCGCGAATCAGCATGGTTACTTTCTGTGCATAGCGCGAGAGATACATAGCAGCTTGACCTGCTGAGTTACCGCCACCCACAATAAAAACGTGTTCGCCACCACACAGAGGTGCTTCACTTGCCCCCGCACCGTAAAACAATCCGACTTTGAGAAATTGGTCTTCATTGGGAAGATTGAGCCGTCGGTACTCAATCCCCGTGGCGCAGATGTTAGCTCGTGCAACCATTTTGCTGCCATCCGCCATGTCCGTGTAGATGCGATTGTCTCGAAATTCTGATTTCATGCCCTCGCGCAACAGCAGCAGTTCAATCCCAAATTTGACTGCCTGCTGGCGGGCGCGTTCCGCTAAATCAGCGCCGCTAATGCCTTCAGGAAATCCCATGTAATTCTCAATCAAGGAACTGGTGCCTGCTTGTCCACCGACAGCGTGGCGCTCAACCAGAACGGTGCGTAACCCTTCAGATGCGGCATATACGGCTGCACTCAGTCCGGCAGGACCCGCACCATAAATCGACAGATCGTATTCTCTGAATTTGGGTTGCGTCACCCAGCCGAGCCGTTGAGCAATCTCTCGAATGGTCGGGGCAAATAGTTGCGTTCCATCTGGAAATTCAACAACAGGCAAGCGGATATCACTCAGTGTTGAAAGACTAAGTTCGCGATCGCAATCTTCATCGCTCGTTAATTCAATCCAGTCAAATTCAACCACGCTGCGGTTGAGAAAATCTCGAATTTCGTAGGCTGCTGCTGAATTGGGTTGTCCATAGAGTTTAACTTTGCGGGGATTAGACGGTGAGCCTGAATAATTCGTCATGGTGTTGTCGCTGTCGCTATCGTTAATCGTGTTAGCTTTTTGGTTCAGGCGATTGTCAATTTCTTGACTGCGTTTTGCAAGGCGGCGACAAAAACATCAACCGATTGAGCGCCTGACAAAACTTCTTGACCAATACGGATATGAGGCACGCCACGAGCCCCTTGAGCGATCGCCTGACGTTTCAATTCCTGCACCTCTTGTATCCCTGCATCAGACAACAAGAAGGCTTTTGCCGCCTCTGCATCAATGCCCACTTCAGCCGCGAGATTCACTAAGGTTTCAACTTCAGCTATATTTTGTCCTTCCGTGAAATATGCCTTCAGAATGCGTTCTGCCATTACCGTTGCTTTATCCTGCTGCGCTGCAAACCAGGTTAAGCGATGTGCTTTCAGCGTGTTAGGCGTAATGGTCATCAAGTCATAGCGAAATGCGATGCCGTCAGCTTGGGTTGCCTGCACCGTTTTGGCATCGAGTGCCTGCGAGTATTCCCAACTGCCGAACTTCTGGCTGCGGTAAGTTTTGCGATCCATCCCAGCTTCAGGCATCTCTGGGTTTAGCTCGAATGGATACCAAATCCGTTGAATTTCAACAGGTGAATGCAATTGTTCAATTGCCTGGTTTAGTCGCGTTTCTGCGACCAAACACCAGGGACAAATGAAATCTGAGGTAATGGCGATCGTCAATGTCATGGTTGCCTCCTTTTAAGCGGTGTCTTAATGACTCACAGTTCCACTGTAATTGCATTCACAAAGAATGTTAATATATCGAATGTGCTCAACACCTTTGCATTTTTTGCAAAACTCAAGGATGGCGATCGATGGATCAATTCGCAGCAATGCGATCGTTTGTCAAAGTAGTGGAAGCAGGGGGGTTCTCAGAAGCCGCACGTCAGCTAGACCTAGCAGTTTCTTCAGTCACGCGACAAGTGAACGCCCTGGAAGCAATGTTAAACACGCAGTTGCTCAATCGCTCCACACGCAGCATTACCCTGACCCCCCAGGGACACAAATACTACGACAAAGCGGTGCAGATTCTACAAGATGTGGAAGCCGTAAATCTTTCTGTGATTGAGCAGGGCGATGTTCCTCGCGGAATCTTGCGGGCGAGTCTACCGGTGGCGTTTGGACGGCTTCATATTGCCCCACTCTTAGGCAGGTTTCTGGCTCAGTATCCAGAAGTCAAGCTGGATCTGCGCTTGAGTGATGGGTTAGCCAACCTGGTAGAAGAAGATCTCGATCTCGTGGTTCGCATTTGCAATCTCGATCGCTCTAGTGCGAACCTGATTCTCCGCAAACTGGCATCTCATACTCGTCTAGTGTGCGGCAGTCCGGCTTATTTCGAGCGGCACGGCATCCCGACCCATCCAGATGATTTGGCTCACCACAATTGTTTATGCTTTACCTATGCAACTGGGTACGAAATTTGGAGGTTCAAGCGCCACGAGGAGGTCTGTGAGATCAAGGTTAACGGTTCCCTGAACGTGAATAACTCTGAAGTGCTGCGTCAAGTTTGCCTGGATGGTGTAGGTCTAATTTTGATGCCAACCTGGTTGATTGGCGAAGACGTTCAGGCTGGCAGGTTGCAAGCGGTGCTGACCGATTTTCAGTTTCATCCTCAAGCAAATCTCGATACAGGCATCTATGCCCTTTACTTGCCCAACCGCCGAAATTCGCTACGAGTTCAAATCTTCATTGATTTTTTGACTCAGCACTTGAGCAACGTAGGCTATCGAGAAGTGATTTAAGCGGCTGATTTGGCTGCATTGCTGGGCATGAGTCAATTACAGTTCAGCCATATGTTTAAAGTGGCGATCGGAATAGCTCCCTATCAGTATCTGCTGCAACAACGGATCGAACGGGCGAAGGAGTTGTTAAAGCAAAAAGAGCGATCGATTGTGGAAATTGCCTTAGAATGCGGGTTCAACAGCCACAGCCATTTGAGCAAACAGTTTCGGCAGTTGACGGGCATGACACCAAAAGCTTACAGGGCTCATTAATTGGGATGTAAAAGGGCGATCGCTCTTGAATTTCTCAACTACATTTCAAACAATCTTTCTGATTCAGGAGCGCCAGAAAAAACTTGTCATTACTATAGATTGACAGAGGATAAAAGCTAAGGGAAATATCCAGCGAAACTTTCTCACCACCCCAACGGTAAATTCGGGCTTTTCGTGGTTGTTTAGCAAGAAATGCACGCTGACATTAGCCATAATCGACGAGAAGAAAAAGATGTAACAGATAAATATGTATGCGTCCAGCATAGTCATGTAAGATAATCTAGGCAAAGAATTAGCAACGGTAAAGTTAAAAGTTATTGCCGTGAGGGTGCTGGTAATGCCTAAACTCATCTGAGTGGCAAAAGCCGTGTTCGCATTGATCCAAAAAGTCGCCCAAGAAATCAGCGTAATTAGCAGCAGGGGAATAAAGACCTTAAATACGTAAAATTGGTAATTGCGATTGAGTTTAATTTCAAATACGTATCGCGCATAGGTTTTATTCTCCTTGATAAATTTGTTGGCAGTGATGGGGGTGTTGATACCGAGAATTTTCCATTCGGATAAAGAAACAAAAGAATCTTCGCTGGAGCCAGTCAGCGTTGGATTTTCTTTAAAAACTACACCTCGGTCATCAAAAGACAATGATTCCCAGACAATCTTCACAGTTTGCGAATCAAAGGGAAACTTTCTCAAATCTAAGTCCGACGATACCGTCGCGTTAATGAGTTGTAGATAATTGACAGTCCCGTCGGGTTGCACGGTTAAGTCCTGCGCAACTGTTTTCGCGGCTGACGAAGCGTTGACAATTGTTAAATTTGGTTCCCATATTTTTTCGGGAGTGTAGCGAATTACTGTGTCGCCAACTGCTTTCGGGTCAAATGCTAGGCGCGGGTCTTGCCAAGTTGTGGCAAAATAGCCGCTGACATCGATAGTCTCATCTGATTGATTAATGCGACCGAGGTTGATGAGGTAGAAACCGAGGGAAACTTCAGTTGGCCCGTCGGTATTTGGAGGACTTTTGAAAGAAGGTGGGGAATTTTCTGGGCGTTGTGCGGCAGGATTTTTGGCTGCGGTTGTTGCGGTGGGTGTGGGGGAATTTCTGCGAGGATTTTGAGCGACGACTGGGGAATAGATAAAAAGTGCGACGGTTAATGCTAAACTTACCAGGGCTGCGATGGATCGAGCTGCTAGTCGATTTTTTTTGTTCATCGGACGATACTCTTGGGACTACAGGGGTTATTTTATAACTAAATTAACAGTCTCTACAAGGGCGCTCGTTCCAATATTTTTGTCCTACCTAAAATCGCTCTCAGGTATAGGAGTAGCTTGCAGGTTGACATTACCAACTGATAATCAGCGGCAATCCCGGTCGGAAATCTACCCGTTTTCCCTGCACTTCTCCATCAAAACCTAGCTCCACAAAATACTCGGTTCCGAGTCGTAACTTTACCTGATTTGTCTCAAGCACTGCTTGAAGTTCTGGTGACGGATTATTTGCAGCAGGACTCACTAATTCTACGCGAGTAATTTCGCGGAAACCAACACCGTGATTCAGAGGCGGTGACTTCTGGGCAGAGAATCGATCGGGACGTTTGCCCCATGGAATCTGGAACAGCATCGGCTCAGTCAAATTATCGCTATTTGTTGCTACCGCGATGCTGATTGTCTCAGGTAAATAAGGTGGATGATATTGCCAACTAGAAAATGCAACTTTGTCCTCAGAACCTGTGGCTGGACGCAAACAGATTCCAAACGGACAGGCGCCATTGTTCCGATTTGTCGATCGCTCCCAAAGACGAGTCTGACGAATTGGCTCAGATTGCGCCTCTTCTGGATCGCGCACCCACAACAGTTCCAACATGGCGTTATGGAAAAAGAAACAGCGATTGGTTGTACCTTGTCCGCGATGTGTTCTAGAGGAGCCCTCGACTAAACCGAAGGATGATAGGCGATCGGCTTCGGGGGCACCAATATCAGTTAAGATGAAGAGATGGTCGAATTCAAATGTCATAAAAGTTATGTGTTAATTGGACTCAACTACTTTACTTGTAGGGTGTGTCGCCATGGAAAATCCGTAAAAAAATCGATAATCTCATAGCGACGAACCTGAATTATTCAAAAACAATTGTGAATCAACCCAAAAAATATGTTGCCACAAAGATTTTGAAAACTGGTATTAGTGAGACTCAACTATTGAGAGGCAAAAACACGTCAGTAATCGCCTCAGATTCTGCTACATCTGGAAAAAGGCTGACTCTCTCAAAATATAGCGGAAAGTCTCGCAGCTCTTCACCACTTTGCGGCAGCCATTCGGAATAAAGATATCTTACTGCTGCATCGAGATTATAGTTAGAACCAGTATACCGCAGTACGGCACAACGACCTCCAGGGAGAATTTTTCCCATCACCCCGAATGAGTTATTTATAACATTACGATCCGTTGCTGCACAAATATCCAGGCGATAGTCTTCCGGCGCGGTTTCCGCTGGATTGTCGTAGACAATGTTGAAAGTTTTGCTAACCTTGGGAGGTAGATTGTTCTGCTTGCGCCACTCGATAAATCGGCGCACAGAATTGCCGATTAGTTGCGGATCTCCCCGATGTTCAAGTGCTGCAACTTTTGTTTCTGGGAAGACGACGATTTTGACTTGTTCAGCGTATGTATCCGAATTCATGTATTGGTTCCTCAGTTCGCTTAATTGTTGGTAAGTTGCGTGCCAATGTTCCCATTGCGGCTGCTTTCTGAATTCAGAAGGAGTTTGTGCTATGCTCTTCTTGAAGGCGCGAGCAAAGGCTTCAGGGCTTTCGTAGCCACTCGCTAGCGCGATATCGACGATCTGGCGATCGCGAAATGCGAGCTGATAAGAGGCGCGCTTCAAGCGATTTAACTGGACGTATTTGTATACGCCGATCCCGAAAAACTCAGAGAACTGTCTGTGAAAATGATATTTCGAGAACGCAGCAACAATGCTGAGCCGATCTACACTGAGATTTTCCTCCAGATTGGCATCAATGTACTCAAGTAATTTGAGAAATCTAGATCGATAGGCATCAAAGGCTTTTACATTCACAAAGTATCCTCCTTGGCAATCTCAAGTCTATCTTTTGAGGCGGACTAAAGCCTGACAGAAGTTGCTGAATTTGTGGGTGTTTGTTTTGACATCGAATTTTACCTCGCGGCTTCTGGAGAGAGGTGAGTGTGGCAGATGTTTAAGTTATTAAATTTTCGTTCCTTATTAAGTTTAATGAATTCAACTCTTGGCGATCGGTGTGCACGGGCATGATTAGGCAGGGGTTTGTACCGACTCATAGGGCTGGATCAAAATTTCAGCCGGAACCCCCAGTTCTTGATGCAACTTCCGAATCATCTCCAAGGTTAGGGAACGTTTGCGAGATAGCACCTCAGACACCCTAGCTTGACTGCCAAGACATACCTCTAAATCGATCCGAGACCATCCACGGGCGTCCATATAATATTGAATTGCTTCGATCGGATCGGGTATTTCAATGGGGAAGTTTTCCTTCTCATAGGCTTCCACTAAGGTACTGAGGATATCTAATCGATCGCATTCCTGGGTATTGGGCGCTGCATCAAACAATGATTCAATTTCTCGCAGGGCTTCGTGATAATCTGTTTCAGTTCTAATCGGGTGCAATTCCATACATCTACCTCTGTTTAGATCGTTTCCGCATCTACTTTGTCATACTCGGCATGAGTTCCAATAAATCGGATAAAAATAATGCCAATGTCATAGCGAATTGCCACAATCAGTCGATAGGTATTACCTTTTATATTGAAAAGTACACGATTGTGAGCAATGATGCTGGCATTGCGACGAGCAGTTTTAATATCGGCTGGACTCTGCCAATCCGCCTGAGATGCTTCGCAGTACCAAGCTTTCAGTGCTTCTTCAACATCTGGATGAAACTAAGAGAAGTCTCTTAGGGTGCTGCGGGACAAGATACGCATAGTGTTTATAATAACGCGCTCCCAAAATGGTATCAAGAATTAGTCCCACAATATCAGATGTTAGCTTGTAAGCGCGATCGACTGTTTCTGTAGATTTGAGCGATAATTGGTGGAATGGTCGATCGCATTTATAGCCTTTTTTGCGGGGAAAGCATCAAATCTTTCCCAATCTAAAATCTAAAATCTAAAATCTAAAATCTAAAACTTGTTCGCTCGCGAAGTCAAAGAATCTAAAATCTAAAATTGAGGAACTATCAGCCCCCATCCAGCAGTCTCAGCATCCAGTTACCGCCAATTCTGCTAGAGTCAGGTGAGAGACATTCCGTGCACCTTGCAGAGACAAGGATTCCCAGCCTCTGCGCCGACAGCAGTAAAATCCCATCACACGGTCACCTGCAACCCGATCGGCAGTAAGTGAAAAATTAAGGTAGTTTGAAATAATCGCCGAAAGTTCCCATAAGCCTTGACATCCGACCTACACTCTGTAAATTAGACACTCTAACTGCGCCGCCATCCATATATAAAAGATGCCATGTCAACCTTAGTCATTGTCGAATCTCCCACCAAAGCCCGTACCATTCGCAACTTCCTGCCCTCCACCTACCGTGTAGAGGCATCTATGGGCCACGTGCGCGACCTCCCATCCTCCGCCGAAGAAATACCAGAAGCCGTTAAAGGAGAAAAATGGGCGCAACTCGGCGTAAACGTGGAGGCCGACTTTGAACCGCTTTACGTCATCCCCAAAGATAAAAAGAAAATTGTTAAAGAACTCAAAGACGCCCTCAAAGACGCCACAGAACTGATTCTAGCCACTGACGAAGACCGCGAAGGCGAAAGCATTTCCTGGCATTTGCTGCAAATCCTCAAACCCAAAGTTCCCATCAAGCGGATGGTGTTTCACGAAATCACCCGCGAAGCTATCCGTGACGCCCTCACCCACTGCCGCGATATCGACAATCGAGTGGTACAAGCCCAAGAAACTCGCCGAATTCTCGATCGACTCGTCGGATACACACTCTCTCCGCTACTGTGGAAGAAAATCGCCTGGGGTTTGTCTGCAGGGCGAGTCCAGTCAGTCGCTGTACGCCTGTTGGTGCGACGGGAACGCGAACGCCGGGCCTTCCGCCAAGGTAGCTACTGGGATTTGAAAGCAAGTTTGGAAAAGAGCAAAATTTCCTTTGATGCCAAACTCGTGACAGTCGGGAATGTAAAAGTTGCCAACGGTAGCGATTTCGATGAAAATACCGGGCAAATTATCTCCGGCCGCCGCGTACTTTTGCTGAACGAACAACAGGCGCGGGCTTTACTTTCACGCATTCAAAACAAACCTTGGACTGTCACCAATCTCGAAGAACGGCCAGTCACCCGCAAACCGTCGCCACCGTTTACGACCTCGACTTTGCAGCAGGAAGCTAACCGCAAGCTGCGGCTGGGTGCGCGGGAAACCATGCGAATTGCCCAAAGTCTCTACGAACGGGGTTTTATCACCTATATGCGGACGGATTCGGTGCATTTGTCCGAACAGGCGATTACGGCCGCCCGCAGTTGCGTGCAAGAACTTTACGGCAGCGAATACCTCAGCCCCCAACCGCGCAAATACACGACGAAAAGCAAAGGCGCCCAGGAAGCCCACGAAGCTATCCGCCCCGCCGGCAGCACTTTTCGGACTCCGCAGCAAACGGGATTGGATGGGATTGATTTCCGCCTTTACGATTTGATTTGGAAGCGGACAGTGGCTTCTCAAATGGCCGATTCGCGCCAAACTCACGTCACCGTACTAACTCAGGTAGAAGATGCCGGTTTCCGTTCCAGCGGGAAACGCATTGATTTTCCGGGCTTTTTGCGCGCCTACGTGGAGGGTTCTGACGATCCGAATGCGGCGCTGGAAGATCAAGAGGTGATTTTGCCGGCGCTGAAGGTCGGTGATAAACCTAATTGTAAGGATTTGGAGGCGATCGGACACGAAACTCAACCTCCCGCCCGCTACACGGAAGCTTCTCTGGTGAAGATGCTCGAAAGCGAGGGCGTGGGCCGTCCGAGTACCTATGCGAGTATTATCGGTACAATTGTCGATCGGGGATATGCCAAATTAATAGCTAACGCCCTAATTCCGACATTCACCGCTTTCGCCGTCACCACTTTATTGGAAACGCATTTCCCCGATTTAGTAGACACGGGTTTTACTTCGCGAATGGAACAAACCCTGGATGAAATTGCCACGGGCGAGGCGAAATGGTTGCCGTATTTGCAAAAGTTTTATATCGGGGAAACGGGACTCGCAACTCAAGTTAAGGAACAGGAAAGTCAGATTGACGCGAAAGTTGCCAGAACTGTGGTATTGGAGAATATCACGGCAAAAGTTTGCATCGGTAAATACGGCGCTTACCTCGAATCTGAAAACGAAGAAGGCCAGGTGAAAGCGTCGATTCCCCAGGATTTGACTCCGGCAGATTTAGATCCGGAAAAAGTGGAGTTTCTGTTAAAGCAAAAGACGGAAGGCCCGGAAAAATTGGGTTTGCACCCAGACACTGGGGAACCGATTTATGTGCTGATTGGCAGTTACGGCCCCTACGTTCAATTAGGGGATGTTTCGGAAACGAACAAGAAACCGAAGCGGGCTTCTTTACCGAAGGGGACGGATAAGGATAGCGTGACGCTGGATATGGCGGTGAGTTTGTTGACTCTACCTCGGTTGTTGGGCACTCACCCGGAGACGGGGGCTAAGGTGCAGGCTAATTTGGGGATGTATGGCCCTTATGTGGTGCACGACCAGGGTAAGGTTGGTAAGGATTATCGATCGATCAAACCGCCGGATGATGTTTTGACTATAATGCTCGATCGGGCATTAGAGTTATTATCGCAGCCGAAAGCTGCCCGCGGCCGCAGCAAATCAGCTACACCTTTGAAGGAATTGGGCGCACATCCAGAGTCGGGAGAACCGATCAATGTTTACGACGGCCGCTACGGCCCCTACGTGAAACACGGCGATATCAATGCTTCTTTGTCGAAGGATGAATCTGTGGAGAATTTCACCTTGCAAAGAGCACTGGATTTGTTAGCAGCGAAGGAAGCAGCGGGAGGCGGTAAATCTAGCAGCAAGTCGAAGAAGTCTACTAAGACTGCGGCGAAGTCTGAGACTGCAACTGAGAAGACTGCGGCGAAGAAAACGACTGCTAAGAAGACGACGACTGCGGCGAAGAAAACCACTGCTGCGAAATCGGAAACTGCTGCGAAGAAAACAACTACTGCTAAGAAGGCGACGACTGCGACAAAGACTAAGAAAGAAACTAAGTCAAGTTAGCAGAATTTACGCATAGGATGTCAGAAACCGGGTTTTTAGCGAAAATAATTTGTTTTAGCAGACAGATTCGGTAAAAAAACCGGTTTTTGCGATCGGGCCGTGCGTAAGTAGGTCGGCTCTTTCTAAAGTAATCCTTTCGTTTTCATGATATAATCCAGATTATCCATGTAGTAACTGAGTAGTAGAATCACCATGATAGCTGAACTTATGGTACAACCTTCCTACTGGATCGATCGGGAGATTTCGATTCAGAGAGTCAGAAATCTTTACTTATTCAAATTTACGGAAAACCTGCAAGCCAGATTAGAAGAACTAGCCGAGAGAAAAAAGGCTAATCTTTTAACTTCAGAAGAGGTTGTAGAATTAGCAAGCTTACTAGAACTAGATCGGATTTTCACCTTAATTAACGCTAAAGTTATAGCAGCCTCATGTCCGTAAACCGCGCTACTAGAAATTTAGTAAGAAGTAGAGCTGATTTTCTTTGTGAATATTGCCATTCAGCGGAAGAAAGTAGCTCTACTCTGTTTACGATAGACCATATTTTACCTCGCTCAATTGGTGGTAGCGATGAACTTGAAAACTTAGCTTTAGCTTGTCATCGGTGTAATAATAATCGCTATAATTTTGTGACTGCTACTGACCCAGAAACAGAACAAGAAGTAACCGTGTTTAATCCCCGTCAACAGCAATGGTTTGAGCATTTTAACTGGTCTGCGGATGGTTTAGAAATAAGGGGTATTACTCCAACAGGTAGGGGAACCTGCGATCGATTAGACCTTAACGATCGATATCATAATGAAGGAGCGATTATCAGAGCTCGTCGTTTATGGGTTAGAGCAGGGTGGCATCCTCCCTCTAGCGACCCTCGCCAAAATTCATAATATTGATAAGAACAGTTGATTTTAATCATATGCAAGACGTTCGCCTTGAGAAAAATATTGAATATCTAGTTTTCACTCATCCAGAAACCCGGTGTGCACGGGGGGAATCGCCCCAAGTGCGATCGGGTTTCTTTGTTGTTAAAATATGGGAAAAAATTAGATTTGTTCGGAATTCAGTCCTTAAAATAGGGTTTTAAGGTAGTAGGGCTATCGGAGTTTTTCAATAAAGAGATGTTTGGGCGATCGAGGGGTAAATTTTTGATATTTTTCTTGAGTAGAGCTTGACAGGAGACAAAATAAACGGTACTTTAAGTTTATATCAGGTGTTAATTCCGAATTGGCGGATTAACGCTTAGCTAGACGTAAATTAAGAGAAAATTTCATGAATAAGAGTTATGTTATATGGAACAACAAGGGTGGTGTGGGTAAGAGTACCATTACCTTCCACATTGCATCTATGTATGCCGAGAAAAATCCCGCTCGAAATGTTGTGGTTATAGATATGTGTCCACAAGCAAACTCATCAATGATGTTGATGGGAGGCGGTACTGAAGCAGAGTCTCGTCTTCAGGAACTAATTATGGGAGATATTCCTAAAACTGTTGTGGGTTATCTGACAGATAGTGTGTTAAAGAATGACACTAATGATGTAAATAGGTATTTAATTAAATTAAATGAAAGTAACCCCTCTTTATCACAAAATCTTTTTTTGATGTCTGGGGACGGAAATCTTGAGTTAATTGCTCCTTTGTTGGCTGAAAGAGCCGATGCAACACCCTTATCAAGTACCGATTCTCCTTGGGTTGAAATACATTCAATTATATATAAAAAAATTGACAAAGCGTACTATATTTGACAAGCCAACCACATTTTTTATCGATACTAATCCCAGTTTTTCAATTTATACACAAATAGCAATTTTGTCAGGGGAAAAGTTATTGGTTCCTATCAATGCTGATGATTCATCAATTTATGCTATATCTGGATTGTTTAATTTAATTTGGGGTACTGAGCAATCACATCCAGTTTATGGAAAGTACACTTTTGCAGCTAAAGTTGATAATTTCCAAATAGAAAGACCAAAAATTGCGCTTTTACTAGGTAATAGATTCACTCAGAAAAAGGGCGCAGCGCAGGCTTTCAAGGCACTATCAAATGAAGCGGTGAGTAAAATGTTTGTCGAGTACAAGAAAAATAAGTCTCGTTTTGTGGAGGGAGATAAACATGATTATAATCAAGCTGAATTTGAGAATGCTTATAGTTGTGAATTGAGAGATTTTAATAGTGCTGGTGTAGTAGCAGCCAATCTAGGATTACCACTAAGTAAAATGCTGGATCGAGGTAAGTATCAACTGTATGGGGAGGCTATACAAATTAATAAAGAACAGAGAGAATTATGCCATGAAGTGATAAAAACACTTGTTGAAAAGTTATGAAAATCTGGTTGACTTTTTAGGTTTATAAAGTTGCTTTGCAAAGGGCTTTTGATGCGACATCAAACTTTCCCGCAACCGTAATCGCGAAACTTCCTCATAGCTGTTCTCACGCCCCCAAGGCCGATCGTACAAATCCCCCATCAATGACCTCTAGTTGGTGTAAAATCTCCTGGGCCGCAACAAAGGCGATATGTGCGATCGACTTTCACGACAAAACTGCGGCCATCCAGAACTAGAAAGCGTACCATAAGTATTATCTTGAGTGATTTTTCCAAATAATGACAAAACCTCCCTTAAATGAAATATTGATTGGTGACTGTCGTGAAGTGATGAAGTCACTGCCAGAAAATTACGTTTCTGCCTGTATCACCGACCCACCTTATAACTATGAATTTATTGGTCACAAATGGGATGACTCAGAAATTCAAAGGCGTATGGAAAGAGTCAATAATAAGGAAAATAAAACGCTTGTCAAGAACATTCCCTATGGCAGCGGTTTAGCTGGTGGAGTCAGAAACGAAAGATGGTATGAAAAGAATCGCAACAACATTCTCGATTATGAGAAGTGGTGCTGCGAGTGGGGTGAGGAGCTTTTTCGGATCTGCAAACCTGGTGCGACAGTTTTAGTTTTTAATAGCACACGAACTGTTGCTCACGTACAAGTGGCACTTGAAAGTGCTGGCTTCTATGCGAGAGATATTGTTGTTTATAAAAGACCAAGTGGCATCCCTAAAGGTGTCAACATTAAGCAACAGTTGGAGAAGAAAGGATATGAAAATTCTGAGAAATGGGATGGTTGGCACAGTTGTCTGAGAAATGAATGGGAAGCAATTTGTGTGCTTCAAAAACCACTGGTCAATAATTATCTAGAAACTTTACTAGAGTACGGTACTGGTCTTTTTTACACTAAAGATCATTTTGGTGGTTTTCAATCAAATATTTTAGAGGGTATACAGCGCGATAAAAACGAAGATTTTAATGTTCATTGCACCGTGAAACCAATTGCCCTAATGAGAAAGTTGGTCGAAATATTTGTGCCGCGTTTAGAGGACTCTATTCTCATCGATCCTTTTGCAGGCTCAGGAACTACATTGCTGGCAGCCAAGGAACTTGGCATTAGTTATGTTGGAGTTGAAATAGTACCTGACTACATAGAAATAATTAACAAACGCCTTGATAATTTCAGCGGTCTACAGGGAATTCTCCCACTCTTTCAGTGAGAAATGATTTTAAATCAAACCCGCTTATGCTTTGTATGAATTCAAATGAAGCGTCACCAGTATAAACTTTCCAAGTCCCAACTAGACAGGCCGTAATAGCTGCGGCTAAATTATCTTGTCGAAGAATCAGAATAATTGGTTCATAGTTATGAGTACGAAGTAGTGGGCCGTAAGATTTGAACTTTTTAAGTGTTCCAGAATCTCCTGAGCCAATACGGTATTTTGTATCTATCGCATATCCATCAACAATCAGGTCGCATGGTTCATCGCTACCCACTTTAAATGCTGGCTGAAAGCCACTGCAATATGCTTTACATATTTCAACAACTAACAATTGCCAACACATACCTAGCTCACGTCCCCAATACTGCTTATTTTCTTTTTTGATTATGGGAGAAATCCCAAACACATCCATTAAAATATCGTGTTCTTCATTTTCTTCTGCATAAACCTTGGCAACAAATGATTTTTGATATCTTGCTAAGATGTTATCTAGTGCTCTTTCAGTCATCATCAGTTACCAGTTCAGCTAGGCTCACAGATAGTGCATTAGCTATTTTCTTGGCATTAAGCAGGGTTATGTTCCTTTCTCCTCTTTCAACTGAGCCAATATAAGTACGGTGTAATTCAGATAGTTCTGCAAGCCGATCTTGTGAAAGATTTCTGAGATTTCTGAAATGTCTAACTCTCTTACCAAATTGCTCTGTAATATCCATAGAACAGTCAAGATTGAGCCAGGATTATCATAAGCCGACAGACTATAAGTAGCGACAGACTATAAGTAGCATTAGAGATAGCGAGTCTTAGATATTTGTGGCTTGGGGGTATAGTCGCATCATAAATCGATCGCCAAAAGGTCATCTGCTGGACGTTCTGGCGCCTCTAAGATCGATCGCACCACCGACTCTATCCCTGACCTCGCGTTGGTCTAAAATCTCCTGGGCCGCCAGAAAGACGATATGTGCGATCGACTTTCCTGCCCCTATAACCCCGCCTGCTGCAGCAGCGGGGGAAAAACTAGCAGCAAGTCGAAGAAGCCAACTAAAACTGCTGCGGTAAAATCGGAAACTGCAACCCAGAAGACTGTGGCGAAGAAAACAACTGCTAAAAAGACGGCGACAGCAACAAAGAAGAAAACCAAGTGAAATTAGTTTAGTTTTCACTCATCCAGAAACCCGGTTTATTAAAAAAACAGAGTTTCTTTATTTATAAAATACTAGACAAGCTGGCAAAAATAGGTTTGTACTTCCGTCCTTAAAATTCTCTTCTCTTCCTTTGTGTCATAAACGTCTGCGCGGTTCCATCGCCCCTATCTTTTTTGAGACATATCAACTCAAACTCCTGCCCAGCCTAGCTTTTGGGCTGACAAGTAAGCCGTCGGCCAAATCATCCTATTTACTTATTGACAATTGCTCTTCTCTGTTGAATTGTCAGGGAACCTATATATTAGGTTACAAATTGTATCCTAAGCAACAGAAAGTACCGAATGTTTTATGTAGTGCTCTACAATGGAGAAAAGAAACAAGATTAAGAGGCGCGATCGCTATGGGTATCAATGAAAACTTAGACTGGGAAGAAGCATTTGAGTACCGAGCGGGCTTAACAGTGGAGTTGAAGTCCCAGCCAGGGGTTTTGCATAAGATCGCTTACTATGAAGTGATGATGGTACCGCCCATCTGGTTAGAAAATGACCCGCGTCCCCGGTATCCTCACGAACTGCGAGTCGTTGCCCACCAGCCAACTGTGTCCAATGTTTGCCGGATTTCAGAGTGTCCTGTTTTAGTCGCCTCTTAGGTTTTTTCAGCGGGAAATATCGGCGATGGCATCTAGCCAGCAATCAAACCGATGCAGTGATTTTCGGATTGAGATTGCTTGAGTTTGCTGTGTGGCATCGGCTAAGTAGTCGTAGGGTGCGCCGCCATGAACAACCCTAACTTGCATATCGACAATCTCACAGATCCGCACCTGTGCGATCGAGAGCCGATGTAAACAAACCCAACACTTATTTTCTAGCCAAACTTTGTAAAAATGGTATTATTTGAGGGTTTCGGTAATTCCTTTCCCTATCCATAACCGCACGTTGGTCTAAAATCTCCTCAGCGACCAGAAAGGCGATATGGGCGATCGACTTTCACGAAAAAACTGCGGTAATCCAAAAGTATATTGGTACAAATGGTAGAAATCCATCTTGATATTAATGAGAGTTGTTTGAGGTTTTTCCTAGGGTGACTAATTCGGTTTATTAACACAAAAGTGACAACTTTAACCATAAAAATTAAATTGGTATGTTAAGATGACACAAGCCCTTACCATACTTGATTTCAATTATGGCTGAAAAATTAATAGTTAGAAACTTTGCTGGCATCAAGGATTTGGAGATTGAAATCAAACGAATAAATATACTTATTGGTCCTCAAGCTAGTGGTAAAAGCGTTTGCGCTAAACTTCTATTTTATTTTAAGAACTTTGTATGGGAAATTTTATCGGTTGTAAATAATGAGCAGACAAAACGCAATCTAGATTCAAACTATTCCAAGACGTTTGAGGAATATTTTCCTCCTGATTGTTGGGGAAAACAACATTTTTTCATCAGGTATGAAATTTCCAATGTTTTTATAGAAGTTAGGAGAAAACAGGATACCAAAGGTAGAATTTCCCTCAGCTATTCAGATTTTTTCAAGAAAGAATTGGCCGACCTACGCAATTTACTCAAAAAAGCAAGAGAGAAAAGGCTTGGAATAGCTCCTAGTTTTGATATTATTTATAGTTTATTTTTTTACCAAAAAATTTTAAAAGAACACTTAGTAGAAAGTTTAGGTAGATCCATTGGTCGAGAGGCAGCCTTCAATCAGCTTTTTATCCCTGCTGGCCGCTCATTTTTCTCTAATATTCAGAGCAATATTTTTTCTATTCTGTCAAGCAATAATACCTTAGATCCATTTCTAAGATCGTTTGGCTCAACATACGAAACGATAAAAAATTTGCGTATACAATATAATATTCCTCTTGATGATAAATATACAAAAAATATACTAGAGGAAATAAACAGGCTAATAGAGCAGTCTTTATGTGGTAAGCATATACAGGAAAAAGGCAAAGATTTTCTGGAGGCCGCAGATGGAAGACGCATGAATATTGTCAACTCATCTTCCGGTCAACAGGAAACATTGCCTCTGACAATTATTCTAGCGGCACTACCTTTTCTAGCTTCCCCTCCTGTCGGTCAGACAGTGTATATTGAGGAGCCGGAAGCGCATTTATTTCCAAGCGCACAGCGTAATATTGTCGAGTTGATCGCTACTGTCTTTAATTCTCGCAAAGAGCAACTTCAATTCTTTATAACTACCCATAGTCCTTATGTCCTGACAGCACTTAATAATCTGCTCCAGGCTGGGCTTCTTTATGAAGAGTCCAGCGAAGATATACAACATCAACTAGAAAAGATTGTATCTAGATACAAATCATTAGATGTTGACCAGATCTCAGCCTATGTTTTGAGCGATGGAAAATGCAATACTATTGTGTGTCCTGATACTGGGTTGATTGACGCGCGAGTGATTGATTCTGTTTCTGATGAACTAGCTATTGAATTCGATCAACTTCTCAACTTAGTTTGAATCGTATATGAAAAGTATTCCAGAGTGTTGTGAGGAACATAGATCCGACACCAAGATTGTCTTGCAGGAAAACAAAAGTAAAATAACGTTCCTCAACCCGAATCAAGACGAAATATTAAAAATTAAGGTTGATGGCTGCGTTATTAGTGACAATGAGACTTTGCGTTGCGACTACGCACTCATTCCTTGTGATGCAGTAGAAATATATGTAGAGTTGAAAGGAAGCGATATTGCACAGGCGGTTAAACAAATAGAATCAACTATTAAATTACTTTCGGAAAATCCCCAAAAGATTAAGAAGCTATGTTTTGTCGTGTCTACACGTGTGCCAAAACAAACAACAAGTATACAACAGCTACAAAGTCAGTTTAAGAAAAAATTTAATGCTAGTTTCCGAATCAAGAATATTCAAGATGAGTATGATTTAAGTACGCCCACAAGCTAAACTAACGAGAACTTTGATATGACGAACATACAAAACTTTAGCAGAAAAGGAGTCAGCGGACGATCGCCCTGTTTCAACTAAATTTGAGTGTGTATTTATTATAATTAATTCTGACATCTACCTTAAGAAATATATTTTCGGGAATTCCACAACAAATCCCATCACTCCCAACATATACTACGGATCGGTGTGCAGTGCACACCCTACCAAAACTTTTGTGTAAATCCTATTTTCTATTGCTGAATTCGTTGAACCCCGCAATTTTACGCCTTTTTTCCCTCAGAATTGTGCGATATTTAGCCAGAAATTAACATTGATTTAAACTTTAATGTAGACATAAACGAGCTAGAATTCAAGAGTTTGCGTGGAAGACATGGAGGTTAAATACAAAAAGTCTCAGATAACAAATTAATATCGATCGCACTTTACAAAACAACCAAAACTCAGGAGTCAATCGCTGATGATGCTAGGAACAACCGAGATCCCGCAATTAAAGCCGCTTTCCGACTCAGAACTACACAAAATGAACGCCTACTGGCGGGCGGCAAACTACCTATCCGTCGGACAAATCTATCTCCTCGACAACCCCCTACTCAAAGAACCCCTCAAAATCGAACACGTCAAACCGAGACTCCTCGGACATTGGGGCACCACTCCAGGGCTAAACTTCATCTACGTTCACCTCAACCGCATCATCAAAGCCCAAGACCTCAACACCATCTACATCGCAGGCCCCGGACACGGCGGGCCGGGCTTGGTCGCCAACACCTATCTCGAAGGAACTTACAGCGAATATTACTCGAACATTTCCCAAGATGAAGAGGGTATCAAACGGCTGTTCAAACAGTTCTCCTTTCCCGGCGGTATCCCCAGCCACGTCGCCCCGGAAACCCCCGGTTCGATTCACGAAGGCGGCGAACTCGGCTACGCCCTCGTCCACGCTTACGGGGCGGCCTTCGACAATCCCGATTTGATAGTGGCGGCCGTTGTCGGCGACGGGGAAGCCGAAACCGGCCCGCTAGCTGCTAGCTGGCACTCTAACAAGTTTCTCAACCCGGTTCGCGACGGGGCTGTGTTGCCGATTTTGCACTTGAACGGCTACAAAATTGCCAATCCCACGCTGTTGGCCCGCATTCCGCAAGAGGAATTGGAAAGTTTGATGGTCGGTTACGGCTACAAACCTTATTGGGTGGAAGGTTCAGACCCGGAAACCATGCACCAGTTGATGGCTGCAACTCTCGATACCGCGATCGGCGAAATTAAGGCGATTCAGGAAAAAGCCCGGACGGAGGGCTATTCGGGCCGTCCCCAGTGGCCGATGATTGTGATGAAAACTCCCAAAGGCTGGACGGGGCCGAAGGAGGTTGACGGTAAGAAAACTGAGGATTATTGGCGATCGCACCAAGTCCCACTTTCGGAAATGGCTTCTAAGCCGGGACACGTCCAACTCCTGGAAGATTGGATGAAAAGCTATAAGCCGGAAGAACTCTTCGACGAAAAGGGGAAATTAATTCCCGAATTGGCGGAACTCGCACCCAAGGGATCTCGGCGCATGGGGGCAAATCCCCACGCTAACGGCGGCCTGCTGCTGCGAGACTTGAAAATGCCGGAATTTGAAGACTATGCCGTTGACGTGCAAAAACCGGGCACTGTAATGGCAGAAGCAACCCGCGTTTGCGGCCGCTTCCTGCGAGAGGTGATGACACTGAATCAGGAAAACGCCAATTTCCGCATTGTCGGGCCTGACGAGACGGCCTCAAACCGCCTCGATCCGGTGTTTGAAGTGACGAACCGGGTGTGGGCCGGGGAAATTTTGCCGGAAGACGACCACATCTCCCCCGACGGCCGGGTGATGGAAG
Organism: Microcoleus sp. ARI1-B5; assembly: GCF_036705795.1. Taxonomy (NCBI): domain Bacteria; kingdom Bacillati; phylum Cyanobacteriota; class Cyanophyceae; order Oscillatoriales; family Microcoleaceae; genus Microcoleus; species Microcoleus sp. ARI1-B5. The sequence goes on from NZ_JAUBVK010000030.1 coordinate 63,936, forward strand.
TCCTCAGCGAACATCTATGTCAGGGATGGCTGGAAGGCTATTTGCTGACGGGACGCCACGGCTTTTTCTCTTGTTACGAGGCGTTTATTCACATCATCGATTCGATGTTCAACCAACACGCCAAGTGGTTGAAAACTACTAACGACATTCCTTGGCGCCGATCGATCGCCTCTCTCAACTACCTGCTAACTTCTCACGTTTGGCGGCAAGACCACAACGGTTTTTCTCACCAAGATCCGGGTTTTATCGACCACGTAATTAACAAGAAAGCGGAGGTTGTGCGGGTTTATTTGCCGCCGGATGCGAACACTTTGCTGTCAGTAACGGATCACTGTCTCCGCAGCCGCCATTATGTCAACGTGATTATTGCAGGGAAGCAGCCGGCATTGCAGTATTTGGATATGGATGCTGCGATTAAACACTGTACGGCCGGCATCGGCATTTGGGAGTGGGCCAGCAACGATAAAGGCGGCGAACCGGATGTGGTGATGGCTTGCGCGGGTGATATTCCGACGCTGGAAACTTTGGCTGCTGTTGACATTCTCCGCCGAGATTATCCCGATTTAAAAGTGCGGGTGGTTAATGTGGTGGATTTGATGACTCTTCAGCCTGCTAGCGAACATCCTCACGGTTTGTCTGACAAGGATTTTGATGCTTTGTTCACGATAGATAAGCCGGTGATTTTTGCTTTTCACGGCTATCCTTGGCTGATTCACCGATTGGCTTACCGCCGCACGAATCACTCGAATATTCACGTTCGGGGTTACAAGGAAGAGGGAACGACTACGACGCCGTTTGATATGGTGGTGATGAATGACCTCGATCGATTCCATTTAGTTGGAGATGTACTCGATCGCGTTCCGAAACTGAGTTCTGTAGCAGCTTACGGCAAACAAGCTATCCGTGACAAGCTGATCGAACACAGGCAGTATATCACCGAACACGGCGATGATATGCCGGAAATCCGCGACTGGAAGTGGCCGCACGCGGGCCCGGTTTCGCCGGAACCGCCGCAGGAAACGAAAGATCCGGCGGCGACAGCACAACAAACCGTGCGATCGGGTGCGCCTGCATAGGTGCGATCGCTTGTAGAGCACAAGCTACTCATCCCTAGGATTGTCAACCACTGGGAAAATTAACGATTTTGCGAGTATACAACCTACGCACGATCGAGGTTTCACCTCAGTTTGACAATCATAGGGAGTGACATGAGTTAAATAAAGCTTCAGCAAGCAATCTTAATTTCTAGGTATGCGCCCGGAACAATAGTGTCGATCGCGTTCCGAATATGGTCTTGACGCCTTTGAATGCGCGGCCAAGATGCAGACAGCAAAACCACAACAGTAATTTGTCGGCTTGTCAGGTTTTGTTGATAACGCAATCTGCGATCGGTCGTGACCAGCAGATTATACCCCTCGCGTTCGGCTGTGTCGAGCAGATTGCCATTTGCTAATGTTGACCATCCACGTTCATAAACAGTATCTACTTTATGATCCAGCAACGAGCCGCGCAACGGTACTGGCGTACCTTGGTCGAACAATATCTTCATGCTTGCGCCATCTGCGTTATTGAGGCTAGGGCGCGATCGAGTAATACCTCAACTTGGGCGCGAGTTACTCCCGGAAACCATTCGAGAAACTGGTCAATAGAGGCACCATCTTTAAGGTTCTCGAAAAAGGCGGCAACAGGTACGCGCGTTCCCCGAAATATCCATGTACCACTCACCTTGGTTGGATCGCGTTCAATGACTTCAAATAGATCTACATTCTGCATGGCGATCGTTTAGTATACAATTAAAACAAGATAATATGTAAGTTATCTTAGCATAAATCAACAATGATTTATGATTTGTACATTCAAAAGAGGCTGTAATGCTTAAAGAAATAGAAATCCAAAATTTTAGGTGCTTTGAAAACACCAAAATTTCTGGGTTTGAAAGAGTCAATTTAATCGGCGGTAAAAATAATGGTGGCAAGACAGCCTTGCTAGAAGCACTTTTTCTCAATGTTGATCCACAAGCTAGCAGTCTAGAAATACTAAGAAAGCTGAGAAGGGAGTCATCAGAAGCCCTACAAGCCATGCCTAATAGAGCCTGGGATAACTTATTCTATGCACTAAGAAAAGATAGACCTATAGTAATTTTAGGAAAAGATGACAATAATAATACCGAACAAGTAAAAATAATTAATTCATCTCTATCTCGGATAACTGTTGAGTTAACAAAAAGCGAAAAGGGAACACCTAATTCCTCATCTTATGTTGCTAGTGCCCAAGGTTTAAGAAATACTTACGGCGATCCAATAATTACTGATAACAGTTCTACTACTGACGAAGTACCAATCATTCCCTCCTTTATCATGATTTCGGGAAGAGAACTCACAGAAGCATACGATAACGCGCGTTTGGATGACAAAGATAGCGAAGTTTTGAAAGCTTTTCAAATTCTAGACCCTGCGATCGAATCTGTAGAGAGTTTTTTGATTGGAGAACCCACGCTCTACTTGAGAAGAAAAGGCGAAAAGCGTTTGCCTCTCTCATTGTTTGGAGATGCAATGAATAGAGTGGCATACGTTATTCTTAAACTGGTAAATAATAAATATAAAATCTTGCTAATCGATGAGATAGAAAATGGCATACATTATACAAGCCAGCGGGAGTTTTGGAGAGTGTTATTTCGGTTGGCGGTTGAACTGGATACCCAGATTTTTGCTACAACTCACAGTTTAGAGATGCTTCAAGCATTTGCTGATGTGGGTTTAGAACCAAATCAGGAATGCAGCAGCGCATATTTTGAAATGGCAAAGAAATGGAAAACAGATCAAATAATCGGAATTCGGCGCGATTTGGAAACTTTGAATTACGCACTAGAGCATCAAGAAGGAGTGAGAGGTGAGTAATATTGTCATAGTAGAAAGTAAAAATGATAGAATTTTCATGCAGGCAATGGTTGAGAAACTAAACTGCGATCTCCAGGTAGCATCACCTATTTATATAGATGATTATAAAAGTTTGGACGGCTTGGACGAAACAAAGTTAATCTCTGCTTTAAAAAATTTAAAAGCAGAGATTCCAAAAAAAGGGGTAAAAAAAATAGGGATTATTATTGATATCGATAACTATTCAGAGCAAGAGCGGCTGGGATTGGTAAACAACTGTATAAAAAATGGGTTGGGAACTGAATCAGAAACATTGTCAAGCACTAAACAATTTATAGATATTGGTGGAGATAATGGAACAAAGGCCAAATTGGCTTGTTACTTTACAAATGTTGAAGGTAAAGGCGAACTGGAAACGCTTTTAAAGGCAATAAAGGCTAGAGAATCACCTCATGCTGATTGTTTGAATAGCTGGAAAACTTGCATAGAAAGCCAGGGACAGGAAATCGACCGCAAAGATTTTGATAAATTCTGGGTGAGCATCTATCTCAGGTATGATACTTGCTCAAATCAGGAACAGACGCAAGCTGGAAAAAAATGCAGTATGTCTGGGTTTGATTATGTTATGGAACACAAAAAAGATATTTGGAATTGGGATAATCCTGCACTTGATGATTTGAAGGAGTTTTTTAAACTCTTTTGCTAAGATAGTAAAAATCACATACAATTAATATCAAATCCGTTGGTATCGAAATAATTCATCTCTCTCTTATCTGACTCTGCGCCCTCTGCGCCCTCTGTCGTTAATCAAAAAAAATCCCGTTCACCAATCAAATAAGATATCTATATGAGCTTAAAAATCTACTTTGTACGACACGGTGAAACGACTTACAGCCAAACAGGCGGTTTCTGCGGCGCGATCGACCCAGAATTAACGCCCGCAGGTTCTCAAATGGCAGAACAGTTTGCCGCCACTTACGCAAAATTGCCTTGGAATGCTGTTTATGTCAGTCCGATGAAACGCACAATTGCTACTGCAAAACCTTTGTGCGATGCTGTGGGAATTGAAATGCAGCTTCGCGACGGACTGAGGGAGATTAATTACGGTGACTGGGAAGGCAAAACAGTAGAAGCGGTCAAAAAAGACTACGAAGAAGATTATATTAACTGGCTGACTGAACCTGCTTGGAATGCACCGACGAATGGCGGCGAAACTTCCGTGGAAATTGCTAGCCGATCGTCCTTAGTCATCGCAGAAATTCAGGAAAAGTACAAGAATGGTAATGTTTTGGTGGTTTCGCACAAGGCGACTATTCGGATTATTCTGTGCAGTTTGTTGGGGATTGATTTGGGAAGTTATCGCAATCGCATTGCCGCTTTAGCAGCTTCTATTAGTATTGTCAAGTTTGATGTGCGCGGGCCTATGCTGGAGGTTTTGGGCGATCGATCGCACCTGGATGAAAATCTCCGCAATTTACCCGGTACTTGAAATTGCGGGTAAGGTGCGCACACTGCGCACCCGGAGCGTCTGAAACTAAATCGCGCCTATGTAAGACAATCCTAAAATCGTACCCGTTCCCAAAATATGACCGAAGCAGAGACTTCCCACAAGTGCACCCAAACTTAAGCCGCCGACCAAACCCGATGAGGGCGCGGCTGGGCCTGTGTGAGGCTTTTGGATGGTTGATTTGCCGATCGCAATAGCTAAAATATTGCAAAGAATCATAATCAAACCGGTCGTGGGGCTCCACTCTATGGTTCTGGCGACAGTGGCAAGTAAAATTGGTGTAAACATCGATCGGCTCCTTAAACTTTAGTCAATGAAAATCTGATGATGAAGGTATATCAAACTACTGCAACGCTTGGCTACAGATTGCATTAATACTTAACATTTTGATAAGTTTCTTAATAAAATTGTCATGAGTTCACAGCTAACAATCAATACGGGTAGCCAGAAACCGGGTTTTTTAACAAAATACTTGGTTACCACCGACAGAAAAGGTAAAAACCCGGTTTCTGAGATCGGAGTGCGTAAGCCCTGAATTACCAATTACCAATTACCAATTACCAATTACCAATTACCAATTACCAATTACCTATTACCCATTACCATGAAAATCTTAGTTTTAAACGCAGGTTCTAGCAGTCACAAAAGCTGCTTTTACGAACTAAATGACCCCATTGCCGATCGCCCGCCCGAACCTCTCTGGGAAGCAAAAATAGACTGGACTCACCGCGGAGGTGCGGGGGAGTTGCAGGTCAAAACTGCTGCTGGGCATACGCTTGAGGAAGAATTCGCCTCAGATTCTCGCGCCGGGGCGATCGCTCGAATGCTGGAGACTCTGCGGCAGGGGAAAACTCAAGTTATTAAGAGTTTAAACGAAATTGATATTGTCGGCCACCGCGTCGTTCACGGCGGGCAAAACTATCAGCAAAGTACGCTGATTTCGCCCGAAGTAAAACAGGAAATTTCCCGTTTATCTGAGTTTGCTCCCGTCCACAATCCGGTTAACTTGGAAGGTATCGAAGCAATTGAGAAAATCCTCGGAAATGTGCCGCAAGTCGCAGTTTTTGATACAGCTTTTCACTCGGATTTGCCGCCCGCTGCGTATGTTTATCCCGGCCCCTACGAATGGCTGGAAAACGGGATTCGCCGCTACGGTTTTCACGGCATTAGCCATCAATATTGCGCTCGCAGGGCGGCTGAAATTCTGAACCGCGCTTCTGCCGATTTGCGCCTGATTACCTGTCATTTGGGCAACGGGTGCTCTCTGGCGGCGGTTCGCGGCGGCCGGAGTGTTGACACTACTATGGGTTTTACTCCTTTGGATGGTTTGATGATGGGGAGTCGATCGGGTGCGATCGATCCTGGTATCATAATTCATCTGTTAAGGCGATCGCACTTTACTGCTGAGGAACTAGATAATATTCTGAATCGGAATTCTGGTTTGAAGGGGATTTCTGGGGTTTCTAGCGATATGCGGCAGGTTGGAGAGGCGATCGCAAATGGCAATTCTCGGGCTCAACTTGCTTTGGATATTTACGTGCACCGTTTGCGGGCCGGTATCGGGGCGATGTTGGCGAGTTTGGGCGGGTTGGATGCTTTGATTTTTACTGCGGGTGTTGGGGAAAATTCGGCTGTTGTCAGGGCTGCGGCTTGCGAAGCTTTTGGGTTTATTGGGTTAAGGCTGGATGGGGAGAAGAATTTGAATTCGCCGGTTGATGATGATATTGCGGCGGTTGATTCTGCGGTGCGAGTTTTGGTGATTCACACTCAGGAAGATTGGGAGATTGCGCGAGAATGTTGGGATATTTCTCGCAGATGATTCGGGGTTTTTTCGGCGGTTGAGACGGGGGTTGAGACGGCGGTTGAGACGGCGGTTGAAACCGCGTCTACACATACGAAACCCGCCTGCGCGGGTAGAAGATTGCACGGTTGAGACGGCGGTTGAGACGGCGGTTGAAACCGCGTCTACACATACGAAACCCGCCGGACGCCGGTTGAAGAGTTCGGGGTTTTTTCGGCGGTTGATACGGCGGTTGAAACCGCGTCTACACATACGAAACCCGCCGGACGCCGGTTGAAGAGTGCGGGGTGAAGTGCCGAGTTTTGTACATTGAGACTATACTCTGTAGATAGATTGACAAGCCCGATCGCCCTTCCAGCATCCACCACAACCAATATGAACGTCAACAATAAGCTCCAGACTATTTTAACTCAGTTACGAGATCAATTCGAGCAACTCTACGGCGTTAACTGAACTGTGTTGAGCTATAAACCAAAACAGTAACGAACCGCCGATTCAACTTCTAACATTTTTTCTGCGGAAAGTTCCCCTGCTGAATCCGTAGAAAATCGCTCTTTATCCAAAGATCGAATCTGAAAACAGAGGAAAACAGTTTCTATTAGCAAGCCACTTTCAGACGCAGAAACACGCACATTGGTTCTATATTCGCGGTGAATATTAGTTCCTTTAGTGCCTACAATGACAGTAACAACTAAGGGTGACTGGTTAATAGTATCAATGGAAAGCACCAAAACAGGTCGCATTCCAGCTTGTTCTCTTCCATGAACTGGGTTAAGATTGACAAAATAAATTTTCCCTCGCTGAATGCTCATAGCGCTTCTAAACCATCCATTTCTGCCACAATGAACTCTCGATCGATCGCAGCAATTTCAACTTGAATCTCTGGATCGCTTGCCATCTCGGCTATCTCTGCCTCCAGGGATTTAGCATTAGCGAGTTTATTAGCTATGTGAGTTTTCTCTCGTACTCGGCAAGCGATACGTTCCAGCAGCCAAAGTTGTTCTTCTACGGACAGGGAACTAATAGAACGTTCAATTTCTACTAAAGTTTGTGAAATCATTTTAGTTTCCTCTTGTTTTTTGCACGATCGCAAATTATCCAGATGTTTTTGAATGAGGTTGCGCCCATTGCGAATAGATTTATTATTAGGCGCGATCGCTTACTTATCTTGTCTCTATATTATACGACATAGTTGCGTAGCAGCTTATGACACACACTCCACCTACTCCAGACGATTCAGAAAGTCGGGTTTTCCCCTTGTTTTTACCCCACAAAGAATGTAAAATTATAAAAACATGGGTTGTCAGCGATGAACGAAGAACGCCGCCAAGCTTATCTCAATCTGATTCGATCGCTACTAGATTGCATCAACGGAGAGGAAAGCCAAATTTTGCAGGCAAACTCCGAGTTAGTTGATGTGGGGTTGGTGCAGGTAATGCTAGAGAGGGCAAATGATCTGAGAAGTTTTAACAACCTGGATGATGCTAATTCTTTAATGACTATTGCAAGGTATCTCCTAGGTATTTACAATAATACACTTATAAATAAATCGTCACCCTCTACTTACATCGAATTCTTAATGGAAGTATTGCAGGCTACGCAAGATAGCCAGGGCGATCGTAATGTAATTTATTCCCTGCTGCGGGATAATCTCAACTTGATTAATGATAATTTGGCTGCGGTTTTGCAAAATTGGGCGAGAGAAAATTTACCATATTTAGATAAAAAAAAACAAATTTATATAATAGGAGTCGTTGGGAATTTCAGTAATGCAATGGCGGACTTTTCTTTAGGCAGCAGGGCGAGTAATTTGGAAATTGCCATTGCAGGTTATGAAGTTGCAATGACAGTTTTTACCCGTCAAGAATATGCTGAGAATTGGGCAGAAACTAACAATAATTTGGGGATTGCCTATAACGACAGAATCAGAGGGAAAAAAGCGGAGAATCTCGAAAAAGCGATTGCCACTTATCAAGCATCGTTACAAGTTTACACCCGCGAAGCATTTCCTGAAAATTGGGCAATGACTCAAAATAATTTGGCGGTTGCCTACCGCAACAGAATCATCGGCGAAAAATCTGATAATCTAGAAATCTCGATCGCATTTTATCAGGAATCATTAGAGGTTTGGAGCCGCGAGGCATTTCCCTTTGAATGGGCAACGGCTAAAAATAATTTGGGGATTTCCTACAACGACAGAATCATGGGCGAAAAAGCGGAGAATCTCGAAAAAGCGATCGGATTTTATCAGGAATCATTAGAGGTTTACACTCGCGAGGCATTTCCCTTTGAATGGGCAAGGAGTCAAAATAATTTGGCGGCGACCTACAGCAACAGAATCAGAGGGGAAAAAGCAGATAATCTCGAAAAAGCGATAGCTACTTATGAGGAATCATTGGAAGTTTACATCCGCGAGGAATATCCAAAAGAGTGGGCCGGGAATCAAAATAATTTGGCGAATGCCTACCGCGACAGAATCAGAGGAGAAAAAGCGGAGAATCTCGAAAAAGCGCTCGCCACTTTTCAGGAATCATTAGAGGTTTATACCCGCGAGGCATTTCCCTTTGAATGGGCCAATACTCAAAATAATTTAGCGAATGTCTACCTCTACAGAATCAGAGGAGAAAAAGCGGAGAATCTTGAAAGAGCGATCGGATTTTATCGGGAATCATTAAAGGTTTACACTCGTGAGGCATTTCCTTTTGAATGGGCAAGGAGTCAAAATAATTTGGCGAATGCCTACCGCAACAAAATCAGAGGCAAAACAGCGGATAATCTCGAAATGGCGATTTCCGCTTATCAAGCAGCTTTGTCAATTTACACCCGCGAGGCATTTCCGATCAATTATGCTGAAACCTTATTTAATCTGGGACTTGCCTACTGGGATAATTATCAAATTCCAACAGCTTACAATACCTTTAATGCTGTCATTGAGACAGTCGAATCAATACGGAGTGATATTATTATCGGTGGTGAAAAAGACAGACAGAAATTAGCAGAACAATGGAATAAACTTTATAAAATAATGGTAAAAATTAGCCTAGAAATGGAAAACTCCACCGCCGCCCTAGAATATGTCGAACGCAGCAAAACCCGAAACCTCGTAGAATTGTTTCACAAAGCCCGCAGCCTCCCCGATCGAGTACAGCGGATGAGTTTTGCAGAAATTCGCAGCCTGCTAGCTGAAAATGAGGCAATTTTGGAATGGTACATTACCTACAACAACTTTAAAGTTTTCATCATTACCCGCGACTCCACCACACCCGATGTCTGGGAATCTTCCTATCAAGACTTGCAAGCATTAGAAGAATTTCAGCAGGAATATATCGATGACTACACCGACTAGGAAACCGACAACTGGGGAAATCGACTAGAAACCCGCCTGGAAAAATTAGCCCAGATTCTGCACATCGACGAAATAATTTCTCGCCTCCCCGAAAACTGCCAAAAATTAATATTAGTTCCCTTCCGATACTTGCACCTATTCCCCCTACACGCCCTCACCAGCAGCCGACAAAAATCCGACAAAACCGTAGAAACTGGATGTCTTCTCGAACTTTTTTCAGGCGGCGTGAGATACACACCCAGTTGCCAACTGTTGCAATTATCTCAGCGGGAAAATCTGACTGTCGAAGACTCATCACCCAGCAGATTTTTTGCCATCCAAAACCCCACAGAAGATTTAGACTTCACCGACATCGAAGTCGAAGCCATTGCCAAATCCTTCAATCCCGCCGAAATATTGAGTCGGCCAAACGCCAGCAAAACAGGATTGCTGCAACAAATTGCCAGCTTGCAAAATGCCGACATTGCCCACTTTTCCTGTCACGGCTTTTTCGACTTTCTCAATCCCGAAAAATCCGCATTAATCCTAGCCGGTGCAAAAGTAACCCCCCTTAATCCCCCCTTGCTAAGGGGAGAGACAAGAGAGGATTTCCCCTTGGTAAGTGGCGAGACAGGAGAAGATTTATCCTTAATAAGTGGCGAGATACAAGGTAAAGAAACTCCCCCCCTTAGCAAGGGGGGGCTGGGGGGGGTTCCCTCCGAGGAAAGGCGTTATATCCGTTCCCGCCGAGGCGAAACCTTCCACATCGCAAAATGCCTGACGCTGACAGAAATCTTTGATTTGCAGTTAAGTAAGTGCCGTTTAGTAGCCCTTTCTGCCTGCGAAACTGGGTTAACCGATGCCAGGAATACCACAGATGAATATATCGGATTGACTAGCGGTTTTTTCTATGCCGGGGCGACGAGTGTACTCAGCACTTTGTGGGCTGTCAATGACGTATCTACCGCGATTTTAATGATAAAATTTTATGAGCTTTTGCGTTCAGAAAGTCTGCCTCCTGTGGCGATTGCGTTGCGCGAGTCTCAGTTGTGGCTGCGGGATTTAAGTGTAGGAGATTTGCTAAAATGGGTAGCAGCCTCGGAGTTGCTGAGTAGCGAACACAAGGAGAAAATTCAAAACAGATACAGTCGCGGTTACAAACAGGATTATCAACCTTATAAATCCCCTATGTATTGGGCGGCTTTCTGTGCAGTTGGGCAATAAGCGTGGGTATCAGAAACCGGGTTTCTTCGGAGATTTTCGGTTTTACTTGAGATTTCTCGCAAGAAACCCGGTTTCTTTGACTTGAGTTTTTGCATGGGTGGGGGCGGGTTTATTAGTTGGTTGGTTTAGATTCATAAATTTCGGCGAACCCGCCCCTACAAATTTATCGAAATGGGTGATTTAATCCTGCATAAAATAGATATAATTGCTGTAGGGGCGGGTTCGCCGATGTTTTTGAAACCACACCGTAAATCCCCAAAACCCGCCCCGGCCTCATCGTGTGGTGGGGGCGGGTTTATGAGTTGGTTGATGGGGTGGGGGCGGGTTTATGAGTTGGTTGGTTTTGATTCATAAATCTCGGCGAACCCGCCCCTACAAATTTGTTGAAATGGGTGATTTGATCCTGCATAAAATAGATATAATTCCTGTAGGGGCCCTTCGCGACAGTCTGTGAAACCACACCACAAATCCCAAAAACCCGCCCCTAAATTTAATTAAAGGACAAATTAACCATGACAGACGAAGAATTTATTTCAGGTTTCCTAAAAGTCTTTGAAACCAAACCCGAAATATTTGAACAATTCGGGGCGGTTGATGCTTTAGAAAATCTCAGCAATACGATATCCCAGATGGCGGATTCATCCAACAAGGAAGTAGCTGATGCCATTGGCAATTGGTGTGCAGACTATCCTAAAATAACAGATGAGATCAATTTAATGGCTAGAAAGCCAGACCCACAACCCACCAAAAAAGAACAGCAAGAACCAAGGCTATCAAATCGCTATCCAGAATTACCCGAAAACCTCAAAAAACGCCTTCCCAATTCACAGCCACCGCGCCAATAAGATGAGCGATAAAATTTCTGCCCCCAATGTTTATCTATACGCTTTCCAACTGCACGATGACAGTCAGGGCAGCAATAATCCTCTGTGGAAACACTGCGACAATATCCTCGCCAACTTCACCGATAAAAAGCTAACACCAAATCTAGTTTTCCAGCCAAATTCTCGCAGCTACCGCGAGGATTTGCTGCCAAATGTCGCACTAAAATTCAACAGCAATCCACCCATAGAAGGTTTTGCCCAACCGCTACAAATTCAAGACAGCTATGCTTTATGGTTAAATATAGGTTGCCCGGAAGATGGCACGGCTGATAATGTAGATGTTGATTTAATCCAGAAATTTAACCCAAATCAAGCCTTACTTATCGATGGCGATGACAATTTTTTAGGTCAAACTCTCCTAATCACTGCATGGCTTCCTGAAAACTCCTCAGATAATTTAGATTCCCTCAAACCCCTCGCCGATAAATGCCGCGATGCTTTATTCCAAGGCTATTCACTACCTCCATTCTACCGTTTGGGTAAAGTATTTGGTAGTCCAATTTTTGAATATGGTTCAATTACCGATATAGCAAATTACCGCCACCTGCTTGTCTGGCTGCTTGCTGACAAACAAACCGACAAGGATTTTAACACTTTTCAGGAAGAAATATTCGACCTGTTTTTTTACCGCAACAAAATCATCAAAGCTTTTCAAGACAGCCGCCTGATTTACAGCGAACTCGATCGCGAATACACTGAAATAGAGCAAGATATAGAGTATTTGCAGCAGCAACTCACCGAGGGGAGAATTTCATTGCAACCGGAAAAATTGCAGAGTTTTAAGGAACAGCTAAAAGTGCTTCTCCGCAAAGCTTTGTTATATACTGGGTTGCTGCGGAAACTAGAAGATTATGACAATACAATTGCGATAAATATTTACAATTACAGTGATATTTTGCAGAAAATATGTGATATACTAGGAATCGATAAGGAAGAACTATCTATTTTAAATAACTTCCGTATAAAAATAGCTCCGTATATCCGATCGCAAATTGCAGCAGATTTAGGATATTTCCGCCACGGAACAGACTTAATCGACCAGGCGATCGCCTCCATCCGCGGCATAGTAGAAATAGAACAAGCCAAGAGCGATCGCACAAACCAGATCGCACTCCGCACCAGCGAGATAGCAGAGAAAAATCGGGACGATCGCCTAGAGAGCACAGTACAGGCGATCGGCGTCGGTTTAGCAGCCGGAGGAATCGCAGCATCCAGCGGTACAGAAAAACTCTTCGAGACAGTCCAAAACCATCACATCCCAGTTTTAATGCACTTGCATCCCTTTGCATTCTCCTTTTTGTTGAGTTGCGCGATCGCACTTGGAGCAGCCGGCATTACTTGGTGGCGCACAAAACCGAAAAATTAGGTAAAAAAGTCGATCGCCCCGGCTAATTGCGAACATACGGGCGATCGACCTTCTCCAAAAAATCATTGATATCAAATCCGCTGAGATCCGAATGATAGCGCAGCGCGATCGATTTACAACAAGCGCGATCGTCTAATCATCCTGCGATCGCCCCACCCAACACTCCCACCTGTTGCTGGCGAACATACCTACCAGCCCAAATATCAATAACTATTAAGAAATATCACATTTATCGCCGGTATTTGTACAGGTGACTTATAGTTTAGTTTTCCACAAGTAAAACTGTAATATGAATTTAACAAATTCTCGTTATCAGCGATTAGCGCCCTACTTAATATTTCTATTTATTGTAACTGTATTTTTTGCGACCGCCTCTGTTTTTCCTTACCGAATAGAGTACGATCCCGTACCTCAACTGAAAGGAATTAACCAGTGGTTAAGCGGAGTCTCTAATTTAATTAACTCAGTCGTGGCAGTAAATCCAAAAGATATATCCCAAGATATACAAACCTGGATAGTCTGGCACGCCCCCGGCGTTACCTTCGCATTTTTACCTTTAATTGCCCTCGGCTTGCCTTTAGGAATTGCCGTCAGAACAACCGCATACTTTTTGTTTGTTTCAGGCGGCTTGGGGTGGATAAAGGTAATAGATACTCTCACCTCCGACCCGAAATTAAAAATAATTCTAGCTGTGCTATTATCTATTTATTATATAGAAATTGGCTCGTTATTGGTTTGTACAGCAGGAGATGTGATTCCTTGGGCAGTCATGCCTTGGGTATTACTGTACGCAATGTATCTTTGCTCAATTTTAGACTCAGGCAATAAATTTAACAGCCGCCTTCTCATTCATTCAGCTCTACTAGGTCTACTTTTAGGAGGAGTTTACTGGTTAAAATACTCTGCTTTTTTAGTTTCTCTAGGAATTCTCGCATATCTAGCTGTATTTTTAGGGTTTTTCAGCAAACAATATACCTTAAAAAACCGTTTTATCCTGTTAACAGTTTGTACGGTATTCACCTTATTGCCCGTAATGGGCCTCAATGCTATCCACCATTCACTTTCTGGATTCAATAGTGCTGTAGACCAATTTAAAGCTGCTATTCCTGTGGCGTCGCCTTCTACAAGAGGAATTCGTTTATTATTAAGTTTAATAGCAGCTCCAGGTTTAGGTCTATTCAATTCAGAAATTTTTACTGAAGGCAGGCTGTTGACGTTTACAAGCAAAATTGTTAAACAGTTATTTACCTTAGATATTTCACGGAAAACAGAAACCTTTAAAATAGTTGCAGGTATTGCAGGAACCTTAGCAGGTTTTTGGTTTGTGGCAGACTCTGCTAGAAAAAATATATACAATAAAAAACTTATTATTCTTTGGGGCTGCGTTACATCGATTCCTTTTATATTGATTGCATATATATCTTATAAAACAGGAATCAATCTATTAATGGCAGGCATCGGTCGTTACAGCAATCCTTTCTTTATACTTACTGTATTGTTTGTTATTTCTTCCTACCTTCACACAATTTCAAATCATGAAAAATCTCTCCTGTCAAAAATTGTATTATCTATTGTATTGGTATTCTTTTTATTGCTGCCCCCGCTCAATTATATAGCTGATTTGACTCAGGCTATAATGTTGCGGAAAAATTACGTAACAACAGAGAATTTTCTCTATGTCGATATTTTGTCAAAAGTTAATGTTAAATCGGTAGTGAGTCAGATAAACTCTGCTGTTAAATCACCTAAAGATGTTGTCGTTTTAACTAAAGATACCGATGAATTGCGTTTTGGCTCGTGGCTGCAAACGAAACATAGAATCCTTACACTCCAAATAGTTGACAGTGAAGAGGCTAAGATTAAAATTACAACATCGCAAGATTTGAGAGTGATACTTGTGGTATCTAAAGCTTTGGAGCACAATGAAAAGCAACTGGCGCTACTCAAGCAGAGATTTGCCCAATCGACTGGATGGACTAGGCTACCAGAAAATCCCGATGCTGAGGTTTCTATTTGGTTTTCTGATTTGAAGGCTTGACAATATAGCAATCCTTACAGGATTTGTGAATATTTTTTTTATACGAACCGCGAAGGCGCTTTCATGCGCAAAGGAAGAGAAGAGAGAGAACAGAAAAAGTTGACAATTGATCGGAGGAACGCTATAGCTGTTGCAGCCTCAATCCGCGGCATAGTAGAAATAGAACAAGCCAAGAACGATCGCCTAGAGAGCAAAATTCAGGCGATCGGCGTAGGTTTAGCGGCCGGAGGAATTGCAGCATCAAGCGGCACAGACAAAGTATTCCAGACAGTCCAAGACTATAAAATTCCAGTTTTAATGCACTTGCATCCCTTTGCATTCTCCTTTTTATTGAGTTGCGCGATCGCACTTGGAGCAGCCGGCATTACTTGGTGGCGCACAAAACCGAAATTCTTGCGGAACGTTATCAAGAGCTAGAAGACGAAGAGGCCGCCGATGAAGAATACACGCCAGAGCAAGATGCCGAAAATCTCAAGCGGCAGTGGGTGTTTACCCGGATTGAACCGCAGCGCTGCCGCTTGCAAAATCATATCGGCGACCAACGCCGGAAGAATGATTGATTCCCAGAAGCAAAGCGGCCGACCCGTGACGGCGAGAGTAAACCGATTTCGTCGTAGTAATGCAGTGTCCGCACGGACACGCCTGTTTGTTTTGCCAAATCGCCCACTTTCATCGCCAAGGGTGGCATACCTTTCCTCCTTTCGGTTCAGAGTCGATCGCTGAATGAATTAATCGTAAAAGCCTAACGTGGCGTCAGTGTCAAGGGGTGAAGCGAAAAAATTTGTGCGATCGACCTTGGCGGGCGATTTTTCTATGTGCGATCGTGATATTTGTGTTGGCGGTGCCGCAAATTTTCAACATCCAAAGTCTCTGCAACTTCCCATTGCAACTTTCCTTCTCCCATTACGGCTGCCACCTGGGAACTCGGAAGGGGGCGGGCACCTCTGGCAAGTCTGGACTCTTTAAATCCATCGCCTTTAATCGTATACTGGAGGTCATAATGACAGCATAACTGCTTCAATTCGTCAATTTTATCGATCGGCAAAGCTCCTGTCCATGCCTTACCGTTCCAACTCAGTCCGGCCTTGTTCAAGCGCTCTTTGACTGGGTAAGTTTTTCCCGAAATAGCAATATTCGGTCGTGTTTCAATTGTTTTCAGTTGTCGGGCGGTCTGTTGGCAGCGATCGCTCGATTGGCGTTCCCCATCGCAATTAGCAGGGATTTTGCCCCACAATGAAGTATTCCACTTCAAAATGGGATTAGCGTAATCTTTATTTGCCAACCAAATTAATGCCCTTTCAATTAAGTTAAATATCTCTTGGTTATTTTCATTTCTATCCAAGTTTGTTCGCACACTCTTGCCTCTCACCCACAGGAGCGCTGTTTCAGAAGCGGAATAAATAGCTGTGTTGCTACTTTGATTGTTGAGATGAGCCAGGGCGTGAACAATTGCTAAAAATTCTGCGAGTTCCTTCGTGCCATTTGGCATGGGGCGCTTGTGAAAAATTACTTCCCTAGTTGCTGTATGCACGCCTCTGTATTCAACATCCCCAGCATTGCCAACACATGAAGCTGCGACGCAAATACTATCTACGAGCGGTTGAATTGCAGGCATAATTTTTTCCTCTTTTTTTAGCTTGATATTTCACACAATTTTTTTGGATGATTGCAAGTGCGGTCAATTATCCGACATCATCTGAGGACTAAAGTCCGAACGATCAAACCAATTATGGGGTGCATAAAGATTTGCAGGCAACTACAAAAAACATTGTGACATCGTTCCAAAAGTCTTGTGCGCTTGAGACTGCATTTACTGCGGTAAAATAGTCTTGTTTGCACTGTTCCCATTGCTGGTCTGACCGTGGCACTCCCTGAAGTCCGAATGCGCTGTTTGCGTTGCCATTCCAAGCTGCTTCTGCATCTTGCAAGTAGAAGCCAAATTGCTCGTTCGTAATTTTAATATCCTCAAACCCGATCGATCGCAAAATTTGGCAGCACTTCTCGTGCGTCCCCAGTAACTCGTTGGGATTCGGGATGGTAATGCCGTATCGCTGTACGACTTTCCGAAACAATACAGATGCAGTTGGAGAGGTTTCTGCCAGACAGGAAAAGGCGATTATTCCGCCCGGTTTCAGAGCATTGTACCATTGACCGAGGGCTTGGGGAATATTTGTCAGATAGACGATCGCACTGGAACACAAAATTGCATCAAATTGGCTTTCGTGAAATTCTTGTTCGTCGGCGTCTGCTTCCGCAAACTCGATATTCGTCAGCCCTAAATCTGCAACTTTTTTCCTCGCTTGCCGCAACATTCCCGCAGCAAAATCAGTTCCCAAAACACTGCCCTCGGGCCCAACAACCTGCGCCGCCGCAATCGCCGCTAAACCCGTTCCGGTGGCGATATCTAGAACTTGCTGGCCCGAGCGCAATTGGGCCAATTCTACTAACCGAGTTGCAGCCCGTTTGTGAAATTCATTTTCGTAATCCGGGCGGTTGTTAAAGTCATTCAGAATCTGCTGTTTGTAGGCACTTAGCGAGTCAGTCATGCCGAGAGATTGGTGGGATTTTTTATATTGTGGCAGATTGAGGTTCGATCGTTTGGAATGCGAGTCCGCATCCATAACGGTTGAGTAAAGTCCAAACGATCGAACCCATCTGATGATGGTAGTTCTCTTAGGACATGATATTACCTCTAAATTCTTCAGTCTGCGGAGGCAGACATTGTTTGTATAAACCTGGTTTCAACCGCCAACTCTCCGCCAACTCCCCTCCAACTCCCCGCCGACTCCCGCCAACTCCCGCCAACTCCCCGCCGACTCCCGCCAACTCCCCGCCGACTCCCGCCGACTCCCGCCAACTCCCCGTCTTGCTCCCCGGCAACAAACACCGCAAAACTGGGCTTGCGAAGCTGTAATCAGCTACAATCCAGTTTGGTAAAGAATTTTTACGAGCTAACTGCCCATTACGGCCTTTTGGGCCTGTATTACCCAACCTGCCTGAAAATATGGATTTTGCTACTCTTGCAGCCCAGCTAAATGCTGGAACTATCTTGCCCGAGGGAATTGTCATCATCACCCTCTTGGTGGTTCTCGTCGGCGATTTAATCGTAGGCCGCAGTTCCTCGGGTTGGACTCCCTACGCTGCCGTTGCGGGTTTGCTGGCCGCCGTCGCTGCCTTGTGTTTGCAGTGGGATAACGCTAACACTATCTCGTTTCTGGGCGGTTTTAACAGCGATGCCTTGAGTTTAGTGTTTCGCGGAATTATCGCTTTGGCTGCGGCTGTCACTATTTTGATATCCGTGCGCTACGTACTGCAAACGGGTACTGCTTTAGCGGAATTTATCGGCATTTTGCTGTCGGCTACTTTGGGGGGAATGTTCCTTTCCGGCGCTGATGAATTGGTGATGATTTTTATTTCGTTGGAAACTCTGAGTATCTCGTCTTATTTGCTGACGGGTTACACAAAACGCGATCCGCGTTCCAATGAAGCTGCTTTGAAATATTTGTTAATTGGTGCATCTTCTTCGGCGGTGTTTCTCTACGGTATTTCGCTGCTGTACGGGTTGTCTGGCGGCCAAACTACGCTAAGTGCGATCGCAGCTAACCTTTCTACTGTTAATAACGGTGAATCTCTCGGTTTGGTGATTGCATTGGTTTTTGCGATCGCCGGCATCGCCTTCAAAATCTCCGCAGTTCCCTTCCACCAGTGGACTCCCGACGTTTACGAAGGTTCGCCTACACCCGTTGTCGCCTTCCTTTCAGTCGGTTCCAAAGCAGCCGGTTTTGCCCTAGCAATCCGCTTGCTAACAACTGCTTTCCCCGCACTTACCGCACAGTGGCACTTCGTATTCACAGCCTTAGCCATACTCAGCATGGTGTTGGGCAATGTGGTTGCCCTCGCCCAGACTAGCATGAAGCGGCTTTTAGCTTATTCGTCGATCGCCCAAGCCGGTTTTGTGATGCTGGGTTTGATTGCAGGAACAGAAGCCGGTTACTCCAGCATGATATTTTATCTGTTGGTTTACCTGTTCATGAACCTAGGCGCATTCGCCTGCATCATCCTGTTCTCCCTGCGGACTGGAACCGACCAAATTAGCGAATACTCCGGTTTGTATCAAAAAGACCCGCTGTTAACTTTAGCCTTAAGTATTTGCCTGCTTTCTCTCGGCGGAATTCCGCCCTTGGCTGGATTCTTCGGCAAAATTTATCTATTCTGGGCCGGCTGGCAAGCTGGACTTTACGGCTTAGTTATCCTGGGATTAATTACCAGCGTAGTTTCAATTTACTACTACATCCGCGTCGTCAAGATGATGGTAGTAAAAGAACCTCAAGAAATGTCGGACGCCGTGAAAAATTATCCGGCAGTTCGCTGGAACCTTCAGGGAATGCGGCCTTTGCAGGTCAGCGTTGTACTCACCTTAGTAGCGACAACATTGGCCGGTATTTTATCGAATCCTTTGTTTAACTTAGCAAACGATTCTGTTACCAAAACTCCCATGCTGCAATCGGCATTGAGTCACGTTGTGCCGATTTCTGCTGCGAAAATCGAATCGAATCTTTTGTCTCGCCAGGATTAAGTTTCCCTGGCTTTGAAATATTGAAACGCGCCTAACTTTTTGAAGTTAGGCGTTTCTTTTTTGTTGTGATATACTTAGGACTAAGGCTAACTGGGGACTATCGACTTGTAGGGTGCGTCAGACTTTCATTATCAACGGGTAATCAAGAGTTTACGCTCTGACCAACCTTACTAATTATGACACTTGCGTAACTCCTGATACTGTTAATTATGATTTTTAAGCGCTGATTAACGCAGATAAACGCAGATAAAAGTGAGTAATTGAGAATGACTAAAGAACACGTATACCGCATCAACACTGTTTGGACTGGTGCCAGTCAAGGTTCTACTTCATCTTACGACGCTTATTCTCGTGAGTATGCCATAAATATTGAGGGTAAGCCGCCATTTGTGGGTTCGGCAGACCCGACTTTCCGGGGCGATGCTTCTCTGTACAATCCCGAAGATTTGTTGGTGATGGCACTGTCAGCTTGTCATATGTTGAGCTATCTTGCTTTGTGCGCTCGTGCTGGGATTCGGGTAGTCTCTTACTCGGATGCAGCGACGGGCAAGATGGCACAAAAGAATGGAAAGATTCGATTTACCGAGGTAATTTTGCATCCGCTGGTAACAATCGAAGCTGGTGACGATTTGGAAAAAGCCCGCAGTTTGCACGACAACGCACATCATGTTTGTTTTATTGCTAATTCGGTGAATTTTTCGGTGCTTCATGAGGCAAAAATGCTAGTAAAAAATCAGCCCAACAAGTTTTATACTCCCGATGAGTATCGAAAGTTAGAAGAAACTGCCGAGTTTATAAATGAATACCGCGATGGAGAAATTTTACCAATGGCAGGCAGCACGATTAATCGCAGCCAGATTAAAGGCAATATCTGTGCTGGTTTGCATACTGCTTTGCGGGGGAAGAATGCAAAAGTATTTATCAGCGGTTTGCGGTTGTGGATTCCTAGGTACCGACGGGGAACTTACCCGGATGTGATGGTTATTGAAGGTGAGCCAGTTTTCAACGAGGGACGCAGTGATGAGATCCTCAATCCGATGCTCATTGTGGAAGTGCTTTCTAAGTCTACCAATAATTTCGATAAAGATGATAAGTTTCGGTTTTATCGCTCGATTCCTGAATTGCGGGAATATGTATTAGTGAGCCAATATGAGTTTTTCGTCGAACAGTATATTAAAACTGACTCGAATGAGTGGTTATTTAGGGAATATGAGGGAGAAACAGCAACAGTTTCTTTTGCTTCGGTGGGAGTGCAAATGTCGATGAGTGAGATTTATGTAAAAGTAGTATTTGAAACCCAGGAAACGGAAGCACAAGAAGAAAATTAATCCTATTGAAGGATGCGAATATCAAGATGCCCGACTTCGCCATCAAATTTATTCAGTCGTAATCGAGATTGTTACCAAGAAGTCGGGGATTTGGTTGGTTGGCACCTGAGTTTCACAAGTTAAATTAAGAGTAAAATTAAATGAATGTAATTTGGTTACTGTTAAAAGCTTCTTGGTTAAATGTTTCTATCGCCATACTCACAGGCTTAATCAGTGGCGGTTGCAGCGCTAGGTTAATTTCCCTAATTAATCGGGCAATCAGCGACAATTCCAATGGTAATTTAGTCTGGTATTTTGCCGGATTAGCAATCTTGGCTCTTTTGAGTGGCTTTGTATCCCAGTTTTTGTTAATCTACCTTTCTCAAGAAACGGTTTATAACCTGCGACTTAGTTTGAGCCGGGGCATTTTGTCTTCTCCTTTGCGGCAATTGGAAGAATTGGGTGCTAGCCGCTTGCTGGCTACTCTGACTGATGATGTGCAAACGCTTTCCAATACTATATTTGTGATTCCTTTTCTGTGCATTGATATCGCCATTGTTGTGGGATGTTTGACTTATTTAAGCACGCTTTCTGGGGCAGTTTTTGCGGTTGTTTTTGCTTTTCTGGCGGTGACGATTGGCACTATACAACTGCTGCTCAATAAAATGCGGAAGTTCTTCGATTTATCCAGAGAAGAAAAAGATGTATTGTTTAAGCATTTTCGCAGCATTACTGACGGAATTAAGGAACTAAAACTGCACTCTTTGCGCCGCCAAGAGTTTTTTGCCGAAGAATTGCAAGTGAGCGCTGCTAATTCTCGTAATTACAATTTGCAGGCGCTGAATACCGCAGCAGTGGCGATTGGAGTCGGGCAATTGCTGTTTTTTACGTTGATAGGTTTGCTATTGTTTGCTTTGCCCAAATTTGTGCCGATTTCTGCTCCTGTTTTGTCGGCTTACATTTTGACAAGTACGTATTTAATGTCTCCCTTTCAGAATATCTTGGAAAGATTGCCTGATATTTTTCGGGCTAATACTTCGGTGGAAAAGATTGAGAGAATGGGATTGGCTTTGGCAAGTCAAGCTGAGATTAATTCTGTGGTAAAAATGGTTGAAACTGCTGATTGGCAGACTCTTGAATTACAGGGAGCAACTCACCGCTATCCGGGAGAAAAAGAAGACAGCAATTTTATTTTGGGTGAGTTAAATTTGAAGTTTCATGCGGGTGAGTTGGTATTTATCATTGGTGGAAATGGCAGTGGTAAGTCTACTTTGGCTAAGTTAATCACTGGTTTGTATATTCCTGAATCGGGAGATATTTTGCTAGATGGACAGCCGATTAATGATGAGAATCGAGAATGGTACAGGCAGCATTTTTCGGTGATTTTTTCGGATTTCTATTTGTTCGATCGCCTTTTGGGAATGACTAATCGCGATTTGGACAATCAGGCGGCTGAATATCTGCAAGAGTTTCATTTGGATCGTAAAGTTAAGGTGAAAGATGGGGTTTTGTCAACCACGGCTTTGTCTCAGGGACAGCGAAAGCGGCTGGCTTTGCTGACGGCTTATTTGGAAGATAGGCCGATTTATTTGTTTGATGAATGGGCTTCGGATCAAGACCCGTTTTTTCGGGATATTTTTTACAAGCAGTTGTTACCGGAGTTGAAGCAGCGGGGGAAAACTGTGTTTGTCATCAGTCACGACGATCGCTATTTTGATTTAGCCGATCGCGCAATTAAACTAGATTACGGTAAAGTAGAGTATGACCGATAAAATGGATAACTACCGAATTGTGGAAACTTTGACTGACAGCCAGGTTTCCGACTTGATGGATTTGTACAAGAACGAGTTTTGGTGCGACAAGCGGACGCGGGAGGATGTGGTGAAAATGCTGGCCGCCACTGATGTTATCGTTGGTTTGGTCGATGAGGGCGATCGGCTAATTGGCTTTACCCGCGTCATGACTGATTTTGTCTACAGAGGCACGATTTTTGATGTGATTGTCCACCCAACATACAGAAAGACGGGACTGGGTAAGGTGTTGATGGATGCAGTCTTAAATCATCCCCAACTGCAAGTCGTGGAGAATTTGTCTCTTAACTGTTTGCCGAAAATGATACCATTTTACAAACGCTGGGGTTTCACTGATGATATCGGTGAAATGAAGTTTATGCGAAAAAATCGATGAATTTAGTGGGTTCAAATGCCTAATCTTTCTCTAATTATTTCGGCTTTGAAACCTACTAAAACAGCGGTTCCATCTTTGACAAAAAGAGGACGTTTCAGCAGCATCGCATCCTTAGCAAATGCTTCCACCCACTGTTCGCTAGTCCACTTTTTCTTGTCGTCGCCCAACGCGCGGTAAGATTGACCGGAAGTATTTCGCATTGGTTGAAAACCCAAAGTAGCTACCCAGTTTTGAATGGTTTCGCGAGTGGGCGGCTGTTCTTTTGTGTTAATGAACTCGTAAGTAATACCACTATCTTGGAGCCACTGGAAAGCTTTTTTGCAGGTTCCGCAGTTGGGAATTCCGTAAACTTGAATTGACATATAGGGACAGTTGACAGTTGACAGTTGACAGTTGACAGTTGACAGTTGACAGTTGACAGTTGACAGTTGACAGTTGACAGTT
>NZ_JAUBVK010000031.1:0-67809 GCF_036705795.1 Microcoleus sp. ARI1-B5
AGTTGGTTGACTTAGAGACATTCTTCTTAGTCTCTCCCAATTAGATTGGGGATACCGTGTTGACTGCCACGGCGCACGCATTTGGCAATATCAGCGTCTAGCACATATTTGGCTTTGTATCTGATACTGTCAAAGATAGCTCCAATCGCATCGTGACACGACCTACCTGGTCTAAAACCATATGAGTTTGGCTCGAATTTTGCTTCCCATTCTGGCTCAAGTGCTGTTTTCACAACGGCTTGTAAGGCGCGGTCGTACATAGTAGGTATGCCCAATGGTCTAGACTCATTTGTTCCTGGTTTTGGTATCATTACCCGACGAGTCGGTTGTGATTTTCCAGTTGCTTTGAGTTGACTTACTAGCTCATTTCGTTGCTTCGGAGATAGTAGTTTAATACCGTCCACACCTGCTGTACGTTTGCCAGTATTATCTTGCGTGACCCGTCGTACCGCTAATACCTTATTAGACCATGAATTAATCAAGGTCTTTTGAAGCTTCCGAACTGCTTTAACATCGCCACGCTCACTTGCTCGATAGATACGTTTTTGCAACTTGAATGTCAATCTTTCAGCTTTTCGCCAATTGATTTGATTCCATTCCACCGTCAGGTTGCCCTGCGTTTTAGACTTGTTCATTGCTACTGGTGTTCCTATCCTTGAAGTTACCGTGTATCTGTCTGCATATCTCTGTTATTACAACAGAGCGTTGGCTTTTGATACAATCCCTCTCTCGTATATTGTTCGTTAGCTACTTACTGGAAGTCATTGTTGATTTCAGAAATATACGAGAATTACTTCGTTCCAAATACACATTGTTTTGAGTTTTTAGTGTGATGCTCTCCACCGGGTTTATGGGCGGTGCTTATAGGTCGAAGTGGCAATCGCCTATGCCCTATCCTTGCCTTTTGGCTTGGTCTTAATCAGTCTTTACCGTCTTTTTCAACGGGTTTATCCTTGATTGAGCCGTTAGACCATCTAAGATAACGATGGTTCAGACACATCTTTGCTTTTGCTACACATGAACTCTTGCTCGACAGTTACCAGTTTCGGCTACCAGTAGTCTGCCTTTTATCCCCGCTTTACCTTGTTAGTTGCTAGTTAGCCCGGTAGGGGATATGCTTTTACCGCTGCACTTGCGGACTGGGACTTGAGATGACCCACACCCAGATGTATATCCAGTTGTTATGACTTTGGAAGCCATACTAGCCATCCCTGAGTATTTTTACTCATTTCGGCTAAACGAATCGCACGCAACTTATCTTATTGTAACGAGAGTGGGGGAGTGGGGGAGTGTCCGAGGGGGAGTGGGGGAGAGTGTCCGAGTGTCCGAGTAGGAAAAATCTTCATGCTTGACTTATTTCCTCCACATCCATCCGTTACATCCGTGAAATCCCGTACACTGCTACGGAAGCTGAACATCCATCCGTTACATCCGTTTGCATCCGTTTGCATCCGTTGCCGAACTTCCTTGGGCCTTCTACATCTCTAGCCTTCATTAGCTTTGCCTATTAGCCGCCATCAAATTTTCTGAATGTTCGCAGAAGTAATTTTGTACTATATTAGTTGATAACGAATTATTTCGCAAATTAAATTCACTTTTTATACAGCCATCTACTCTAACACTTGCCCCCGCACTCACAAGTGAAAAAATCATGCAAATTTCCTCCAATGCTTCTAAATTTAAGAATGGCGATCGCCATAACGAAGATGGCTCATCTTTATTAAGCAGCGAAGAACGATATAAAAATTTAGTTGCTAATATTCCCGGTGCTGTATACCGCTGTACCTGCGACTGTACGGGCACTGAGGGCGGATTAACACGGACAATGGTATTTTTGAGCGAGGCTGTTCAAGAAATATTTGGCTATCCATCATCTGATTTTATCAACGATCGCGTCCGTTCTTTTGCCAGCATCATCCATCCTCAAGACCGTAAAAATGTGGATGCTGCTGTCCTAAAAAGTGTAGCAACCAGAACTCCGTACATCCTTGAATACCGCATTGTGCGGGCAGACGGCGAAATTACCTGGGTTTACGAAAAAGGCCAAGCTGTTTGTTGCGAAGCAGACGAGGCTAGAGGAAAACAAGAGGGACAAGGGGAAATTGAGGAATTGTTGTCTGCTGTGGTTTCGCCGATCGCAAATTCTCTGTGTCAGGTTGTGTATCTCGACGGAGTGATTTTGGATATTACTGAGCGGAAGCGAGCTGAGGAAAAGCTGCGAAACACTCAAGATTTTCTGAATGCGGTACTGCAAAATCTGCCGGTTAGCGTGTTTATTAAAGATGCTGTGGAACAAAGATTTATTTATTGGAATACTGCTAGTGAAGAATTGTTTGGCTATTCGAGCGAGGAAGTGATATTAAATAATGCTGCTGACTTGTTGGAAGCAGAGCAGGGTAATTACTTGCAAGCACAAGATTTAGAAGTATTTGCAACGAGAAAAGAGGTGGATTTTCCAGAACAAATCATCCAACTTCCTCACCGGGGAAAACGGATTTTGCACACAAAAAAAGTTCCTTTGTTTGACGCTTCTGGCGCGCCTAAGTACATTGTGGGTATTGCTCAAGATATTACCGAAAGCAAAAAAACAGAAACAGAATTGTCGCGCTTGGCCATCGTGGCTCAAAAAACGCAAAATGGTGTGATTATTACTGATGCTGAAGGCTGCATAGAATGGGTGAATGAAGGATTTACTAGGATTAGCGGTTACGTGCTGGCAGAAATGCTGGGAAAAAAACCGGGTGATGTGCTGCAAGGCCCTCTAACAGACCCGCTAACTATTGCTAAACTGCGATCGGCTTTGGATGCCGGCGAGCCGTTCAATCAGGAAATTTACAATTACAGGAAGGATGGACAGGGTTATTGGGTGGCACTTTCGATCGCCCCGATTTATCGAGAAACTGGGGAACTAGAAGGTTTTATTGCGGTGCAAACTGATATTACCGATCGCAAACAAGCTACTGAATCTATCAGGGAGAGCGAGAGTTATTACCGCTGCATTGTTGAGACGGCTTCGGAGGGCGTTTGGATGTTTGACGCCGACAGCATCACGACTTTTGCTAACTCTCGGATGGCCCAAATGCTGGGGTATACTGTGGAGGAAATGCTGGGGCGATCGCTATTTGAGTTTATCGACGACGACTCTCGGGAAATAGCCGAAAGTTATGTGCAGCGCAGGCGGCAAGGCATTCGCGAACGCCACGATTTTCAGTTTACTCGCAAAGATGGCTCTCACTTGTGGGCGATCGTCTCAGCGACGCCGATGTTCGACGCTGAGGGCGAATTTTCGGGGGTTTTGCGGATGATTACCGATATTAGCGATCGAAAACTTGCCGAAGCAGAATTGCGCCAAACTCTCAAAGAGTTGGAATTTGAAAAATTTGCATTAGATCAATCGGCGATTGTCTCGAATACCGACGAATTTGGCGCCATTACCTATGTCAACGACCAATTTTGCGAACTCTTTAAATATTCTCGGGAAGAACTGCTCGGCAAAACTCACAGACTTGTGAATTCCGGCTATCACCCAGCCGATTTTTTCAAGCAGCTTTGGTCAACCATCCGCCAAGGAAATGTTTGGCGGGGAGAAATGAAAAATCAAGCTAAAGACGGCACATTATTCTGGTTGGATACTACGATTGTACCTTTCTTAAATTCTCGGGGAGAACCCCATCAATATGTAGCAATTCGCAAAGATATTACCGCTCGGAAACAAGCAGAAGAAGCGGTGCGGCTTTCCGAAAGTCAATTGAGGACTAAAAATCAAGAATTGGCGAAAGCCCTGCGGGACGTGCATAAAACTCAAAGCATGATGGTTCAAAATGAAAAAATGGTAAGTTTGGGGCAATTAGTCGCTGGCGTCGCTCACGAAATCAACAATCCAGTTAGCTTCATTTACGGCAACGTCATGCACGCTGACGATTACTTTCAAGACTTGCTAAAAATGCTGCAACTTTACCAGCGGGAATACCCGGAACCAACAGAGGCAATTCGAGAAGAGATAGAAGAGGTAGATTTAACATTTCTGCTAAAAGATTTGCCGAAACTGTTAACATCAATGAAAATGGGAGCCGAGCGAATTCGCCAAATTGTGCTATCGCTGAAGAATTTTTCGCGATTAGACGAAGCGGAACAAAAGCAGGTTGACATTCACGAAGGGATTGAAAGCACTTTGTTGATTTTGCAGCACAGGTTCAAAGAAACGGCAGGACATCCGAAAATTGTGCTGCTCAAAGAGTTCGGCAATTTGCCCCGGGTGCAGTGTTATGCCGGACAGTTGAATCAGGTATTTATGAATATTATTGGCAATGCAATTGATGCTTTGGAAGAGGCAATGGAAACCGGACAGTGGGGCGATGGGGAACTGGCGCCTATTCCTTCTTGTCCTTCGCCGACGCTGCGGATTTGTACTGAGGTAAAATATGAACAGGATGTTTTGATGCAGGCAGATTCTGCTGTTTCTGATGATTCTATTCGGCATCCTTCTCATATTGTGATTCGGATTGCTGACAACGGCCCGGGGATTCCGACAGATGTTCACGAAAGGTTGTTCGATCCGTTTTTTACTACGAAAGAACCGGGGAAAGGTACTGGTTTGGGGCTGTCGATCAGCTATCAAATTGTGGTGGAAAAACACGGCGGGCGGCTGAAGTGCAATTCCGCACCGGGTCAAGGTACGGAATTTGCGATCGAGATTCCTGTCGCTAGAAGTTATACTTAGCTGCGGGTAGGTACACTCAAGGGAGTCTTTCGCCGTGTCAACTATCCACGCATTATCCCGCAGTCGGACAGGGGTTTAAACCCCTGCCTCAAAGCGAAAGTCGGTTAAAACCGACTAATGCTAAATCCGGGTTAAATACGTTTAGGAATCAGGAATCGCTTTGCTGCTTTTTAGTCCTCTTTGAGAGGACTTACGCTATGAGACAGGGGTTTTTAACCCCTGTCGGACTCTCGGACTAACAGAAAATATTGGTAGTACATTTGAGCTTAATTTAACAATGAATTACAACGTAATTTACGACGGCAATTGCAATCTCTGCGTTACCTTGGTGCAGTTACTTGAAAATCTAGACCAAGGCCAGAATTTTGAGTATATTTCCATGCAAGATTTAGAAGGATTAAAGGGGTTTGGAATAACTGCTGGCGATTGCGAAATGGGGATGATTTTGATAGATGCGGACAATCCAGAAAAACGGTGGCAAGGTAGCGATGCGGCGGAGGAAATCGGGCGGATATTGCCGGCTGGCGAGGTGTTTGTGGCGGCTTACCGGGCAATGCCGGGGATGAAGTGGATGGGCGATCGCGTGTACGAACAAGTGCGCGACAACCGCTATACTTTGTTTGGCAAGCGATCGACAACTTACAAATCAGTTTATGCAGTGGGCTGTAGGTCGATCGACAATTGCGACACTCAAAGCTAAAATCAAATCCCGCCTAAATATTCTTGATTTCTTAGTCGGCCCGAAAGCGGACATCGTTTGTTTGGCGTGCGGTTTCAACCGCCGACTTACACCGAACTTACAACTTATTCTCAGCCATTAAACAAACCAAATATCTCGCGGCAAAAGTGTTTGAGCTTTTGGGCCGACTCCGCAGCGGGCTCAGTTGCACCAACAAAACCCCAATTGTCCACAGTAGAAAAGCGCCACTGCTGACCAGTATGATCGTAACCTGCGGCCTCAACCCCGATCGCCCGCCGAGATTCTTCGACCGGATCTTGGTAAAATCGGATTTGAATCAAGATGCTGCGGCTTTGCAGCAAGCGACTTCTACCGGGAAAATGGAAGCCAATGTCGATCGACTCTGGATCGACAAGTTCCCTAGTATCCTCGTCATTCATCCAAGGTTTCAAATCGACTTTTGCATCCGGGAATTCCGACTTGAATAAATTAACAACCGCAGCAATTTTGCTAGCTAATTCTATATTTCTGGCTTGTTCGGCAGCGTTCACTCGAAATACTCCTATCAAATACACTTATTACATTTAGCTAATAATGTAACCGGATACTACCGAATGCAGACTGTGAACTGCGGACTTTTTCTGAAATAATTAGGCATTGACAAATTTTCATATATGTGTTAACCACTCTTAGTCTGCGGAGGCAGACTTCGTTCGTGTAGACGCGGTTTCAACCGCCGAGGGCGTGTTTGATTGCCCCGGAGATCCCCCTAAATCCCCCTTAAAAAGGGGAGTAGGGGTCGACTTTGAGAATGCTCTTAAAAAGAGGACTTTGAATGCTCTTGTCCCACCCCCTACTCCCCTTATTAAGGGGGGTTAGGGGGGATCTCCGGGTTTCAAAACACGCCATAGTTCCATAATCTTAATTCAGAGGAAGTGCGATCGCAAATTCCGTACCTTCACCCAACACAGACTCGCAAATCAGCTTACCGCCGTGGGTTTCTTCCACAATTTGCCTGCTGATAGACAGCCCCAAACCCGTACCTTTTCCTACTCCTTTGGTAGTAAACAAATGGTCAAATATTTTCGCCTGCACCTGGGGCGAAATCCCTTGGCCGTTATCTTTGATGCGAATCACCACGCTGTTGTTATCCTGCGAGACATGGGTGATAATGGCGATCGTATTCGGTAAAGCCTCAATTTCAGCATAAGTGCGGCCCACATTGGATTCCTCAAAACAGTCGATCGCATTGCTGAGCAAATTCATAAACACCTGATTCAGTTGCCCAAAATAACATTTAACAGGCGGAATATATCCGTATTCCTTAATAATTTTAATCGCGGGGCGAGTATCTTTAGCCTTCAGGCGATACTGCAAAATCAGCAAAGTGCTGTCGATGCCATCATGAATATTTGCCGACACCTTATTCGCAGTATCAGCCCGGGAAAAAGTGCGGAGAGACGTGCTAATATTGCGGATGCGATCTGTACCAGATTTCATAGATAAAAGCATTTTTGGCAAATCTTCCATCAAATATTCTAAATCAATGTCCGATGCTTTATCCTCCAATTCATCTCCCGGATTCGGGAATTTTTCCTGGTAAAGTTGCAAGTAATCAATCAAATCTAAGCTAGCCTCAGCAGCAGCATCCACATTCCCCGCAATAAAACCCAGCGGATTGTTAATTTCGTGAGCCACCCCTGCAATCAAGTTGCCCAAAGCAGACATTTTTTCGCTTTGAATCAGTTGCAGTTGCGCCTCTTGCAGTTCATTGAAAGATTTTTCTAACTGTTGAGATTTTTCTTGTTCGCGCGCGTACAAACCAGCATTTTCCACGGCAATAGCAACTTGAGAAACTAACACTTTGAATACTTCTACCCTCTCGGCTGTAAAAGCTCCTACCGTCAAAGCATTTTCCAGATAAATAATGCCGCGCCGCTGAGATTGATAAATAATCGGCAAACAAAAGATTGATTTTGGTTGATATTTCTGAATGTAAACATCCGCATTAAAAGGTGCGGCGACAGTCGCATTCTCTAAAACCAGATGCTTTTGACTGCGGTGTACGTAATTAATTAAGGACACGGGTAAATCTTGAAAAATTTCTACTGGAATAGACGGTAAAAGTGTCACTTGAGCCTTCAGAGAAGTGCCAGTAGCTTCAATGCAGAGCACATCGTTTTTCAGCAGCAGCAGCACTACTTTTTGAGCGGCCGCATTTTCCAACAAAATATTAATTAAGTTAGTCAATAACTTTTCTAGAACAATTTCACTGGTAATCGCTTGGGAAGCTTTGACAAAAGCCCTCAAATCTAAGAAATCACCTAAACCGTTACTGGTAGTGCTTCCCGTGGTAGTGCTGGTGACATCGAGGTTTCGGGTTTCTGCTGTGCGCGTTTGTGCGACTAAGAAAGTATATCTCAATTCTAAGTCTTTAACTTTGGCGAGAGATCCCCAGCGGATGTAGGCATAATATGCTTTGGTAAGGTATGCTTGAGAGATTATTTTTTTGCCCAAAAATTCATAGAATTCTCCGGCTAATTCATACGCTAATGCTTCGTCTTGGGTGTATTTGTTTTTTTGAGATCCGGCAATCGCGCGATCGTAATAATCCATTGCTCGCTCATTCTGCCCTAACACTCGCGCTTTCTCGGCTTCTACCAAATCATATTTATGTTGGTGGTTCATAGGAGCGTGTTCGGCCCATTTTTTCATCTTTTTTTGTAACTGGATAACTTTTTTAAGATATTGCTTTTGCTCACCTTTGCCAGTTTGGGGAAACAAAGCGAGGAGACTGAGAGAGTAGTAGAAGTTGCTGATGGAAACTACATAAAATCCGGCGGCGGCTTCTTCATATTTTTCAAATAACCTTGAATTATCCAAGGCTTCCACGTAGTTTTTAAATAAAAAATTAAGCTGAGCTTTGGCGTTATAAGTCATACAAACTAAAAGAAAGCTTTTAGCTTCTATTAAAGCAGGGAGCGTTTCAACTTCATTAAAGCTCTCGCCGACTAAATGGCATGGTTCGACAGCTTTTCCGCACAAGTTGAGGCCCGTCTGCCTGAATATACTTATATACGGTACAGCCATTTGTAATTGAAGTTTCTGCATTAATTTCACATACTTACCAGTCTCCTGTTCAACCAGATATAGAGGCTCTCCCATCCATAGTTGGTAATTACAATAATCGGATATAGCATAACCTGCATATTCTAAGTCTCCAGTTTCCATCCCGGCTTTAAAAGTTTCCATAAAATAGCCTAATACTGAGTTAAGGTGGGATTTCCAATGTTGGATTAAAGCACAAAAATTTATATAAACTTTACTTTTGATCGAACGGGATTGAGATTT
Source organism: Microcoleus sp. ARI1-B5 (assembly GCF_036705795.1). NCBI lineage: Bacteria > Bacillati > Cyanobacteriota > Cyanophyceae > Oscillatoriales > Microcoleaceae > Microcoleus > Microcoleus sp. ARI1-B5. Next base: position 8,751 of record NZ_JAUBVK010000031.1, read on the forward strand.
ATCTAACAGCATAATTGCCAGTTCGCCGAATTGGTATCCCGAATTGATATCCCCTAGCCTGCACAAAATCGCGCCATAATAAACGTAGGCGATACTAGCATAAAGTGAGTTGCCATATTTAACGCAGTGCTGGATCATGATAAATGTCAGCAGCGGTAGCAGTTGCGGCTTTGTTTGAATAGCGCTGCTGAGAGTCCCTGATAAAATCCGCATAATTGCTTGTTTATTAGGATCGGTCATTTCTGGCAAGTTAGCTAAATCCTCAACTCGTTTAGTTCCCAAACTAAATTTTGTGTAAATCAGTCCCGCCATAATGTTTAGCGTGTTTGGGTTTTGAGGAAAAGAAATGCCTAAAATTTTTAGCACTTCCAGGCCTGTATTTAGTGCTTCTGCAAGCCTATTTTGAGCAGTGTAAGACTGGATGTAGAGTTCGTAAGTATTTACTTTTTCCAGTAGATTTTTAGCTTTTGCCAGGATGATATCAATGAGTTTTTTTGATTCTTCAAATTTGATATTTAAGTATTCAGCTTCGGCTGTTGACTCGTAGATAGAGAGCGTTAATTCATACTGACTCTGCCAGCTATCCTCTGGTAATAATCCCATACCAACTCGCAAATACTTAACAGCAGATTCATAAGCAGCAGCAGCTTTTGCCTTGCGTCCAGCAGTTAAATTTAACTGTGCCAACTGGGTTTTTTCTGACTGTTGGCTAATCGTGTCAATTCCGACATTCAACTGATTGACAATATCAAAGATGTTTTCTTCCAGCTTGTCGCGTGGAGTATTCTGTAATAGTAATTGACCGATTTTTAAATGGGTAGCTTGCTTCTGCTCTTCGGGAATTAGCGAATAGGCGGCTTGCTGGACGCGATCGTGCAAAAATCGATATCCCACCCGCGACGTGTCAAAAGTCAGATTAACTGCTTCTGCTTGCGTAAATACCAAAGGGATGCGATAAGCATCGCTCAAGGGCAGAATTAACCCGGATTGCAAAGCTGAATAAAGTTCGGTAGCTGTAGCATTAGCCGACTGTTGGCTGACAATAGACAGCACATCTAGAGCAAATGTATCACCCACACAAGCTGCTAATTTTAATACTTCTTGTGTGGCAGCGGGGAGCTTTTCAATGCGAGAAGCTACGAGTTCTACTACACTTTTATCAGTTATTCCAATGGCTTGAATTTCATCGATACTCCAATGCCAGCCGCCTTGAATTACCTCATTTATACTGGAATTAAAATCAAAACTTAAAAGATGATCTTGATAAAGTGCTTGGAGTAACTGCGTCAAGAAAAAAGGATTTCCACCCGTTTTATTGGAAATCAACTCTGCTAAATTTGTGACTTTTTCTGTGCGATCGTTAAGTGTTTCAGCGACTAACTCAGTCACATCTGCTAAATCCAGCGGTTGTAGCACGATGTTATTGACAATCGTACCAGTTTTTTCAATTTCTTCTACAGTCTGAATTAACGGGTGAGTCGGGCTAACTTCATTGTCTCGATAAGCACCAATGAGTAACAGATATTGCTGTTCTGGGTCAGTAATCAGCAGTTGCATTAATTTTAATGTTGCTGAATCAGCCCACTGCAAATCGTCTAAAAATATGACTAGCGGGTGTTCTTTTTGCGCGAAAACGCGCAGAAATTCTTTAAAAAGCCGATTGAAGCGATTTTGTGCTTCTGTCGGGCCGACTTCCGGCACTCCTGGCTGTTTGCCAATAATTAATTCAAGTTCTGGAATTACTTCGGCAATTACTTGGGCGTCTGTGCCCAATGCTGTTAATATTTTCGCGCGCCATATTTCTAAAGAAGCTGCACTTTCTGTTAGCAATTGCCGCAGCAAGGAGTTAAATGCTTGGATTAATGAGGCATAGGGAATGTTGCGTTTGAATTGGTCGAATTTGCCGCTGATGAAGTAACCTTTTGACCTGGTAATGGGTTTGCTAACTTCGTTGACTACCGCTGATTTGCCGATGCCTGAGTAACCAGAGACTAGCATTAGTTCGCTGGTTCCTGATGGGGGCGGGTTTTGTTCTGAGGTTGTTGGTTTTTCTAACAAATTTTTGGCTAAACCCGCCCCTACACGTTCAAATGCTGCTAATAGTTCGTTGACTTGTTTTTCTCTACCATACAATTTTTGGGGAATTAACAGTTGGCTGAGAATATCTAAGCTGCCGGGGAGGAAATCTGCTATTTCGCCTGTGGTTTCTAGCTGATGCAAACAAGTTTCTAAGTCTGCTAACAATCCTGCCGCACTTTGATATCTGTCTTCGGCGTTTTTTGCCATCAATTTCATCACAATCTCGGAGATGGTGGCGGGGATTTCGGGATTGATTTGATGCGGTTCTATTGCTTGAAGTGCGATGTGGCTGTAAACTATTTCTAAGGGGTCGTTGCTGGGGAAAGGCAATTTTCCGGTCAGCATTTCATACAAGGTGATGCCGAGGGAATAAAAGTCGGTGCGGTAGTCGAGGGTGCGGTTCATTCTCCCGGTTTGTTCGGGTGACATATAGGCTAATGTGCCTTCAACGCAGTTGGGATTGTTGAATTGCGGGTTTTCTTTGTTGAGTTTTGTGGCAATGCCGAAGTCGGTGAGTTTTACTTGTTTTGTTTGGGAGTTGATTATGATGTTGCTGGGTTTGATATCTTTGTGGATGATGTGCTGAAAATGCAGGTATTGTAGGGCTTTGACTATTTGAATGGCGATGTTTAAATTTGCTTGCGGACTCAGTGTCTCTTTTTCTATAAGTTGGGCGAGGGATTCGCCGCCAAAGTCTTCTAAAACCAGTCCTAATCGGTGGTCAAAGGTTTCGAGACTGATGGCTTTGACGATTTGTTCGCTGTCTAAATTTTGGCGGATTTGATATTCGTGTTTGAGCCTGGTAATGGCTTCGAGTGTGGGATATTCGGCTTTGAGGACTTTCAGGATTGTTGCGTGTCCGTCTGTCGCTGTTTGTGCGCGATAGATTATTGTTTCGATGCCTTCGTGCAGAGTGGAATCGATTTGGTATTTTGATAATGTTAACATAAGTTTACTTAAAATATTTAATATCTAATTGTCAGTAAATTTACACTACTTTATCTTGATTAGGTGTGATTTAGATCCTGTATTTTGGTGTCACCAATCACAGGCAACATACACTCAGTGAAAACGCGACAGTGCTGGTTGGTGTCAACAAACATCTTAAGTGTAAGATCCGTCTTGTGTGTGAGTCTAGAATGCTTTCGCTCCCCCCTAAGCCCCCTTAAAAAGGGGGGGACGGGAGCAGATGCACTTCGCCTTAAACAAGGAATTTAGAGGATGGTTTTCAATCGGTGACAACTGTAACTTCGCGATATTCCGCAAGAGATTTCGTCTCCGGCAAAATACGGACGCGGGCGAATTTTAAACCGCTGACTCCTTGCAGCGATTCTACCATGCCGGTCTGCACTTTTGCCTCTACCCAACCTTCGCGAGATAAGTAGCGCAAGTATTGTTGGTACTCTTCCCATTCGTCTTCGGTTGAATAAACTAACGTTAACATTCCTGACTGGGTAATGCGCTCTTGTGCGTCTTTGTCAACGGCTTTTTCGATCCGCTTTTTGACGAGTTCGTAGCGGATGTCGCGAGTGCCTTTGACATCGAACATTTTTTCGGTGTTTTCGTTGTGAAAAATGTCGATCGTGGTATTCTGCACTAACACTAAATGCGCCAGTTCCATGTTGATTTGCGACTCGGCCCGCAGGCGAAAAACCGTGCGGCCGCAGTCGCAAATTGCCCGCAGTTGTTCGTAACGCAAACTGTGCAGGTGAAACTGGCTGAATTTGGGGTCGATCGACTTTCCTACATAAATCATGTGATCCATGCCGTCGGTGCATTCGATGTCGCAGTAGTGGGGGAGAATTTGCTGCATTTTTTCTTGCCAGCGGGCCCAGGTTTCTTGGAGTTTTGTGCCGATTAGGTTTAGCATTCGATCGTAGCGGGTACGATCGCGATAAACGCAGTTGTGTTCGTTTTCACAGGCGGCTCGGTAAGCTTCAACTGCTGCCTGAACCCTGGGCCCGCAATGCACAAAATAGTCAAAATACACTTCTAAACGCTCGTTTAAATACTCGGCTGCTCGCACCTCCATATCGACTGTTACTTTTTGTTTTAAATGCTCGATGTAGTCGAGCAAGTCGAGCCGCAGTTGCTCGCCGAGGTGGGTAGTTTGTGTTTCGCAAACGGCATCGGCTATGGCTAAACCCAAGCGGAATTGTTCGAGCAAATCTGTTTGAATGGCTCGGTTTCTTTCGTCGCTGGAACCGCGAATGTCGGAAATTCCGTACAGGGGATGAACATCAGCAAATACGATCGTCTCTGGGGGAAGTCCCCAACTGCGCCTTTCTGCTTCTTGGGCGAACCGCCACTCGACTGCGGGGTGGATGTTGTTAATGTGGGTAAACCGCTGCTGGATGGCTTGCCGCAGGGCTGCAATGAAGGCGGGAATGAGTTCTTGGGCGTGTTGGGCGTCAATGTTGTTGAAGTGGTTGGCCCGATCGCACAACAGGCCCACCACGCCCAAAATCCGCTGCCCGCTGCCCTCGCGGGTGACTGATTTGACCACCAGCGGTACTAGCAGCATCGATTGAGTGCCCATTTTGCGCAAAGTTCGATCGCACTCGGTGCGGCACTCGCGGCGCAAGTCTGGGACGTTCCAAACTTGATTTGCTGCGGTGGCCTTGAAAAAGTGAGAAGCTTCTAGGGAGTCCATTGAATAAACAACCGGCTGCAAATGTTGGCCGTCTTTAGCAACTAATAGCTGTACCTGTTCGCCGTCGGGGCGCATTAGCAAAGTGCCGTCAGCATTAAAGAGCGATCGCAAACACCGATCGATTCTTTCAAATTTGTCTGGCCGCAGCATGGAATCTCGATCGATCAATAACTGAGTCAGGCGCCGAATTTGCTCTTGCACGGTGACATCGAAACCTTCTAGCAGCAGCAAACCTTCGACGCGGTAATTATCTAACTTTAGTCGATCGGCTAAATTTGCTAGTTGATTCGGCTGCATCAGCCAAGCTTCCCGTTCAGCCACCGGCATTAAATTCAAGGGAAGATCCGCAAATTCATCAATTTTTGAGTTAAGTCGAGTTATTTTCAACTGTTCCGAACCCAGCCAAAATTCAATAAATTTGGGTTCGCGGTGTTCGGAATTTTTTACACTCGCGGTGACAGGTTCATCTAGCACCCGCAAACTGTCGAGGTCAATTTGATAAAATTGCTTAAATACCCAGTGCAAAAGGTGACGGCGGTACAATTGCTCTGCTGTTTTGGCATCGCAATCCTCGAACAGTTCCAGCAGACTGATGCCGGTTTCTGCAAACCAACCGTTATTAGATTGAGTTACCAAGGGCGTTCCCTCCCAACCGGCCAAGCGACAAAATGCCGCGTTAGCGTAACGCAGGGCAAAAGTTCCCGGTTCCAGGACTGCGATTAAAACGCGGCGATCGCCGAGAAATTGAAACAGTCGCTCTAAATCTTGTTTCCACGTTTTCAAGCGTTCAATTTCAGCAGATTGACTGGGTACTTGAGCCGTCAAAGCTTCCAGTAGCTGTTCCATGCTTGGTTCGCTCAGCAGATTGTCACTATCTTGCTCTGTTGGGACGATACCTGCGGTTGGCAGTGATTTTACGGAGTTGCTGTTGTTTTGATGGGAAGACGATTTAGGAGTAGACATGAGTAAAACACCTGAAAGCAGTGGATTTTGTTAAAGAATGTGAGCGATCGGCGATTTATGGCGAGTGTCAAGAACTCAGATCCTGTTTGTAAAGTTTGTGTGTGGGTATCGGAAACTGGGTGTTTTCTCGGGCGATCGACCCAGAGACTTTTACTTTTCTTGACAAACAACCTCTGGGTCTCGACGTTATAGGTGATATTAACGTGTTTGCGGCGGGAGCGGGTAACACCCATTATAAGCGGTGAGCCGTGGCGGATAGTGTCAGCGACTAATGCTATTTGACTCAGAGGCGAGATATATAGCAGCTTTGGGTTGAATGAGGCACAGCCCGGGTAATTTGGAATTGTAATTAGTAATTAATAATTGAATTTTGCATCACTAATTTAGCATATAAAAATTGCGTGAATTTCAAACTATCTGGCTCTTTGCAAATGGTATAATTTAATATATAATACAGCTAGCAGCATTTTTGAAAGGACATACTTATGGCTTTAACGATTAACAATCTCATCGGCGATCTGACGGGATTTCCTGTATTTGCTGGCGGCGGGCCGCGTTTTTTGGGATTCGCTACACCAGATGAGATTGACGTAGAAAATGGAAATTTGTCGTCTTTTCCCTGGGGAGTTTGGGGACTCGACGGCAACGATACGATCGCAGGTTCGTCGGATTCCAACGAGCGGCTGTTAGGAAATAATGGGGATGATATTATCGGCGGTGGCGACGGAAATGACATCATTTACGGCGGGAAAGGTAACGATGGCCTGGATGGAAATGAAGGCAACGACGTAGTTAGGGGCGACGCGGGAAACGACATTATCTTTGGAGGCTTCGGGAACGATATCCTGCGGGGAGGGCAAGGAGACGACGATTTAGTCGGCAATGACGGCAACGATTTCTTAGCGGGCGATCGGGGAGTTGACCTGCTCGCGGGAGGCCTCGGTGCTGACATATTCGTACTCAGAAGCAACGAAGAATTTGGAGTCAATGGAGCCGATGTGATTACAGATTTTAACTTTGACGAGGGCGATCGCATCGGTTTGACAGATGGTTTAACAGAACTCGACCTCATCTTCACTGACGACAATCTGATTGCTTACGACAACGACGGAATTATCAACGATCTGGTGATTGAAAACGCAATAAATGGACAGATTTTGGGGGTTGTTTTAAACACGAATAACTTTGAACTTATCGGTGCTTTTGAACAAGCTAGTCCGTTTGCTTTGGGAGTAAACGGTACTCAATTCCAGTTTTTGGCTTAGGGTATTTGACGGGCGATCGGGCTAGTTTCGGGTAGAGAAAAGGTGGCGAGCGCTGGTGTTAACAAATCCTTGCCTGCTGCCCGACAGTCCGGCAGGGGTTTAAACCCCTGCCTCATAGCTAAAGTCCTCTCAAAGAGGACTGATGAATTTTTAAGTTAATAATTAAATTTTAACTTAAAAATTAATTATTTAGGGAGTTAGTGAATTATTTAGTCCTATGCAAGAGGACTTTTGCTATTAGCCCGGGGTTTAAACCCCGGGCGGTATTTCGGCTTAGAGCGATATTATTTAAATATTCATTTAGATAGTTTTTATGCTAATCTAGAAGTTGAAATTCAAACTCGGGGAAAATATAAATGACTGCTACCATTCAACCCCTATTGACTGCACTGCCAGAACAGCGGTTGACTTTGCCGCTTGTTATGACCTGGCAGCAGTTTAAAATCCTCGATGCACTGCTAGAAAATACTCGCAGCGTTCGATTGTCTTACCTTGATGGATATGTAGAAATTATGACACTTTCGCCAGACCATGAAACCATTAAATGCCTGCTGGCAGGAATGTTAATCACCTTTTTTCTGGAAAGAGATATCGATTTTAGACCGACCGGTAGCGCGACACTCCGAGGGGAAGAAAAAGGCGCCAGCAAGGAACCTGATTTATCTTATTACTTTGGGGAAAATCGGCGGCAGAAAGCAACACCCGATTTGGCGATCGAAGTTGTTTTTACCAGCGGGACTATCAACAAGCTGGAATATTATCGGCGATTTAACATCCCGGAAGTTTGGTTTTGGGAAGACGGAGTATTTTCACTTTACCAACTGAACTCGGAGGGTTACGATCTGGTTTCGAGAAGTGCACTGTTACCTGATTTGGATATAGAATTGCTGGGTCAGTGCTTGCAAATGTCGGAGGAGAAAGAAGCTTTGAAGGTGTTTCGGAATGCTGTTCGAGGTTGCTAATATTTTTGCAGGATGTGGTTTTGGATTTAGATTTAATTTTTCGGGCGGGCAAGATGCCCACCCCACAACAAATAATAATGGTGGTGGTGGAACAGGCATCTTGCCTGTTATTAGGGGCGGTCAAGATGCCCACCCCACAACAAATAATCATTATTGTGGAACAGGCCCGAAAGCCTGTTACGCAGTAAATGTACGAATTGTACGAAATGTCAGAGAAATGGCAATCATCTGAAAAACTCCTGCATTTCTAGGCTGCGGATATTTATTTTTCACCTATACTATGCAAAAGCTTATTTCGCTCGAAGACTTGCCTGTGAAGAAATTCGGTTTCTAGCTTCGTAGTGCATAAGTCCCGATCGATAGTTCAGTTTGCCAACTACAGCTACCCAACATCAATCTCATGCTCGGACAAACACTTGCAGGACGTTACTATATCATAGAACACTTGGGAGGAGGTGGCTTTGGTCAAACTTACGTGGCCCGAGATCGAAAGCGATCGGGCAATCTTCGGTGTGTCGTCAAGCAACTCAAACCGCAGCATAACGATCCGCAAACTTTACAGGTAGCGAGACGTTTATTTCAAACAGAAACAGAAACCCTCCACAAGCTAGGGACTCATTCTCGAATTCCCGAACTCTTGGATAGCTTTGAAGAAAATCAAGAATTTTATTTAGTTCAAGAGTTGATTGAAGGGAAAGATTTAAGTAAAGAACTTATCCCCGGTCAAAGGTGGCGCGAGTTTGAAGTTATTGCCATTTTGCAGGAGATCATCGAAATATTAGTATTTGTTCAGCAGCACAAAGTCATCCATCGGGATATTAAACCTTCTAATTTAATGAGGCGCACTTCTGACGGAAAAATAGTTTTAATTGACTTTGGGGCTGTCAAACAGATTAGCACTCAAGTAGCTAACTCTATCGGGCAAACACCGCCAACTGTTTCAATTGGCACAGACGGCTATATGCCGCCGGAACAAAAGAACGGACATCCTAACTTTTGTAGCGATCTATATGCTGTGGGAACGATCGGTATTGAATGTCTGACTGGTATATCTCCCGATCGGTTACCCAAAAATGCTGATGGTGAAATTATTTGGCGCGCTCGGGCACAAGTTAGCAACGATTTTGCTAATATTTTAAATAAAATGGTGCGCTATCATTTTCGCGATCGCTACCAGTCAGCGACAGAGGTTTTACAAGTTATCCGTAATTTGAAAACTCCACCTGCTTCAACTGTAGTTTCATCTTCTCCTAACTTATTTGGATTAATGAGTACCTGGACGCGAGAACAGAAAATTGGTTTGGCTAGTCTGGTTGTGGCTGTCATATTTGGTGTAGCACCCCTACTTCTATCAGTATTTGACAATGCTGATAATTTTACGAGTTATGAAAACCCAGAAAATTTCCTCAAGATGAAATATCCCGATAATTGGGAGAAACAAGCACAGCCTCAAGCAGTTTCTAAAGAGGTTGTTAAATTTATTGCACCTTTAGGGAAAGAGGGCAATTCCTTTCAAGAAAATGTGACTGTTACGGTTGAACCTAGTGGCGATCGGACCCTTGATGACTATACTAAGTCATCCAAACAAGAAATATTGAAGTTAGATAAAAATGCCAAAATAGTTCAAGATGTTGCATCAACTATGGCGGGAAAAAACGGGCATAGGGTTGTTTATACAACAAAAGAAGGCGATCGAGAATTAAAGAAATTGCAGGTTTGGACTCTGAAACGCGATCGCGCTTATTTAATTGCTTACGAGGCTGAAGCTAAGGAGTATGATGAGTTTTTGCCAGTTGTTGAAAAAATGATTAAGTCCGTGGAAGTTCAAGATCCGAGTTAGCTACCGCATTTATGAAGGAGGCGGTTGAAATCGCTGCTATACAAACGAAGTCGGTCTACGCCGACTGATTTATAAAGGGGGCTCAAAACCCGGATTTAGTATTAGTCCTCTTTTAGAGGACTTCAGCTTTGAGGCAGGGGTTTAAACCCCTGCTTTCCCTGAGGGTGTTACCTTAAGATAATTAAGGTGCGATGTCTGTTTCATTCTCGATCGGAGAAACATTTTCCTCAACCCTTGCTTCATCTAAATATATCTCCACATCAACAGAAGCAGAGCCATCTTCAGATAAAACATATCCCGATCTCAAGCCGCCGCGATCCATTAATGTTAGCAAAGTCTGGTCAGGATTAGCTCCCCGCTTGAGAGTAAATAACAAATTTCTATTTGTGCAAGGTTCGCTTGTTCTAATACCTGCACATACCACTGGTTCTCCATTCAGCCTTCCGGGATTGATATATTTTAGATAGCCGTTATCGTAGTTTCGCTGAAATCTTCTAGCGACTTCTTGGCAGCGTCTTCGTGCAGTCCAGGGCGGCGGAAAATAGCTGTTAGAAACCCAGTTAATCATCGGGACATTGCCCCGGATAGTACGCATTAAAGTAACGGGCTGTTGGTTCAGTATACCGCAGAAAAATGCACTGTTTCCTGCACGGCTGGATTGAGCAAACATCGTATTTGCGATCGCCGATACAACTAACCCTGTCAGCATCCCGGTCAAGATTTTGGACTTCATGGCAATTCTTGCATTCCTTAAAACATTCAAGATCGAGATAAAGTTCGATCGATTTGACATCAGGCACAATTTTCAACAATGCTGTAGGGGCGGGTTCACCAACCATCTTAAACGTAGCAAACAGGTTAAATAAACCCGCCCCCACCCCACGAAAAACCCCCAATTGACATTGCTGCAAGATGTTCGATCGACTGCACCTAACTTTAATAACTTTCTAAAATTAGTATAAATTATCTCACAGTTTTCTCAATAGTGGCAAGCAATTAGGGTGTACGAAATGTACGAAATGTCAGAATATCTGGCAACCATAGCATATTTGGTTTGAGGTCATTTTATTTCGCCTATACTATTCGGAAGATAAAAAAATCACTCTTCAGCGATCGCCTATGAGTAGAGGTTATTCTCGTTTTGATTCCCTCACCAACATCCTAGCAGGGACAGTAACGGTAGCAGGAATAGTCATTTTTGCAGCAGCACCAGTTTTCGCCAAAACTCCGCAAGAAATTGCAAAATTAGCTGAATCTGTCACAGTTCAAATTAATGGACCAGAACGCGATCGCGGTGGCGGGACTGGATTTATTATTGCCAAACAAGGTACGAGTTACACTGTACTGACAGCTCAGCACGTTGTGCCAAATAATCAAGCTACCTATAAGATTCGCAGTTATACAACGGGAAAAGAATATCAAGTAACCCGTGTTATAGCATTACAAAAAACCGATAACGAACTGGATTTAGCAGTCGTGACATTTAACAGCACGGAATCTTATCCAGTTGCAACTTTAGGCGATTCCGCACAAGCTGCGACAGGTACGCAAATTTTTGCGATCGGCTATCCAAATAATAGATCGAGAAATCTGGTGAATCCTGAATTTACACCAGGTTTTGTTACCAGTCGGCCTCAGACTCACAAGCGCGGTTATACCTTGCGTTATAATGCTACAACTCAAAAAGGAATGAGTGGAGGGCCTGTATTTGATGGGGAAGGGCGCGTAGTTGGGATTCATGGGGAGGCCGATCTAGATTTTGTCACAAATAATGATGAATCGTCTGCCGTGTCTCCCAATAAAACGGGGATTAATTTAGGAATTCCTATTAATACTTTTCTTGCTAAACTATCGGAGGCGGGATTAAATCGATCGGTCCTTTTAATAAATACCTCTCCCCCAACTAATGCGCCGTTAAAGCTCAACAATCCTAATGATGCTCAAACTTATTACGTTCGGGGTTTAACTCGGTTTGATAAGGGAGATGCTGCTGGGGCGATCGCGGATTTTAACCAAGCAATTAAAACTCAATCGGATTATGCAGAGGCTTATTTTTATCGGGGTCTTGCTTATTTCGATTTGAGAGATTTGCCCAAAAGTATAGCCGATTACAGCAAAGCAATTGAGTTAAATTTAAGTTATGTTGACGCATATTACAATCGGGGGTTGGTTCTGTCGGGAATAGGAGATAAACCGGGGGCGATCGCAGATTATACTCAAGTAATTAGGCTCGATCGCAATTTTGCGGCAGCTTACAACAATCGAGGATTGGTGCTTTCTGATTTAGGCGAGCAAAAAGGGGCGATCGACGATTTCAACCAAGCGCTGCAAATCAATCCCGGTCGCGCCAACACTTATTTTAACCGAGGATTAGCGCTATTTCGGATTGGGAACGATCGAGCCGCATTGGCCGATTACACGCAAGCAATTCAACTGAATCCCAGTTATGCTAAAGCTTATGCGAATCGAGGGATTACTTTAGCGAGAATGAGGGATACACAAGGGGCGATCGCGGATTTGCAGCAAGCGGCTAATTTATTCAGGGCTCAAGGAATGAATGCAGATGCTCAGAAAGCATTAGATTTGATCGGTCAACTGCAAAAGTAGTAAAATAAAGGATTCAAAAGATGAGAATACTGTAAGATAATATCGCTTAACCCGAAAGACCGCCAGGGGTTTAAACCCCTGGCTAATAGCAGAAGTCCTCTAAAAGAGGACTAAATAATTCATTAATCCTCAGTCATCTTTTAAAAGAGGACTGAATAATTCATTAGTCCTCAGTCCTCTTTTAGAGGACTTTCGCTATGAGGCGGGGGTTTAAACCCCCGCTGGACTGCGGGTGTGATGTTAAGTTGACACCAACGATCGCGACCTTGTGTTCCTACCCAATAGCTCGATCGATCTGCTAGGATGGTGCATATCTAATAATTTTCAACAATTATGAACTATGAACACCCAAGAACTTCGCCAGCAGGTAAAGGAATACATAGATGAATTGTCTCCAGAAAGACTGCTCGTTGCTGCCGATTTCTTAGCTTATTTAGCAGAACGTGAAAGCAATCTAGCAACTGAGGAATTATTGCAGATTCCGGGTTTTAGAGAGGATTTTAATAAAGCTAAAAAAGATGTAGCAGCAGGGAAGGTGACTGCCGTTGAGCAACTCAAACGAAAATACTGAGCCAAATATTGATTTATATTCGGTTGTTGTCAGTCGGGATGCTGGGGAGTTTTTTGAAGAAGCATCAGCGTCACTGCAACGCAAGCTGGATAGGTGTTTTGAGATGCTGAAAATCAACCCTCGCAATCATCCAAATATTAAAATGCTCAAAGGTGACTTGGCTGGATATTATCGATATCGGGTTGGAGATTATCGGGTAGTCTATTATATTGATGACGAACAAAAACAGGTGGTTGTGACTATTATTGCTCATCGCCGTGAAGTTTATTAGTGCGATATATGCAGTATGACACAGATCCAAAAACAGGACACAGCAGTGCTGTGTCCCTACCGAATATCCGTCATCCGTCGCTCGCCCTTTCAGTCCTTTTCAAAGGACTTTCGCTATGAGACGGGGGTTTAAACCCCCGTCGGACCCGACAACAAACGCGAGAATTGATATTACCTATTCCCCTAAAACCTCACCGTCACCAAAATCACCCGCCGAGGCTGATTTTCCGCTTCAATAATATACTCAACTCGCCCAAAACCTTTCGGCCCGGGTTCAACTAAATCGTAGCGAGAAGTCACCGTACCTGCGGCTGTATCGTATTGAGCAAAAACAGCACCGGGATTCCTCCCAGCAGACGCATCCGCATCCCCTCCCCAAGAACTAAAATCATCTAAAGTTGAGCGAGATGGCAATACCGAAGCCGCGATTTCTGGAGGTGTTAATCTTTGGTCGGCTAAGACTTTTTGAGCGTTATGAATAGCGCACATTGTCGGTCCGGAAATTTTGGCATCGCTGTATTGATCGTCAACTTTCTGGACGAAGCCAAAACCCACATTCGGGCCGATGTTATCCTGTCTTTGCCTGCCCCACAGCCGACTTACAGATTTAGTATTATCATCAGAACTCTTGCCTATCTGGGCTAATTCTGTTCTATTTCTGGTAAAATTACGGTTGAGAAATTCTTGGTCAGCAGTACGAATTCTCTTAATGGCATCTGCTTTTATGTCGGAGCGAACATTAGTATTTCCTTGCAATATGGGTGAGAGAACGCCGGGCATAGCCTGTGCTCCACAATTTTTTTGAATACCGCTGAAAACGCGATCGGCTGATAAAGCACTAATCGGAAATTCTAGGGAATAAGCCTCCGCAGGTTTGGGAAAAAAGATGCCGGATGTTGCGGAAGCAGCAAAAGAAGCGCCACCCCAGATGATGATGCGATTAAATTGACGGCGGCTAAGACTCATAATTTATCGACTCCCTGGAGAGCTTGCCCCCGGCTCAATTTGAGCTTTCATAAACCAGTACGCCCTACCGCAATTTGTGGCTCTAGCACAAAATACTTCTACTGCTAGACTTTTGCCATTACTAATATTTACTAGCATTGTATTGACTTTACCTCGATCGCCAGTGCGAGAAGCTACTTGATTTCCGTCTACATAAACATCTATTCGTGCTGGTGGGGCTTGGGAGGTGTCAGGAATCGCAAACTCCAATCGGAGAGAAGCAGGGCCGCCAGGAAGCCTACAAGTGAAAGCGGTATCAGGGCTAATATATAAAACAGTAGTGTAAATTTGTCTGCCTACAGAAATATCTCGTTTATCAGAACCCCAGTCACCCGATCGCTTAACACATTGCAGGTCTTCCAAAGGAATAGGGCGCTGGGCCAGGGCTACCTGTGCGCCAACTGTCGCTAGAGTAAAAGACAACACCCCAGCCGCGAACAAACCGCTGAGCCACCGATCGCGCTTCATAAAAATATCCTGCCAAAACTTTAATAAACTACTATAAAGGATGAGCTGTGTAGGAAAAGTCCTGACTTTAGATAGATGACAAAATCCAAATTGTCTCATTTGTACGAATTGTCATGTATAATAAATCCTGTAAACTCCAGCGCCTCCTCGATGTATGGATATTGCCGCAGCTTTAAAACTCGCAGATGACCTAGTTTTTCTCCAAACCGGAAAGCACCTAGATTATGTGCAAGAAGCTATCCTGCGGGGAACTTTCAAAAAACGTACCTACACGCAAATTGCTAAGGAAGTTTACTCAAGTTCAAGTCATGTTAGAAATGTCGGATCGGACCTCTGGAAAATACTTTCTGAAGGATTGGGAGAAAATATTACTAAAGCTAGTTTGAAACCAATATTAGAAACAGGTAAATTTTATAATTATCAATTTGCTATTGTTAGAGATGTAACCAGTGAGAATATAACAGTTAATAAAAACGTTAATATTTGTTCTAAAAAAGCCCGATCGCCCGCAACTCCCCACAACCCGCCACCAACAACAAAACAGCCCCGCATCGACTTAAGCGACGCACCCCAAATCCTCACGTTTTACGATCGCACCCCCGAACTTTCCACCCTCAAACAATGGATTTTGGACGATCGCACCCATCTCATCACCATCTTGGGATTGACTGGAAGCGGCAAAAGTGCGATCGCACTCCAACTCATCCAACAAATTCAGCACCAATTCGACTGCATCATCTGGCGCAGCCTCCGCCACTCTCCACCGCTGAGTGCACTCCAAACCGACTTAATCAAATTTTTATCTAACCAGCAGTTTTCTGACCCCCCCAACCCCCCCTTATCAAGGGGGGGCGAAGAGATTCAGCTTCCTTATCCCAGGCGTGGCGAAGAGATTCAACCTCTTTCTCCCCCCCTTAGCAAGGGGGGGTTGGGGGGGGTTATCGAATATTTGCGATCGCAGCGCTGTCTGATCGTACTCGATGATGTCCAAACAATTTTCAGCAGCGGACAACTAGCAGGAAACTACAAACCAAGCTATGAAAATTACGGCGCATTCTTCAAACAAATAGCAGAATCATGCCACAACAGTTGCCTAATTTTGCTCAGTTGGGAAAAACCCAGAGAAATTGCAGCATTAGAAGGCGGTGACAAGAATTGTCAAACATTGCAACTCAACGGTTTAGGCGAATCAGCGCGAGAAATATTTATAGAAAAAGGTTTACTAGAATCAGAAAACTGGTCAGAATTGATTGAGCTTTACAAAGGCAATCCATTGTGGTTAAATATAGTAGCCACAATAATTCAAGACTTATTTAGCGGCAAAGTTTCGGCATTCTTATCATATCAGAGCCTGGTTTTAGGAGATTTAGAATATTTATTGCACCAACATTTTCAGCGATTGTCGGAAGCAGAAAAACAAGTGATGTTTTGGTTGGCAAATGAAAGCGCAGCAGTGGAAATCTCAAACAAGCCCAGGAATCTCGAACTATCGCCGTCAGAATTCCTGAAAGCCGTTGAATCTTTGAGACGGAGGTTGTTGATAGAAAAAGTGCAAGAGGGCGAGTGCACGTTGTTTAGTGTGCAGCGGGCGATCGCAGAATATGTAAAAAACAACATCAAATAAACAGTTGACCTGGGACAGTTGACCTGGGACAGTGAGGTATTAACTGCAAAACATCCCAACACATAGCGCGTCAAGTTGCAGTTAGCTGTAGCAGTAAAAGGTTAATTAATCAATTAGTTAGGGCGATTCCCTACGGGATAGCTGCGCTTCACGCGCTTTTTAGCCAAAATGTCGCAAAAACCAAGTGAATATGGCATAGTAGAGATATTCCTTTCATAGCCTCCCACCTATGACTGCCCAAATCACCCTAAATTTATCCGATGAAGTCTATCGCCAAGCAGAATTACTAGCGCAGCAACGCCACCGCAGCGTCAGTGAAATTTTAGTAGAAACCCTGGAAAATTTTCTCTTACCAACCGCTAAACCAGTATCAGAATTATCCGATTCGGAAGTAATCGCCTTAACTCAACTGAGGCTGGAAGCAGTGCAAGAACAACGGTTGAGTGAATTGCTCGATCGCCAACAATGCGGTACAATTACCCAAATTGAACGCGAAGAATTGCAGGCATTAATTCATATTTATGAACAGAGACTACTGCGGCAAGCTCAAGCCTTAAATGAATCGGTGCGGCGCGGCTTGCTCGCACCATTACAAGGATAACTAGAATGGCTGTTTCCGAACAACTTAAAGCCATAATTCGCGCGCAAGCTCAAAACCGATGCGGTTATTGCCGTAGTTTACAAATGTATGTCCTGGGAATATTAGAAATTGACCATATTATTCCCAAAGCAGTTGGTGGAACTGACGATGAAGAAAACCTCTGGCTGGCCTGCAGTCTGTGCAATAATTACAAAGGAACTCAAACAGACGCATTAGATCCAGTCACGCAAACGCGCGTTACATTGTTTAACCCGCGCACTCAGCAATGGTCGGAGCATTTTGCTTGGAGTGAAGAAGGTACAGAAATTAGAGGACTTACAGACTGCGGTCGCGCGACAGTCACAGCACTACAACTAAACAATAATATTGCTGTCACCGTGAGGCGTCAGTGGGTTAGTGCCCGCTGGCATCCGCCAACAGAATAAAACAAGGATTAGTGGAAAATCGCCAGCGATAAAAAAAATACAAACATCAAACTACGCATGAGGCCAGAAACCGGGTTTTTTACTGAATCTTCGAGTACGAACGAAATATTTTCATAAAAACCCGGTTTCTTTAGTCGAAGTGCGATCGAGACTGTTTGGGCAAAACATCAATCCAAAAACCCGCATTTAGCCTAAAATAAAAAATACTGCCTAGACCACAAAGCCCTATGTTTGAAGCCCTAGCCGATCGACTCGAATCCACCTGGAAAAAACTGCGCGGACAGAATAAAATCTCCGAGTCCAACATCCAAGACGCCATCAAAGAAGTCCGCCGCGCCCTCCTGGAAGCCGATGTCAACCTCCAAGTCGTCAAAAACTTCGTCGCCGAAGTAACGGCCAAAGCACAAGGAGCAGAAGTCGTTTCAGGCGTCCGTCCAGACCAACAATTCATCAAAATCGTCCACGACGAACTCGTCCGCGTCATGGGGGAAACCAACGTACCCCTCGCCACCGCCGAATCCGGGCCCACAGTCGTGCTGATGGCCGGTTTGCAAGGAACCGGGAAAACCACAGCCACCGCCAAACTAGCGCTGCACCTCCGCAAGCAAAATCTTACCGCACTGCTAGTCGCCACCGACATTTATCGACCAGCCGCGATCGACCAATTGCTCACCCTCGGCAAACAAATCGACGTACCCGTATTTGAACTAGGCAAAGATACTGACCCCGTAGAAATCGCCCGCCAAGGTATCGAACGCGGCAAAGAACTAGGCGTAGATACAATCATCGTCGATACAGCAGGCCGCCTGCAAATCGACCAAGACATGATGGCAGAATTGGCCCGCATCAAACAAACAGTACAACCCCACGAAACGCTGTTAGTTGTTGATGCCATGACCGGCCAAGAAGCAGCAAATTTAACCCGCACCTTTCACGAACAAATCGGCATTACCGGCGCAATCTTAACCAAATTAGACGGCGACAGCCGCGGCGGCGCAGCCCTATCCGTGCGGCAAATATCCGGCGCGCCGATTAAATTTGTCGGCGTCGGCGAAAAAGTGGAAGCTTTGCAACCATTTTATCCCGATCGCATGGCATCGAGAATCCTCGGCATGGGCGATGTCTTGACGCTAGTAGAAAAAGCGCAAGAAGAATTCGACATCGCCGACGCCGAGAAAATGCAAGAGAAAATGCTCACGGCAAAGTTCGACTTTACCGACTTTCTCAAGCAAACCAGACTGTTAAAAAATATGGGTTCCCTCGGCGGCATCATGAAAATGATTCCGGGGATGAACAAACTCTCAGACGAACAAATGCGGCAGGGAGAAGTGCAGCTAAAACGCACCGAAGCCATGATCAATTCAATGACAGTTGAAGAACGCCGCAACCCCGAACTTTTAGCAAGTTCTCCATCGCGCCGCCGCCGCATCGGCAAAGGCGCCGGCTACGCAGAAAACGACGTAACAAAACTCGTCAGCGACTTCCAGAAAATGCGCACCATGATGCAGCAAATGAGTCAAGGCAACTTTACAGGAATGGGAGGATTGCCGGGAATGCCGGGAATGCCAGGAATGCAAGGAATGCAGGGAATGGGCGGCCAGAAGAAAAAGAAAAAAAACAAGCCAAAAAAAGGTTTCGGACAGCTATAGAAAGCATCTGAAATATTGCACGAGTGTCAAAAACTTGTAGTCAAAAACTTGTAGGGGCGGGTTCGCCAATAACTTTAAAGGATATCTAAAGACTCAAAAACCCGCCCCCTCCCACGCGAGAACCCTCAAAAAGAAAGCTTGCAATTGAATATGGTACAAACCTTTACTCAACCAGAAACCATATCTCTAGAAGTGCCGAATTCGATCGCCCTAACCGTCACCGGCGAGCAATTCGAGGCTCTAGCATTAGCAAATCCCGACTTGAGATTAGAAAGAAGTGCACAAGGAGAATTAATAGTGAATCCACCCACCGGAGGAGAATCAGGCAAAAGGAATTTCAGCATTACTGGGCAAGTTGCTCGCTGGTATGATGATAACCAGGATTTAGGAGAAGGATTTGACTCTTCTACCGGATTTATCCTCCCTAACGGTGCTCGCTTTTCTCCCGACGCTTCCTGGGTGAGTCGAGCTCGCTGGGAAGCACTAACTGCAAAAGAACGTAAAGGCTTCGTTCCCCTGTGTCCCGACTTTGTAGTAGAATTGCGCTCGGCATCTGACAGTCTCTCCACCCTGCAAACAAAGATGCGAGAATATATTGACAATGGTGCGAGATTGGGCTGGTTAATTGACCCGCAAAATCGGCGCGTAGAGATTTACCGACAACAAGCAGAAGTAGAAATATTAATTAATCCAGCCGAGTTGTCCGGGGAAGATCTATTGCCCGGATTTGTGTTGAATTTAAGGCGAGTTTGGGGTTAAATTTACGGAGAGGTTGCTATGGTACAAACATTTACTCAACCGGAAACCATATCTCTAGAAGTGCCGAATTCGATCGCCCTATTAGTCACCGCCGAGCAATTCGAGGCTCTAGCATTAGCAAATCCCGACTTGAGATTAGAAAGAAGTGCACAAGGAGAATTAATAGTGAATCCACCCACCGGAGGAGAATCAGGCAGTCGCAACCTCAGCATCAGCGCGCAACTCGGCAACTGGTGCGAAGCAAACGAGGATTTAGGAGAAGGATTTGACTCTTCTACCGGATTCATCCTCCCTAACGGTGCTCGCTTTTCTCCCGACGCTTCCTGGGTGAGTCGAGCTCGCTGGGAAGCACTAACTGCAAAAGAACGTAAAGGCTTCGTTCCCCTGTGTCCCGACTTTGTAGTAGAATTGCGCTCGGCATCTGACAGTCTCTCCACCCTGCAAACAAAGATGCGAGAATATATTGACAATGGTGCGAGATTGGGCTGGTTAATTGACCCGCAAAACCAACGGGTAGAGATTTACAGACAACAGATAGAAGTAGAAATATTAATTAATCCTGCCGAGTTATCCAGGGAAGACGTATTGCCAGGATTTGTGTTGAATTTAAGGCGAGTGTGGCGTTAGAGAGCTTTTGATACCAAATCGGGTTAATTATCACATTCCCCACCCCTCAACAGGCAGCGTACACTGCAAGACTGCGGATAGAAGTCGATCGTCCGAAACAAGAGTGATTCAGTTGACCTGGGACAGTTGACAGTTGACCTGGGATAGCGACCTCTACCTGGAAGAAAGAGGATTGGAGTAATGAATAGTCTGATTTTAATTTCTTCCTAAAAGGGAGAGACTTTAAACCAATTCTTTCTGGTAAAAATATCGGAAATTCTGTGTCACTCAGCATAAACCCGTTAGGAATTCCTAAAAATTAACGTTCGGGCATGAGGTTAATTTTATAAATTCATAAAATATCAAAAATCCGACCCAAACTAACTATTAATTCCCAGCACAATTGAGTTCGCATGATGATGAGAGTAGGCTTTTGGGCCTGTCCCACAAGAGTTTCATAAAATTTATCGAGGCAAACTAGATGTGAGGCCACCTTACTACCCCTACTTTTAAGCCTAATAGTTCGGTTGCCTTGAAGCTGTCTACAGGCTGAGAAAATAAATATCCTTGCCCCAACTCACACCCCAACTCTCGCAGTTTCTGTAGCTGTATTGGCGTTTCTATGCCTTCGGCCACGATATCCATACCTCGGCTGCGAGCCAGGTTTACTATCGTCTGGATAATTTCTACGCCACTGTTGTCTGCCCCCATGCGGCTAACAAAAGAGCGGTCAATCTTTAAGGTATCAATGGGAAACTCGTGTAAGCGGCTTAAAGAAGAGTAGCCTGTGCCAAAGTCGTCGATACACAACATAATGCCTAGAGCTTTTAGCTGCTTCAACATCTTTTCTTCCCTGGATACTGTTTCTAAAATGCAGCTTTCAGTAATCTCTAGTTTTAGACAGTAACTTGGAAAGCCAGTCTGCTGCAAAATCTCCTCAATTCGATTGAGTAGGTTTACTTGCTTTAGCTGCACGGCGGAAAGATTGACATTAATCGCTAAGGGAGGTGTTTGGGGAAACTGTTGCTGCCAAATACCGATCTGGTGACAAGCTTCCTGCAAAACCCACCACCCCAGTTCATTGATCAAACCAGTTTCTTCAGCCACAGGGATAAACTCAGCAGGCGGGTAGATCGTGCCAGATGCGTGATGCCAGCGCACCAACGCCTCAAACCCACTCACTTGCCCCGTAGAAAGGGAGACAATGGGCTGGTAGTGAACGCAAAATTCTTGTAGCGCGATCGCCCTTCTCAAGTCGTTTTCCAACTGCAAGCGCGCCATCGCAACAGTTTGCATCGCTGGATCGAAAACTTCGTAACGCCCTCTGCCTTGAGCTTTAGCATAATACATTGCGATATCCGCATCTCTGAGCACGTCTTCGGGGCGATCGTAACCCATTGTGCTCAGGATAATGCCAATGCTGATCTCGGTAAATACTTCATAATCATTCAAATTAAACGGCTGCCTTAATTGATTTTGGATGCGTTCAGCCACCCTGTTTGGTTCATCAATATCTTGAATATCTTCCAGCAAAATCACAAATTCATCTCCTCCAAACCGCGCCACCGTATCTCTATGGCGTAAAGAAGCTTGCAGTTGACGAGCAACCCTTTGGAGTAATTCATCCCCAACCAAATGTCCCAGGCAATCATTCACAACTTTAAAGCGATCTAGGTCAATAAATAGCACCGCATATAAATAATCTTCATGTCTGTAGGACAACTCGATCGCCTGTTGCAGCCGATTCATAAACCAAGCGCGGTTAGGCAAATCCGTTAGCGCGTCGTGAAAAGCATCATGTCCTAATTTTTCTTCTCTTTCCAACAACTGAACTTGAGCCTGTTGAAGCTCGTTGCAGGCTTGTCTAAGTTCAGCGGTTTGAGCAGCCACCCGTTCCTCTAACTCAGAAGTGAGTTTCTGCAAGGCCGCTTCCGCCTCTTTTCGCGCTTCAATTTCCTGTTTGAGAAGCGTATTTTGTTCTTCCAGAGTCTTGGTCAAATTTCGCAGTCTCAGGTGTAGTTGCACGCGGGCTAGGACTTCCTCTTGCTGAAAGGGTTTGGTGATATAATCTACTGCGCCAATTGACAGACCTTTAACCTTATCTACGCGATCGGTAAGAGCTGTCATAAAAATCACAGGGATATCTTTCGTTGCCACCGATGCTTTTAAGCGGTAGCAGGTTTCAAACCCATCTATCCCCGGCATCATCACATCTAACAATATGATATTTGGCGAAACTTCTTGTAGCTTCTCAATAGCACTTTCCCCATCTTTAGCCACTAAAACCTTGAAGCCTGACTCCTTCAAAAAATCGAACAGAAGTTTTAGGTTATTCGGGTTATCGTCAACAATTAAAATTACATTTTCGTTTTTGTTAAACATTTTATTTTCCAAAATGGATCTTCATAAAAGCTAGAAGTTCTTTTTCTTCAAAATTTTTCGCAAATTGCAATATTTTATTAGCAAATGGTAGATAGTTACCGTCTATCTGCTTTAGTCTATTGGCTTCCTGCTCAACAACTTCAATATCGCCGATCCGAGCCGCATTAAACAGCGCTACCAGCTCTGCTGATGGCGGTATCACAAGCTCACCACTCTGAACTTTTAATAAATCCGTGAAACCAACCTGCTGTGCGTTCGCCAAATCCGCAGGCTGGTCGTAAATCCATTCTATTTGTAAGTAATTTTTTAATACTTCTAGCAATTCTTCTACTTGGATAGGCTTTGACAGGAACTCGTTACAACCTGCTTCTTGGCTATTTTGCCGATCGAAGTTAAACACGCTGGCGCTGGATGCTATCAATATTACATCTTTAAATTCTGGCGATTTTCGCAAGCGCCGCGACATTTCAAATCCATCCATTACTGGCATCACTAAGTCTGTGATAATCAAATCTGGTTTAAACTCCGCAGCTTTATCTAAGCCCTCATCTCCATTACAAGCTTCCATGATTTGAAAACCTAGTGGCTCTAACAGATTTATAAGAAAACCCCGATTTTCAAATCGATCGTCTACTAACAAAATTTTATTTTTATTTCCTTTAAATCCATTTAAATTAATTGAAGTATTTAGCGAAGGTTGCTCAATAAATTCAGATGTTCGAGTCAACTCTAATTCAAAGGAAAAAATGCTGCCTTGACCGACTATACTTTCTACTTTTATTTCCCCTCCCATCATTTGAACAATTTTCTGTGCGATCGCTAATCCTAAGCCAGTGCCTTCTGCCTTCTGCTGGCTATTTCCAACTTGTTCAAATGGTAAAAATATTTTTTCTAACTGTTCGGGTGTCATTCCAATCCCAGTATCTTGGATATGGAAACGAATTGTAGTAAGTGGTGATGGGTCGGAGTCTTCCCCCTCACCTATTACGCCAACCTTAAAAATAACACCTCCTTTTTCTGTAAATTTAATAGCATTACCCAAAAGATTAATCAAAACTTGGCGCAGTCGTTTTTCATCAGCATTTACAGCGTTAGGAAGTTGATTTAATACTTGATAACTAAAGGTAATTTCTTTTTGTTCGGCTCGGATGCGGCACATTTCCACAACTCCCATCAGAAAAAAAGGAAAATTAAAAGCTGAACTGTAAAGTTCCATTTTACTCGCTTCAATTTTAGAAATATCTAAAATATCGTTAATCAGAGTGAGTAAGTGCGAACCACACTGGTGAATAATTTGGATAGCATCTTTTTGTTTAGGAGTTGTAGTTTGATCGCGTTCCATAATTTGAGCGTATCCTAGGATTCCGTTCAGGGGAGTGCGGAGTTCATGGCTCATGTTCGCGAGGAATTCGCTCTTGGCGTGGTTAGCAGTATCAGCGGCAATTTTTGCCTCTTTTAGCTCACTTGTCCGTTCTTCTACTCGATTTTCTAGCTCTGAGTTGGTCTGTTCTAAAGCAGCAAAAGACTCGCGCAATTGCTGTGCCATTTGGTTAAAAGATTGACCGAGAATTCCCAGTTCATCTATGCTATTTACCTCTACTTTTTGGTCTAATTGACCGCTAGCGATCGCTCTACTCGCTTTACTCAAACGAAAAATAGGATGGGTAATCCAGTGAGAGGCGAGGATTCCTAACAACGTCGCTAGCACTAACGCTAAAACGCAGAGTAGGATAGTGCTGCGGGTATTGGCATTAATCTGTTCCATAAAGTCGGCTTCTGGAACAACTACAACAATCAGCCAATCAAGACCTCTACCATCTTGGAATGGGGATACTTGCACGAATTCTCGCTGACCATTTAGCATGAATTCGAGTTGCGAGTTGCTATCTATTTCGGTGAAGTTACCAAAGCGTTCTATTAAATGCTGCGCTGTTCCCTGTATCAAAGGCACGCTGCTTTCAATCGCTTTTAATCTTTGCGTTTCTTGGCGATTTTTTTCATTGAGAAATGGCTTCTCGGCGGTGGAAGAAGCCACTAGCAAGCCCGAGCGTTCTATGATGAAAGTCTTTCCGGATTTACCAATTTTTAAACTTTGGAGAAAGTCGCCGATTTTCGAGAGAAACAGATCGGTACTGACAACTCCTCGAAAAATGCCATTTTTATCGTAAACAGGTTGGCTAGCGGAGATTCCTAGGCTAGGTTGAATATAATATTGATAAATTTTATTCCATTGGGGTTTGCGTGCAATTTTTGCGGCTTTATACCAGGGTCGAAGGCGGGGATCGTAGTCTGGGTGGGTTTCCTTCAACTGAGTCGGGTTGCCCTCTCTATCTACGCTGACGATCGTATTGAGAAAATTAGTAGATCGATCGGTGATTTCAATAACAACACTGCCATCATCCTTATATCCAGCACCCGCATATTCTTTTCTTTCCCCTCCAAAACTGATGTAACTAACGGTGGGAAATTGCTTTAGTTGCCAGAAGAAGTAGCTTCTCATCGAACTCATATTGTCCGGATTCCACAACCCAAAGCGACGAATGGCATCAACGCTGATGGCATTGACCAAATGGGGTGTTTCCAAGTAAGTGTTTAGTTGTTGATTGATGCGGGCGAGTACCTCCGTTCGTAATTGGCTAGTAACGTTGTTGACGGCAGTTTTGCCGTTCCGTAGCGAAAACCAACCTGTCAGCCCCACAGCGGCAAAGATTTGCAGGACGAATGGTACGACTAAGACCAGGCGTAGTGGGATTTTTTGAGGGCTTTTTGCACGTTCATGCTCACTTGCGATTTGTCTCATGGCGGAGTCATTTTAATATTTGGATTGTTTCAATAACAACAGTCGCTCACTCTTAATGATTTAAAGCGAACTCTAGGAAAATTATTTATTCCTTCTATTTTGAAGGCAAATGGGTTTAATGATATCTTATTGTTGAGTAACCGGGGTGAAATGAGCCGCCAATACTGATACAGTTTGCAAATTTATGAAAAAAAACAGCTACCCCATTTGAGACGGAATCTCCATAAAGATCAAATGCGGTATATTTGGCTTGGAGTTGCAGTGTGAGCCTACCTGCTGATTTCATAGATATTGAGTACACCTCCATTCACTTGTATGTCTTGACCTCAATACTAATTGATCTAAGCATACAATTATAGTCAGGACTAACTAAAGGGCCTGAAACCTAGCTTCCCCCTGCTGCCCTAAAAAACGGGGGAACCGCTCCCGGCGGGAACCGCTTCAAAAAGGGGGGCACTTGAAAGCCCTCTGGGAAATAGGGTTTGGGGGGTCTATCCCTAAGTCCTAAGCTTACGCCAGCTCAATTGCCCTTTTTTTTCAACTGGCTCTCTGGCCCGTCCCACAAGGATTCTCAAACAGAGGAAATGGCAAATTCGATGCACAATAGCTTAATAGTCTATCGTGCATAGTGCCTAAATCAACCCTAAACTCAACACTTTGACGGGGTGACAAGCAGGTTACAAGCAAAACTGCGTCAAGGTTTTGAATTGAGTGACCAAGGGAAAATATCTTCGCGGGCGTGAGTCAATAAAAGAGAGTGGCGAGATCCCTTAAATCAGGTTCAAGGCGAGCTCTGACCATCTTATGAGTCCATAAGCCTGTCAATAATCCGTTATTTTTTTTGAGTTTCAGGGGCTTTAATGCTTTTACCATCAAAGTTCCAGAGGTGTTGTCACCCCGTCAAGTATTTTAACTTACTACTGTCTCGGACGATCGACTTCGATCGGCTCTTGCAGTGTACGCTCCCGTTGGGGGGTGCGGAATGTGGGTTAATTATTCACAATAAAACTGGTTTGTAGTAACAACTTTAGTCCTTAGTAACTAAAAGCTTTAAGACAGGGCAGAAGTCATTATTACCAACTTAATTTCACAATCAAATTCTATTGAATAGCTTGCCTAAATTCCCGCATTGCCTGAAGGTGATTTTCGATATTGATACACCGCGCCAATAATACAATATCTAACTCGGGCAGAACTTGAGAGCGATCGACCTCTGCATATCCATCAGCCCCCAACGAATACATACGAAGTGCGCCATTTTCCCAAAACCAAACTTCAGGAATTTCCAGGCGTTTGTAAGCTTCCAACTTGTTAATACCGCCGCTAGTCACCACCACTTCCACCGCCAAATCGGGAAATTCTCGATTAGCTCCCAATTCGTAAGACAGATCCGCTTCTCGCTTCACCTTTCCAGTTTCACTTTCGAGCGTCACCGAGCCCGTTGGAGTAAAATCAATCCCTGCATATTCCAAATACAGATCCACCAGCGTTGAAATCCGCTGTTTGGCGGTTTCATGTTTTCTTCCAGGCATACGTCTAATCTCCAATACGCCATCTAAAAACGACAGCCTCAGCCCTGGGCGTGAGAGAAGTTGTTCAACCACCTTAAACTCTCTCCAGCTCAGTCCGTCAATTAAGATAGGTTCATCGAGCCGTTCTAACTTTTCTAAAGTTGTCGTCATCCCAACCCCTCCTTACTCAATCTAATCTTTATTATATCTGCGTTCCGAAGCGTTCATCTGCCGACATCTGCGGTTGCAATCCCATCTACTGTCCCAAAATTCCCTTATTCTCGTCCGGCACAAATTCCGTCACCACTTGGCCGCCGCCACCCTCACCTTTGACAATCACAGTTTGATTTTTTAACTCTCCCGCCGCCCTCGGCCCAGTCAAATTAAACACCGGATTTAGTTGTTTGTAAACCACATTTCCTTCGGCGTCGAACGTCTGGTTACTTAAATACCACGTTACGCGATCGGTATTTAATTGAGATTCACGTTTCTCCCCGATTCCGACCACATTT
This sequence comes from Microcoleus sp. ARI1-B5, assembly GCF_036705795.1. NCBI lineage: Bacteria > Bacillati > Cyanobacteriota > Cyanophyceae > Oscillatoriales > Microcoleaceae > Microcoleus > Microcoleus sp. ARI1-B5. The sequence goes on from NZ_JAUBVK010000031.1 coordinate 36,303, forward strand.
CCCGTCAAATAAAAAATCTTTTTATCTAAATCTCCCCGCCCCGTATCCCCAGTCATCGTCACCTTTTCCACGCGGTGAAAAATCTTCACAGGCCCCGGCGACACCACATTTTGCGCCGGAAAATTCCAACTCATCAAACTGCTTTCTATTTGCAGCGGCGGATCTGATGGCATCAATTGAGCGTTTTGCGTCAGCGTCGCAATCTTCGTCTTTAAGTCTACATCAACTTTATCTGCAAAACCGCTGTCTGTTACTGTTTTATCTTTGTATCTGTCAAGTTGAGTAGGTTGGTCGCTGTGTACCTTTTGTTGCTCCACAAACCACACTAAATGCTCGGTGCGCAATTGCAAAATTGGATCTTTAACATTCGCCACCACAGATCCGAATAACTCCATCCTCTTCGCCCTGCTGAAAACCCGCGCTTCTTTCGCCGAAGCTGTCACCTGTTTGTTCTCTCCAGTCAAATTATTGCGAACAACTAACACGTCTTCCTTCGGCCGCCACTCTAACTCATTTCCCCGCAATACCACGCCATTTTTCAAGTCAGTAGCGACTATGTTACCTTTGAGAAAAACCTGATTTCCTTCCTGAAATACCTGGCCGGTTTCTCCCTGAATATCGTAAATTTCTTTGCCGTCCTGAAACAATTTGCCCACTGGTTTCAGAACGTTAACTGTCTTTTTGTCTTTGCTGTAAACGGCATTTTTTGAGTTGACTTTCCAGAACGTTTCGCCCTTTTCGTTTGCTTGTTCTAGGGTTACTTTGTTTAAAGTTAAAGTGCTGTTTGACTGCTGAGCAGTTTTGAGATCCTCAGCTAATTTGTTCTTTGGAGCCTCTTGCGGAGCAGCACAAGCACCAATCCCCAAAATCAGTGCTGCTAAACACAGCAGCATTAATTTTGGGGATTTTAGAGGGGGAATTTGGGATTTGAGATTAATCATTGGTAATTGATAATTGGGCATTGGGCGGAGCGAAGCGGAGGGATTGGGCATTGGGCATTGGTAATTGGCTAATTAAAAACACTAATCAAAAATCTGTCATACTTGAGCTAAATTTTTAACTTCTAATTTTCAATTATTCAACCCATCAGCTATTCCCCATTCCCTATTCCCCCTTCCCCATCACCCATTACCAAATCCCTATCTGTCGTCGTGTTCGTCCATCAAGCTCAAACCCGACAACGGGCGGTAGGCATAATTAGGACGCGAAGTTTTTTGGATGTCGTCTTTGATCATTTCCAAATCGATATAGCGATCGGCTACATTAATTAAACTGTCACTGGTCATCGATCGCAAACTCACCACCTCAACCCGCACGCCGCGATAGCTCACAGCATCGACAGCATAAGCCAAATCGCCGTCGCCGCTGACCAAAACCGCCGTGTCGTAAGACCCCACTAAAGCCATCATATCCACAGCAATTTCTACATCTAAATTCGCCTTCTTAGAACCATCTGGCAACTGTACCAAATCCTTAGAAATCACCCGGTAGCCGTTGCGGCGCATCCACAGCAAAAACCCCTGCTGTTTCTCGTTAGTGCGATCGACACCCGTGTAGAAAAAAGAGCGCAGCAGCCGCGATCCCGCAGTTAAACGGCACAGCAGCTTAGTGTAATCAATCTCAATTCCTAACTGCAAAGCCGCGTAAAAAAGGTTAGAGCCGTCAATAAAAATTGCCACTCGACCCCGATTTTCTAGAACCTGTTCCGGCGTAAAAAGGTCGTTGCTTTCTATTCTATTCAACATGATTGTTATGCCTCAATTTTTATGAAAGATTGGTAATCAAATAAGTGCTAATTCGTAATCTGTTATAGCACCCCGATCGCTGGCTGCCAACTATGACGCTACTGTTTCCAGCAGTTCCAGCCGCTTAAACACTGGTTGGGGTTCCCCCAGAGTTTGGTTTGCCGGCAAAGCGCCCCAGGCAGCATGAGCTGTAAAACTCGCTAAACTGTTAACTGCAACCCGATCGTTAAAGTCAATTGAAAAACCTAGCTGCTGATAGATAGCGTTGCTGATATTCGGAATAATGGGCGATAAAAGGTAAGATGCTAGTCTAACAGATTCCAGAACAGAATATAGCACTTGTTGGACACTTTCGAGCTGTCCTTGCTTGTACAAACTCCAAGGCGCTTGTACGTCAATAAACTTGTTGCCCGCTCCCACTAATGCAAGCACAGCTTCGCAAGCCTTGCTAAAAGCCAACTCTTCGTAAAAACCCGCTACTCGATCGCCCAAATCCACGCTCATACCCTTGAGAAGGTTGTCGCCCCAAATGTTTTCCCCGGACACATTTGGCACGCAGCCGCCGCAATATTTGCGAGCCATGTTTAAGGTGCGGTTAAGCAAATTTCCCAAATCATTTGCTAGCTCAGCATTCAATATATTGATAAACCGAGTTTCGTTAAAATCGCCGTCCTCTCCGAACTCAATTTCTTTGAGGAAATAGTAGCGCACGGCATCAGCGCCGTATTTATTGACCAATTCGACTGGGTTTAAAGTATTGCCCTCCGTTTTCCCCATTTTTTTGCCGTCTTTGGTCAAAAACCCGTGAGCGAAGACGCGGCCCGGCACAGACATACCCGCTGACATCAGCATTGCCGGCCAATAAACTGCGTGGAAGCGGAGAATATCTTTACCGATCAAGTGCAGGTCAACCGGCCACCATTTAGATAAAGCATTCTCTAACAGCGGGTCGCTGTCCGGATCTAGCAAGGCTGTGACGTATCCCAGCAAAGCGTCAAACCAGACGTAAATGGTGTGACTGGAGTCAACCGGTATTGGCAGGCCCCATTCCAGATTCACCCGAGAAATCGAAAAGTCTTGGAGTCCGGAGTTGACGAAGCTCAGCACTTCGTTGCGCCGGCTTTCCGGCGCGATGAAGTCGGGACGTTCTGCGTACAAGGCCAGCAGTTGGTCTTGATAGCGCGACAGGCGGAAAAAGTAATTTTCTTCGTCGCGCCACTCAACTTCCTTGCTGGTGTGGACGGAGCACCGATTTCCCGGCAATAAATCGCGTTCGTCTTTGAATTCTTCGCAGGAGACGCAGTACCAGCCTTGTTGCTGGTTCAAGTAAATGTCGCCGGAGTTCCAGACGCGCTGGAAAAATTCTTTGACAATGTACTCGTGGCGCCGGGAAGTTGTGCGGATGAAGCGATCGTACTGAATAGAGAGTTGCTCCCACAGCGCCTCAAACCCCGGAACTACTAAATCGCAGTGAGCTTGGGGCGATCGTCCCAAACTCTCGGCCGTGCGCTGAATTTTCTGCCCGTGTTCGTCAGTCCCGGTAACCATCAAGACTGATTTGCCCCGCAGCCGCTCAAATCTGGCCTTAGCATCGGCTGCCATAGTCGTGTAAGCGCTGCCAACGTGGGGTAAATCATTGACATAATACAGAGGCGTTGTTATGGCAAAGGTATTCTTAGTTTTATCGCTCGATTTCATTGAATGGTAAAAGAAAATTCCCTAAATTTAATTTCGATCTTAACTCAGCCCTTAAATCTTTTATGGAGTGGCAATCAAGCCAAATTTGCTGCAAGTTGTGGGCAATTGTCTAACCGAGGCTATTCTCAAAAGAAATATAGCTTTACTCTCAAGACTAATCTTTTTTAGATTTTTTTGACGAACTCTCTAAAATGTCTTAATATTTTGATATTTTTCTGCCTTGGGGCCCGCAAGCGATCGTCGATCGCGCGTCCTCTATTCATTTTTCGCCTTGGCGGCGCGATCCCTAGAGTCGGCGATCCCCACCCGGTTTGCATCAAAAATCACCTGTTGGGCTGCTCGCCCGTCGATCGACTGCTGCGGAGCGACCGCTTGCTGCTCACCAGTCGATCGATCGCCCATTCGCCACCTTAAACCCCGATCGCCCGAAACTCCTGCCCGTTTCCGATTCGCGAATAAAGCCAGAAACCGGGTTTTTTAGGAAACTTTCTGGTGAAGCGCGAGCGCTCGCGGTATAAAAGCCACTTTTTTTTAAATTTGTGGCTCCAGGAGCGATCTCGTTTCCGACAGCATCGATCTGATTTTCAAACACAAGCAGTCTTGGATGCACCCGGTGCAATCACCTTAGTTTTTTGTGAGTAAAAAAGCCTAAAAGCGTAGGTTTTTTGTCAATAAAGTCGGTTTTTTCATATTGCTAGTGCCTCTGGGACAGACAATAAAACCCCAAGGCAGTTAAGCTTGGGGCGCTCAAATTAGGGTGCATCTAACAAGGGATTATGCGATCGCCCCCGCTCGCCCTCAGGAAAATTAACTCGATTTCCGCCAATAGCTTCTGACAAATAATCCGCCGCAGCTTCCACCACCGCGATCGCATTTTCGTAAACCATCCGCGTCGGCCCCAAAACTCCCACACTACCCACCGGCACCGAGCCCCGGCGGTAAGTCGAAGAAATCAGAGTACAGCCGCGAATTGGTTCTAAGGAATTTTCCGAGCCAATACGCACCGTTACCCGCTTCCCGGGCGCGTCCAAATCAGGCGATTCAAAAATCAAAGGCCAAAGCAGTTCCTGCTCTTGTTCGAGCAGTTGCACCAGGGTTTGAACTTGCTGCAACTGCGAAAACTCAGGCAAGCGCAGCGCTTCTGCCAAACCGCCGATCAGAATCCGCGTGTAGGTGGGATTGCTTTGGCGGCTGCTCAAAGCAGCTAGCATGGTTCCCATCCACTCAGCGTACAGTTCAAAGTCCCGGTCTAACTCGCTCCAGTCTACAGCCGAGAGTTCCGAGAGCGATCGCCCGCGCAACTTGCTGTTCAAAAAATTCGACAAAATCTGCAATTCGCGATCGACACTTTCGACATCAGGCCAATTACCATCTGCCTGCTTCGGCAACTGCACCAACACCGAATGAGTTTCGTAGGCATCCGTCACCACGATCAGCATCACTTTTCCCGCCTCTAGCTGCACCAGTTGCAAGTGGCGCAAGCAAGCCATATTGGTTTGCGGTATGGTAATCATGGCAATGTAACCGCTGATAGTTGCCAAGATTTGAGCAGCGCCGCGGAGTGCCGCGTCTATGCGACCGTCCGACCAATTGAGCTGGTCTAGTACCTGTTCCACCTTGCGGGCCAGCGTATCAGACGGCTGAATCAACTGGTCTACGTAAATTCGGTAGCCGGAGTCTGAGGGGACTCGTCCTGCCGAAGTGTGGGGCTGATAGAGAAGTCCAGCTTTTTCCAGAGTCCCCATGGCATTGCGAATTGTAGCTGGGCTGACGCTGAGGTTGAATTCGTCAACCAAAGCTTTTGAGCCAACGGGTTCCGCTGTAGCTATGTAGTGGCGAACCGTTGCCCAAAGGATGTGTTGTTGCCGATCGGTGAGGTTAACGCGCACAGATATTTAAGCAGAGTAAGAATTTAGAGTTGAAAGCCATTGAAAACCTCTGTCCGAAAAGGGCGATCGGGCAGACTTATCTACTTAAACATAACAGATTTTAGGTTAAGGAAGAAGTCAGTTGTTACTGGTTATTGGTTATTGGTTATTGGTTATTGGTTATTTGTAAGTTCTAATGCCCCATCCCTCCGCAACGCTAGAGCCCAATGACCTGGGAAGGCCCATGACCTGGGAAGGCCCATGACCTGGGAAGGCCTGGGAAGGCCTGGGAAGGCCTGGGAAGGCCTGGGAAGGCCCATGACCTGGGAAGGCCTGGGAAGGCCCATGACTTGGGAAGGCCTGGGAAGGCCCATGCCCTTTAAGTGTGTTCTTTCAGAATATTTTGCAGGTAACTAGCCACTGCATCTGGCTGTTCCACCATTGCCAAATGGCCGCAATCGGGAAGCTGAAGCACATTTTCGCCACAACCTTGGAACATCCAGTGAAAGCTCGCTAAATGCAGCACGTATTTTGGTTCCATAATTTTGTCTTTAGTGCCGGCAATAAAATAAACAGGCTGCTTGAGTCGGGACACTATTTGTGGCAACAGGTGAATCTGGGCTTCGGTGGTGGAGTCCAACAAAGCCCCCAAAGCTGCCTCTGGATGGGCTGCCACGAAATCTCTCAAGCGCTGCCGTCCCCAGGAGGGGCCGATCGATCTTGCCACAGAATCGCGAGCAAACACGTAATCTGCTAACGGCAAGTGAGGCAGCCAGCGGGGACGCATTTTTACTAGCTGCTTGCCCACCGCTCGAAACCGCTCGAATTCTTCCTTTAGATAGATGCCGCCGCCTGCATTGATGCATACGACACCTTTAATGCGATCGGACAATTGGCTGGCTCCCCAAAGAGCGATCGTACCCCCGAGAGAGTGTCCCACCAGCCAAGCACTAGAAATATGGAGTTTTTCGAGTAAAATTTCCAAATCGCGAGCGTAAGCTGCGGGAGTGTAACAGGAATTTAGCGCTCCTTTGGGCCCGGGATGACCGTCGCCGTCGGCTTGAGAATCGCCAAACCCGCGCAAATCGTAAGTCAGGCACTGATAGTTGGGTGCCAAGCGATCGGTCAAAGGTTGCCAGTAGCGGCGGCTTAACAGCCAGCCGTGGACAAATACCAGAACCGGGGAAGTTGCAGTCGGAGCCGTCAAATCGCAAGCGTGCCGAACCCCTAGGATGTCGATGGTTGCCATAATTTTATCCTATCGAGAAATCAACACAGAGGGATCGGCAGTTCGAGTCGGGCGATCGGCTTAGTTTAACTTTGTCAGGATTAAGGCCAGGCATCGAGCAAAAACCCAGTTTCTCAACAGAAGGAAGAAAAGAAATGGCAGTCGGAAGAAAAAAGAAGGAAGAAGCAATAAAATCAAGGGTTTCAAAAATTAAGAACGTCCTAACCGTCAGGGCGGTTGCTAGGATAGCTGGTGAAACGCTGTTGTTAGAAACCGGGTTTCACGCCTAGTCAGCGCTATCCCTAAAATCGCTCGCCCAGCAATCTTTGTCGCACCCCCTCAGCGATTTTTTGCCCGAGATACTCGGGAATTAAACTTTCATTGGGCCCCAACAAGTAGAGAATCAGGCGAGTTCGCCCGCGCCAAACCAGCAAATTAGCATTTACCACCAACAGATCCTCTTGCCAGATGGCATACATAACTTTGTAAAAAAGTCCAGGCTGGTTATCTGCTTCAATCAGCAGAGCCGGCAAGTGGAAAACCGGATCGACGTAGAATTCAGTTGCCACATCCTCCAAACCCGCGTCTAAATTAAATTCCACCGCCAACATCTCTTCAACCTCAAAATGCCCGGCCAAGGCCTCTCGAACCGCCCTGCAGACGTTTTCGGCAGTTTTATCTGCCAGTACCTTGCCACCGCGAGATACCACCAATTTGATAAATACCAGCATCGGCGGGTAAATTTGACCGTAGAGACTCAGACTGTGAATCGTCAGCCCGTAGGCCGCCAGCACACCGAAAATATCGCTCAGTAGAAAAGACTGGTTCCGGTAAGCAAAATGCAGGGCACTTTTGTTACCTTCGGCTCTAATTTCGATGACGGCTTGCCGAGTTTTGTAAAGTTGGTAAGCTAATTTGAGGTTTTGCAGTTGGATTTCGCTGCTGACAAATTGCTCGTAAAACTGTGGAAACGCTCGGTTAAAGCGCTTGAGAAGTTCTAGTGTAGATGGTTTTAAACCCGAAGCCATAATTGAGGGGAAGGTGCGGGAGATATACTAGGTATTTACTCTCCCATGCCTTATGGCAATGGGATTTTCGATTTGACGATTCGACTCAAATTGTGCCCGTCTCCCAACTGAAAGCAGAAGTCTAATCTGTCTTGGAACCTATCACGAGAATGTCACGGTTGTGCTATTCCAGCGGTATTTCCCACCAAGCTGATAAGTTCCGGCGCGATCGGCGGCACTCAAAAGAAGCAATTCCCAAAATGCCTCTGTCCTAGTTGGGCAACAAATTTTACCAGAGAGAGCCGGTTGTCCGGGAACAGGCTAGCAGAACAGTTCTACCAAACTTGACGAGAATCAAAAAAAGCCCAGACTCAATGTTGGACGACAAATCCCTGTTTTCGACGTAAGATGAGTGTACCGTAAACTGTTGCTCAAGAGGCTACCCGCAATTCATCCCGCGCCGATCGGAGTGGGTTTATCTGTCGGGTTCTCTTTCTAGTCGTCCAACTTCTACTACCTTAACCGCGCCTGCATGGGTTTTTGGAAAAACTTATTTAGTAGTTCTGAGTCGGCCTCTGTACCCCAAACAGCGGAGTTTGAGGAAGATGTGGCTCTAGGGGACGGCGATCCGCTTTCCCCAACGTTTCGCAAACCCGCCAGCGGCAACGCTCGCATCTTTTTCAGTTGCGATCGGGACATTGACCTCTACGAACTCGAAGAACTCTGTAATGCAGTGGGTTGGTCCCGCCGTCCCCTGCGTAAAGTCAAAAAAGCTATTGTGCACAGCTTCCTAGTCGTCTCTATGTGGGAGATGCGGGGCAGCCAGCGACGGCTGGTGGGTTTCGCCAGAGCGACTTCAGACCATGCTTTTAATGCCACGCTTTGGGATGTCGTAGTTCATCCTGACTACCAGGGTAAAGGCATGGGCAAGGCACTGATGAAATACATCATTAAAAAACTCCGCAGTGAAGATATCAGCAACATTACCTTATTTGCTGACCCTCAGGTGGTGGATTTTTACCGAAATTTGGGCTTTATGTCCGATCCCGAGGGGATTAAAGGTATGTTTTGGTATCCAGATTAGCGAGCGAGGTGCCCGGAGGCGTTGATTTGTTGAGGACATTCAATATCGACGCTGCTAACACCTCCTCGCCCTTTGCGCTGCGGTCACTTATGCTTGGGTGTCTCCCCACAGCACAGGCCGCGCTGGATCTGCCAGTATTCTCAAGCCGGGCAACCTGAAAACAACTTCGGCCCAGCGGCATCGAGACCTAAAATAAAAAAAAGCTTGACAAGTCGGCGGTTTTGTGTGTTAATTGTTAAAGAGTGGCTAACTATCACACCGGGATGTAGCGCAGCTTGGTAGCGCGCCTGCTTTGGGAGCAGGATGTCGCAGGTTCAAATCCTGTCATCCCGATCGCACAATGTTAAATAATAGATTGAAGCAGCAACTGCCTGTGATGTTTGTATTTGGTCAAAATGTAAACATCAGAGGCAGTTTTTGCCGATCGTGTCAAGGCGCCAGTCTTTGCGTTAATGTGTTTCAGGATCGCGGATGGTGGAAAAACATGAAATCATTAGTTCGTTTGGGCGCAATATTGGGGATTGTCGGCTGCACTCTGCTGGGCCCCTCGTCAAGCAAGATGTCTGCACTGGCACTCCCAGTGCCGCAAATTTTAGAAAAGTTACGCCCGGTGCCGGTATTTACGATTACAGACGGTCAGGGGGCGTTTTTCATCGCTTCTGTTCCCAAGCAAGGTCAGGGCCAAACTGGTAATGCTTCGGTAGCGAGAATTTTCATCAGCCAGAAAGATGCTCAAGCTTTTGTGGATCAACTGAAAACGGGAAATCCTCAGTTGGCGGCGTCGGCGCGCGTGACGCTGGTGTCGCTGGGGGAAATTTATCGGATCGCTCAAGAAAATAAAGGCAAGCCGGATCAGTTGCTGTTTGCTTTTGTTCCGGCGGCGCAGCAGGTGCAGTCGGCTAAAACTGTACTTCAGCAGACTGGGCAACAAGTTAACGAGTTAAACGGTGTACCTCTGTTTTTGGCCAGAGGTGGCCCGGAAAATGGTTATTTGACGATTCAGCGGGGCGAGAAAGAGGAGCTTCCCTTGTTTTTTAACAAGGAGGACTTGCAGGAAATGGTCGATCGTTTTAAGCAGCAGCAGCCGAACATGACTACCACAATTAAGATTGAGGTGGTGAACTTGGAGAGGATTTTGGAAGCTTTGGGCACTGAAAATGACCCGTCTTTGAGCCAACTGATTTTGATGCCGTCGCGGGAGTCGCTGGAATATGTGCGATCGCGCCAACCGGCTGGTGCTGGCCAAAATCCACAGGCGGCTCCATCTCCAGCTCCAGCTCGACCCGCTGCATCTCCAGCTCCAGCTCGACCGGCTCGCTAATAGCCATTGGTCATAGGGCATTTGTCATAGGGCATTGGTCAAACAGGTCATTAGTCATTAGTCATTAGTCATTAGTTACGGACAGGATTTACCCGAAAATTGGTTTCATACGCTACTTAATAGCGGTAAGGTGCAGTAGGCATGGAACCCTACATAATTAGGTTTTGCGTTCGGGACTGAGTTAGTAGGTTGGATTTTTGGATTTCTCGACTCAAGCTACTATTTACCAATTCTCAATTCTCAATTGCCAATTCCCAATTACCAAGGACTACTGACCAAGGACTACTGACTAATGACTAATGACTGCTGACTAATGACTACTGACCTGTTTGACCTGTTTGACCAATTCCCAAAAAGTCTTATGTTTGTTTCTGGTTTAGAGCTTTGGCAGTGGGTAAATCAAGCTAAAGCTGAGGCGAGATCCTCTGACATTCCCAATTCAGAACTCGAGTGGCTGCTGCAAGAGCTGGCAGGTTTGGATAAATTGGCTCTGCGTTTGGAGTCGTTTAAAGATTTGCCAAAAATTGAATTAAAGTTGTCTTTATCAGAACTCGATCGATTGTGGCAGCGGCGCTTGCAGGAACGGGTTCCCGTGCAGTATTTAACGGGAGTGGCGCATTGGCGGGATTTTTCGCTCAAAGTAACGCCGGCGGTGCTAATTCCTCGTCCTGAAACGGAATTGCTGATCGATTTGGCTGTGGATGCTGTTAAAAACTATTCAGTTAATCCAACATCGCATTGGGTGGATTTGGGAACGGGCAGCGGGGCGATCGCGATCGGCTTGGCTTCTGAGTTGACAAATGCTAGGATTTATGCGGTAGATTGCAGTTCGGAAGCTTTGGCAGTGGCTCGACTGAATGCTGAAAATTTGGGTTTTGGATCGCGAATTAATTTTTATCAAGGTTTGTGGTGGGAACCGCTAGCATTTCTCAAAGGTAAAGTTAGCGGCATGGTGTCTAACCCGCCTTACATTCCCAGCAGCACGGTGCTGACTCTGCAACCGGAAGTTTTGAAGCACGAACCTCACCTGGCCTTAGATGGCGGTTTAGACGGCTTAGATTGCATCCGGCATTTGGTAGAAACGGCTCCCGATTATTTAGCATCTGGGGGAGTTTGGTTGGTTGAGATGATGGCGGGACAAGAAACGGCGGTAGCTGATATGCTGGAAAGTCACGGGAGTTACGGTGAAGTTCAGATATTTTCGGATTTAGCCGGAATCGATCGCTTTGCTTTAGCCTATCGTCTTTAGATTTCAAAAATATGCTGCAATTCTCAAATAGACTTGCATTGCATTGAGTCGCTCTCAATTCTTGAAATTATCTGCGTCGCTCCGCGTTGCATCTGCCTTGAAGGAGCGGTTGACCGATCGATTAAAGATGTATGCAATCCTGTATAATCTAAAATCTAAAATCTAAAATCTAAAATCTAAAATCTAAAATCTAAAATCGGATGACTCAAGTTTCGATCGACTCCTTGATTCAAGGGGCAATTTCTGGCAATCATATTGTCAGCTTTCCCACTGATACTGTACCCGCTTTGGCTGCAAAACCCGATCGCGCGGAGTTGATTTTTGCAGCTAAACGCCGCAGTCAAGACAAACCGCTGATTTTGATGGCAGCATCGGCGGAGGCTTTGTGGCCTTACGTGCAGGGGAGTCCAGCAGAGTTCAAATTGTGGCAGCAAGTCGCCGCATCCTATTGGCCTGGGGCGCTAACTTTGGTGCTGCCGGCTTCGCCGCTGGTGCCGGCTGCTATGAATGCCATCGATCGAACTACGATCGGAGTACGAGTGCCTAACTTTCCCCTTGCACTCCAGATTCTAGAGCACACAGGCCCTTTGGCTACTACCAGTGCTAATTTATCCGGCCAAGCGCCTCTGGAGTCGGTGGCAGAAATTGAGGCGCAGTTTCCCGAAGTCTTGACATTAGTTCCTGCTGAATTAGCAACAGCGCTAACAGCACCAACAGCTTCGAGTTTGCCTTCGACTGTGGCTAAATGGACTGGTGGCGGTTGGGAAATATTGCGACAAGGCGCGATCGAGCTAGAATGCTAAAAGCTAAACTCCAAGGCAAATTAATATGGCGCCGATCGGCTGGAGCGACTTGATATATTTAGGTATGGGACTGGGACTGGGTTTGGGAAGCAGTTTGATTTGGCGCCCGCGGCAAAAAAGCTCGCAGCAGCCAGAATCTCCGCCCCATGTGCCGCCAACTCCTCAAGAAAATGACTTAGAGAAGTTTGATGCCCTTTCCGAGCAACTTAAGCAAACTCAATTGGCTTATCAGATGGCATCGGAGATGAGTCTGTTTAAGGCTGGTTTTTTGGCTCGAACTTCTCACGAGCTGCGATCGCCCCTGAGCACTATGATTGGTACGCTGCAATTAATTCTCTCGGATTTGTGCGACGATCCTGCTGAGGAACGAGAGTTTGTCGAACAAGCTCACGTTGCAGCACTCAAGCTGGTGAAATTGATAGATGAAATTATCTCTGTTGCTAAAACTGAACACGGCACTGACAAGATGGACATTGAGCCGATTCAGTTAGCTAAGGTTTTTGATGAAATTGATGATTTAACTTACTTGCAAGCTGCCAATCGCAGCATTCGTTTGGAGATATTGCCGCCCGATCCGGGGATTTATGTATTGGCCGATTTGCCGAGGTTTAGGCAAGTTTTAGTCAATTTGGTAGATACTGCTATTGCTCAGATGGAGGAGGGAAGTATTTCTGTTTCTGCCCATTCTTCGCCGGAATCTGGATGCGTTCATATTTGGGTGGACGATCAGCGCTCAGTTAGTGCTTGGAGCGAATCTTGGGATTTGCTGAAGCACGATTTGGAGTCGGATGCTACTAAGAACAGCGATAATTCTAAGGTCTCTTCTGGCATGAGGTTGTTGATGAATCAGACTCTTTTAAGTTTGATGAATGGAAAGTTGGAAGTTCTGGCGGTGCCTTCTGAGTCGGAAGAGTCCAATTTTAATCGGACTCAGTGTTCTATTCCTTTGGCAAAGTTGTGATGAAGGAAGTTCGGCAACGGATGGGGTAAGGGATTTAACGGATTTAACGGATTAGACTTGCATTGCATAAATCTTTGATTGATATATCAACCGCAGATGTCATGCAGATCGACGCAGATAAACGCAGATAATTTCAATATATTTTGCGATTTTTGCAAGAAGTCTCTTGAACAAAGATCGGAAGAGGGAAATTATTGATAGGGAGTAAGGTGCGCATTGCGCACCCTACGTATTATAGATTTTGGTACAAGTTTTGTGCTTGTTTAGCAATTAGCAGTTAGCAATTCGCCCTTGCTAATTTCTAATTCGAGATTTTCTTCGAGAAGCTGATTTTCTAGTACCATAGTGGTGCTGGCGTTGTGCTGAAAACCGATGCGCTCGTAGAAGCTTTGTTTGTAAGTTGTCATCAGGTAAACTCGCTCTACTCGGCACATTCGAGGGTGACTCAAGACGGTTTGCACTAATTTGCGGCCGAGTCCTGCACCTTGGTAATCCGGGTGAATGGCGACATCCCAGATGGTGGCTCGATAGATGCCGTCTGAGGTGGCTCTGGCAAAGCCGATCGCCCGCGGGCCGTCCCAAACTGTCACAACGGGTTCGCTGTTGGCGATCGCAATTTCCCAATCTTCTATTTTGCGCGCCCTCGCCCAAAAGGCGGCGGCTTTAAATAGTTCTTGGATCTGTGCGATGTCTGCGCGATCGTGACCTGTGCAAAATTGAATGTGACTGGAATCCCTAGTCGTTGATGTCATGCTCAATATGCCTTCAAGTTTTATCTAAACTGTGTTACTTTTACTGTCTTGCAGGAGTGAAAGTTGATTTTGCTTGGGAACCCTCAATGATTGAATTCCCGATTTACAAAACTATTTTTATTCAGACATATTCTGTAACAGAATTCCGTAATTATTAATACTTTTTTGTATAAAGTTGGTAAAAAAGCTTTTGACTCAAAATTCGCCAGATTAGATGGCGGTTGAAACCGCTTCTATACAAGCGAAGTCCGCCTCTGCGGACTCAAGAAGATCGCGTAATTTTTACCTCCTTGTCTTCAACCCGCTCCCGGCGGGTGAAAGTTTGTATAGACCCAGTTTCAACCGCCCGGTATTCCGCTCCCAAACGTATTGGGGCATCACGAGTGAATCAGTTTTGCAACCAGCGGGCGGCGTCTTTGGCGTGATAAGTCAAAATCAAATCAGTACCAGCACGCTTGAATCCTGTCAAGGTTTCCATCACTACTCTTTCTTCGTCAATCCAACCGTTGAGAGCGGCGGCTTTCACCATCGCGTATTCTCCAGAAACGTTGTAAGCAGCAACTGGCAAATTAGTTGCTTCTTTGACGCGCCAGATAATGTCCATGTAAGCTAAAGCGGGTTTAACCATCAGCATATCCGCGCCTTCGGCAATGTCGAGAGCAATTTCTTTGAGAGCTTCGCGGCCGTTTCCCGGGTCCATTTGATAGGTGCGCCGATCGCCAAATTGCGGAGCAGAATCCGCCGCATCCCGGAACGGGCCATAATAAGCTGAGGCGTATTTTGCCGCGTAAGACATGATGGGAATATCTTCAAATCCAGCCGAGTCCAATCCTTCGCGAATTGCTCCCACAAAACCGTCCATCATTCCCGAAGGTGCAATAATATCTGCACCAGCTCTAGCTTGAGCAACAGCGGTTTTCTTGAGCAATTCTAGAGTCGGATCGTTCAAAACCCGGCCGCTTAAATCTCCGACTTCCAAATAGCCGCAGTGACCGTGACTGGTATATTCGCACAGACAAGTATCGACCATGACGATTAAATCCGGTACGGCTGCTTTAACTGCTGCCGTTGCTTTTTGGACGATGCCACAATCGTGCCAAGCACCTGTCGCGTCTGTATCTTTGTCTGCGGGAATGCCGAATAAAATAATCGCGGGAATGCCGAGGTCGTAAACTTCTTTTGCTTCTTCTACGATTTTGTCTACCGATAGCTGGTAGACTCCGGGCATCGATGTAACTTCTTTGGCAAAAGCTTCGCCCGGTACGGCAAATAGGGGGTAAATTAAATCGCTGGTTGTCAAGATATTTTCGCGTACCATCCGGCGGAGTTGGGGATGGTTGCGGAGGCGGCGGGGGCGGTGAGTTGGAAACATAATGTTTTTTTTACGGTAGATAAAGTCCTGCTTTCTAAGACTCGCGGCGTTTGTTTAAAAGTCTAAAGCTTATTGTTCGCCGATCGCCCCCCCGTTAGGTAAAGTTCTGTGAAAGCCTTGATGCTGGGAAAGCAGACTGAGATCTAACGGTGCTGGGATCGGTTGGTACGGATATCTCGCACGCTGCACACCTGCAACCGGGCTGCCCATAAGCGAGGATAGACTGTAAATTATAAATGTATCGAATAGTAACGGTCTTATGTACAAGCAACTAATTTCAAAGATGAAACCGCTTTTGAAATCACTATTTGCGATCGGTCTGGTACTGACGCTAGCCCTCGGTAACGCTGACGGAGCTCTGGCGGCTCGCAGCGGAGGACGGATCGGGGGCGGATCTTTTAGAGCTCCGGCGCGCAGTTACTCATCTCCGAGCCGCACTTACGCGCCGTCTGGAGGGGGTTACTACCCCGGCGGCTACGGAGGCGGATTTGGTGGCGGCTTTGGTTTCCCCTTCTTGCTGCCGTTTTTTGGCTTTGGGGGCGGGTTTGGCGGCCTGTTCTCGATTTTGATTTTTATTTCGATCGCGAATTTCCTTGTCCAAAGCTTCCGCCGCGCCGGGGGCGGAACCGACGAACTGGGCAACAGCGCCCCTACTACCACCGTATCTGTGGCCCGCTTGCAAGTTGGTTTGCTAGCAGAGGCCCGCAGTTTGCAAGGCGAACTCGACGCCCTAGCGCGCAAAGCGAATACCGATACAGCGGCCGGCCGCGCTCAAGTGCTGCAAGAATCTACTCTGGCGCTGCTGCGGCATCCTGAATACTGGGTTTACGCGGGCGCTGACTCTGTGCAAACTCGCTTGGAAGCAGCCGAAGCTAAATTTAACCAGTTTTCTTTGGCAGAACGCAGCAAGTTTACTGAGGAAACGCTCTCGAATTATAACAACCAGCTCCGCCAAGCAGGGAGCAACAAAAACCTGCCGGGTTTGCAGGAAAACGGGGCGCTAGTTGGTTCCGATCTCAATTCAGATCCTGGGGAATTTATTGTGGTGACGGTGATTGTCGGTACAGAAGGCAAGTTGCAATTGCCCGCAGTGAAAAACTCTGAAGATTTGCGCCAAGCTTTGCGCCAAATAGGGGGAGTATCGAGCGAACAGTTGCTGGCGGTTGAGGTGCTGTGGACTCCTCAAGCAAACGGCGATACTCTGACTGCTGATGATATGTTGGCTGGCTATCCTGATTTGCGATCGATTTAACGATCGACATGGGGCGCGGAGCGTTGTCTCCGGCGCCCCATGCTGCACCAAAGCTGTGGGGGCTAACCTGATTGGTTTTGAGACGGGAAGTTTGCAGGATTTTGTGGATGCCGATCGATTTAAAAAAGATTGTTCAACCAATGCTAGTATTGAGAGATTATGATTCAGTCTGGTTCATCTGCTATTGGGAAGGTCGGCCCTAACAGCATTTGGCCAAGAAGTTAGGCAGGATAAAAAAACTGTATTCAGCGAGGAGTGACTGCTTCGGAAGAAGTTGCGACCGCGCGCCCTCTAAATTTAATATAAAGAAGCGATCGGGAGCTAAACTTATGGCCGACAGCAGCAGAAAAAAAGCACTTTTTATTTTGAGCCAGTTAAATAACGACGATATCGACTGGATTGTCCAAAAAGGCAAAAAAGAAGTTCTCGCTCCCGGCGAGATTTTGATCTATGAAGGGAGACAGCACGATGCGCTATACATTGTTTTGAATGGGAGTATGAGCGTTTGGATCGAGGCACAGGAGAGTAAAGAACTCGCTAAAATAGGCAGCGGAGAACTTGTGGGAGAAGTTTCTTTTATTGACGCTCGCCCTCCTTTGGCAACGGTGAAGGCGATAGAAGAAACTCACTTGCTGGCAATTCCGAGGCGGCAGTTAGTAATCAAACTTCAACACGATATGGGCTTTGCTTCCCGGTTTTATTATGGAATTTCGCTCTGTTTGGCAGACAGGATGCGCGGTACGATCAGACATATAGAATACGGTCGCAATATTGAATTGGATCGACCAGAATTAGAACGGGAGGATATTAATCCAAATGTCCTGGAAAATTTGGCGCTAGCTCAGGCAAAGTTTAATTGGCTCAGGGAAAATGTTAGGGCTTAATTAATTTTAATGCGATCGCCATTGATGTAAACTCTTAAATCTCAAAACTGAAGCACTCCGACTTCAGAAACCGGGTTTTTTACGCCCATCAGCGGGCTGCAACCAGGTATTTTGGTTAAAAAACCAAGGTGATGGCCACCCGTGCATAAGTCCTCAATTCTCGGTCCCAGAAGTCGAAAGCAAAATAGGGGCTGGTTTTAGCGGAAAGATCGATCGACAATTCCCCTATCTAGAAAAACCCGCCCCTGGGCTTTGCAGTTGCAACCTCGCGCGCTGAGGTGCAACTACAACCAGACAACCTAGATAATTCCCGGCCCTTTGTGGCGGGTGTCTGCATCCATTGTCAGTTTGCCTTCCTCGCCTTTTTTATCTTTAATTTCTGCGAGAATGCGAGCGCGTTCTTGGGCTTCGGCTTCTTCTTTTGCTCTCAAATCGCCCGGTTCGTTGATGTACATTTCGGGTTCGATCGCGTAATTGTTAACCAGACCTTCCTTGTCTACTGTATAACCATCTGTCGTGTGAATGCTTTCGTCATCGGTTTGGTCGTCTGTTTTGGCGCTTTGCTGCTTCTCTTCGGTGGTTGTGTGCATGAAGTGAGAGCCTTCGCGTTCTTGCCGCGCTGCTGTCTCAGCAGGAGTAATGCCCCTGTCGTAGTGGGGGGCTTCCATATTAGCTTCGATTTGTTCGTCTGCCGGTGTTGATTTGCTAATTTGTTCGTCGGGCGGTGTTGGTTGGCGATTAGTCATGATTTATTCCTGAGTTATCTTTTCAAAAAGGTCTTTGGCTTATGTTTAAATATTAAGCCTAAGCTAGCTCATTCACAAACTATCTTTGGTTATAGTTTCCTGAAACTTGCTGTGATGTAAAACACATTTATTGAGTCTTCCTCAAGACTGATAAAGTTCTATTTTAATTGAAGATTTCACAGTCGGCGCTTCTTTGACATCTATCTAAAGGTAGGGAATTGGTAATGGGTAATCGGGAATTGGTAATTGGTAATCGGTAATTGGTAATTGGTAATCGGTAATTGGAAACTGGCGAAATGACTAATGACTAATGACTAATGACTAATGACTAATGACTAATGACTAATGACTAATGACTTGTTTTACGATTCTTTGAAGAAGCGGATGATTTCGCGGACGTGGTTGAGAAATTGTCCGTCCGAGGTGAGTTGGGCGATCGCACTTTCTGCATCTCTTGCCAGTTTAGTGTGTTCTGCCTGATTTGTCGATCGCAAATATTCTAGAGATGCCGCTACTTTAGTTAATTCTCTTCTGATAGCTTCCCGATCGCGCTCTTGGACAGCCGCCCACGAATTGGGATCGTCTGAATTTAATTGAGCGGCCAAATTTCTGACTGTAGATTCTAATTCTGCAAAGCGGGTGCGGAGTTCGACAATATCTTCGCGGGGGTGCAGAAATTGGCGGCGGATGGTTGTCAGCCGCTGGGCTAAATACTGATAACCTCGGATAGCTGGACGCAGTAGAGTTAACAGCAGTGCAGCACCGGAACTGAGATAGCCAACAGCACTAATGCCGGTGGCGGATAGGGCGTAAAGTGCGATCGCGCTAAACAGGTGAAGGGCGATCGCCACCAGGAGCGATCGGCTAGCTAATACAGTAACGTATTTTAGTTGTTCAGAATCGACAGCAATATTTTTTTTAGTAGATTCTGCACCTTGCGCTAACACTTCCTTAGCTTCAAAATGGATATTCCAGGGAACTGTAACTATCAGCAACAGCCATTCAAAAATAGCAATGGCAATTACCCAATCAATAAAACTCCCGGCGGGGACGTGCAGCCATTGCAGAATCGCAAAAACCAACAATAAAAATATGCCAGTGACGGCACCGAAACCTGCAAAACTATAATACATTGCGGTTGCCTTAGTGGAATGTTGTCTTGATTGTGGGTAAGTTGTTTAAGTGTGGAGGAATAAACTGTGACAGTTAAGGAATCGTCCGATCGCTCCCGGCTCATTAGTGATTAGTAACAGTCCCGGGCAACCGTTGCTCACAACCAAGTTTTTTCACAAAAATACTTGCTATGCCTCAATAGTAGAAACTTGTTTTGATTGTGGGCAGGTCGTGGAGGTGTGGAGAATAAGCTGTGACACTTAAGAAATTGTCCTAATTAACCCGGTTTATTAGTTATTAGTAATATTTCCGGGTACAAGGCTTGCCAGACGCCTGGTTTGTTTAAGAAAAATAAACGGTATTTAACCTCATTAAGAGTTAAATGAAACGGTTTATTTGTCAGGAGTGCGTAAGTCCTAAATAATTAGTCATTAGCGATTAGTTATCAGAATGAAGTCACCCTCCCCAACTCATACCATTTTTGATTTTCGCATTGAAGATTCTCGATTAAGAATGACTTACTGGATCGGGGTTTGGATCGCGGGTTCTTCAGTTGCATTCTTTTGTTAAACTGGCATCACCCACGGCGTAAGGCCTGGGGAGGAACGCAGCAATCTCAAAACCCTCCCCTCTCTCCACTTTTATTTTCCAGAGCGGCTAAATCGCCTGTAGCTGAGATAAACTGATGGGAAGGTCGATCGCGCGCGAGAGCAAGTAGCGTCTCTACAACCGAGACGGCGATACTCGAACCCGGGAGAAACAACAGCAAAATAGGTGTTAAAATTAACTCTACCGTCTCCGATTTCCAATAACTGCACGTCTACAATCTCAAATCAAAAGTCAGCAGCAAGGACAAACCGATGGCGAACTCAACTCTTGGTCTAGAAAATCAACTTTACGATTATCTGTTATCTATTTCTCTGCGGGAACCAGATATTCTCGCTTCACTGCGGGAAGAAACTGCTAAGCATCCTATGGGTATGATGCAAATAGCTCCCGAACAAGGTCAGTTTATGGAGATGCTGGTGCAGCTTATGGGAGCGACAAAAACCTTAGAAATTGGCGTTTTTACTGGTTATAGCTCGCTGTGCGTAGCTTTAGCGCTGCCTTCTAACGGTAAAATTATTGCGATGGATGTCAGCGAGGAATATACTTCGATCGCGCGACGCTATTGGGAAGCTGCGGGTGTCGCAAACAAGATTTCTTTGCAGTTGGGCCCAGCAATCAATACTCTCGACAAACTCATAGCCGAGGGACAAGCAGGAACCTTTGATTTTGCCTTCATCGACGCCGATAAAGAAAATTATGAGGCTTATTTTGAGCGATCGCTCCAACTGGTGCGGAATGGCGGTTTAATTGTAATTGACAACGTTCTGTGGTCGGGACGAGTTGCCGATCCTCAAGTACAAGACACAAGTACCCTCGCCCTTCGCAGTTTCAACGACAAGTTGCGCAACGATCCCAGAATTACTCTCAGTGTTGTTCCCATTGCTGACGGACTGACTTTGGCATTGAAACGCCGCTGGGCTACTATGATGGAGCCTGAAGAACAGAATTAAATAACTTAAATTACTGGGAACTTCATTAAGACTCCTCGAAACCGGGTTTTTATCTGCATTGAAGGCTGCGATACAGTATTTTCGTCCATCAACCCGGTTTCTGCCTACCCGTGCATCCAGGACTATACCAATTACTGATTACAAATTACAATTACTCAAAGTTATAACAAATATTATTAATTAATCTGAGGCGGAAATGCTGGGAGCAAATTTACAAGTAAAATTGCCGATTCACGAAACTTTTCAGTGTACGGTTCAAGGCGAAGGCTACTGGACTGGTACTTTAGTTGATTTTATCAGATTGGCCGGTTGTCCCGTGCGGTGTCCTTGGTGCGATACAGGCTACTCCAATGGTGGCAAAGGTTTGCCGTCGGTGCCGCAGTCGATCGCACAATTGCTAGATCAATTGCAGTCTCCGAGAGTTGTCATTACTGGCGGCGAACCTTTCATTCACCAGAATTTGCCGGAGTTAGTTGAAGCTTTGTTAGCAACTGACAAGCAAGTGAGTATTGAAACTTCGGGCGCTTGCTGGCAGGATGTTTCGCCGCTGGCTTGGATTACTCTTTCTCCTAAGCAACACGTCAATCCTAAATATCCGGTGCAAGAGATATTTTGGACTAGGGCTAATGAAATTAAATTGGTGGTTAGCACTGGCGAAGAAGTGGATTTTTATAGAAAATATTTTGTTGACAATGTGAATATCCCTGTATATTTGCAGCCGGAGTGGGAAAAGCGCGATCGGGCGATTCCGATTATTTTGGAGTTGCTGAAACAGCATCCGAGTTACAGGTTGTCTTTGCAAACTCACAAGTTTATCGGCGTCCAATAAACATCCCAAAATTCTGTAGGGGCGGGTTCACAAACTATCTATGAAACCTACAAATAATCTCATAAACCCGCCCCATCCCCGCCATTATTCACATCAACGTCTTATATCATGTCCAATCGATTACCATAATAAAAACGGATCTGTGCGGACTCCCTTCCGCAGCCGGAGAGCGGACTGAAGGGGGCAGGCGCGATCGAATAATCAGATTGTGGTCAATCGATAGGATACGATATTACTCAATAAATTAATGGTACATTTTTATTGTTTGTGGGGGCGGGTTTACAATATTATTCATTTTTATCATAAATGGTTGGTTAACCCGCCCCTACAAGCCCTGAATTTGGGAATGATTTATGCGATTTTTTTAAGGATCGCAGATTTGTGCGATCGCCCTTTTTTCAGGATAATTAGCAAGATAATTGCTCAGCCATAAATTATTTATTTACAGATTTTGCTAAATTTTATCGCCTCTTCAGGATAGGAAGCAAAGTAATCTTCCAGCCACAAGCAACCTTGACTGATAGAACGATCTAAATCAAATTCTAAGTTCCACAACTTGATAGTATTGTCAAGCCCACTAGAAGCCAGTGTTTTGCCATCTGGACTAAACATCACGCTGGTAACGCGGCCGAGGTGCCCTTCTAAAGTTGATATTTCCAAACCATTTTCTACATTCCATATCCTCACTGTACCGTCATCGCTAGAGGAAGCTAAAGTCTTGCCATCTGGACTAAAACTGATATTGCTTATATCAGATAAATGTCCTTCTAGGGTAAACAATAATTTGCCATTTTCTGCATTCCATAGTTTGACTCTACTGTCCCCACCACCAGAAGCTAAAATTTTACCATTTGGACTAAAACTAATGGTATTTGCCCAACCGCTATGAGCGGGAAAAGCCTGCGTTAAAGTAGCTGTTTTTAAATTTAATAGCATTATATCACCGTCAGA
This sequence comes from Microcoleus sp. ARI1-B5, assembly GCF_036705795.1. Taxonomy (NCBI): domain Bacteria; kingdom Bacillati; phylum Cyanobacteriota; class Cyanophyceae; order Oscillatoriales; family Microcoleaceae; genus Microcoleus; species Microcoleus sp. ARI1-B5. The sequence continues at coordinate 58,725 of NZ_JAUBVK010000031.1, forward strand.
ACAAGCCACAGCTAGAGCTTTTCCATCTGGACTAAAAGTTAAATCAGTGACAATACTGCGAGGTTCTTTAAAGGTTTGCAGCAACCTACCATCTGCTACATTCCAAAGTTTCACCGTACTATCAGAACTGCCAGAAACAAAGGTCTTTCCATCTGGACTAAAGCGAACGCTTCTCACCCAAGCACTATGACCGTTGAGAGTTTTTAGTAATTTACCATCTTGCACATTCCACAACTTAACTGTTTTGTCAACACTGCCAGAAGCTAACGTATTACCGTCAGGACTAAAACTTACACTTAGCACCTGGTCTTGATGACCATTAAGAGTTTGGAGTAAAGTGCCATTTTTCCTATTCCATAACTTTATTTTAAAGTCGTCGCTGCCGGAAGCTAACATATTACCATCGGGACTAAAACTAACAGTTTGAACATTAGCGCTATTTCCTTTAATCGTTTGCGGTTCCCTAACCTCTAAATTCCATAGCTTGATTGCACTATCAAAACTTCCAGAAACCAGAGTTTTGCCATCAGGACTAAAACCGATACTCTGAATTATCCCGCGATGTCCTTTGAGAAGTTGCGGTTCGATTCTGTTGTCGTTCATATCCTCTAAATTCCACAACTTTACGGTACTATCCGAACTGATAGTCGCTAGAGTTTTGCCATCTGGACTAAAAATTGCACTCCAGACAGCCCTGCGATGAGTTGGGAGGTTTTGCAGTAAAGTTTTATCTGCTACATTCCATAGTTTCACTATGCCTTCTTGATCGGTAGAAGCTAAGGTTTTACCATCGGGACTAAAACTGACACTTACGGTATTTACTTTATGACCTTCCAGAGTATTTACGAGGGTTCCATCGCCAATATTCCACAGCCTCACGGTTCTATCCCAACTTGTAGAAGCGAGAGTTTTACCATCGGAACTCAAACTAATATGGGTAACGGTACTGGTATGTCCTTTCAAAGTTTTGAATAACGTATGATCTGCTGTTTTCCACAACTTGATAGTACGATCGTGGCTACAGGAAGCGATTATTTTACCATCGGGACTAAAACTAACATTTGTTATCCAGTCATTATGAGCGTTAATAGTTTTAATTAAACGGCTATGCCTTACATCCCACAACTTAACCGTACCATCTTCACTACCAGAAGCCAAAATATTACCATTAGGATGAAAACTTATACTCGTAACTCTAGTAGTACGTCCGGTCAGGGTTGATATTAATCTAGCTGGTTTAGCATTCCACAGTTTTACCGTACCATCCTCGCTAGCAGAAGCAAAAATTTTGCCATCAGGACTGAAAGTTACACTTCTGATACCGCCACGATGACCAACGGCGCGATCGCGTTCTCTAACATGATATATTGCCTGTTGCAGCCCTCTCATTACCTGCAACTGTGTATCGTTGGTGGCTGATGGTTCTAATTTTTTCATCTGTTGCGCTGCTTGTAATGCTTTCAACAGTGCTTCAAAAGGATCGGAAACCAAAGCTGCTTTAGAGAATGAAGTTTGCAGGATTACTTGTTGTTCGGCGAGTTCTTGTTGGGCTTTTTTCACTTGTAATTGGATCGAGATTGCTGCGATTACAGAAATTCCCAAAACTACAGAACCGATAGCCATGATGCGGGTAGCCCTGCGCTTGGCTTGAGTAAATTCTACTTTTGCTTGTTGTTGAGCTGAAACTAAGGTATTATTCGCCTTAGCTAATATCTGACCTTCTTCTTCTTTAACAGCTAAAGCCTGTTGTACTTCTCGCTTTTCCAAATCTTGAGATGCTGCTAAAAAGCGGTAATCCAGATGGCTCAAATTTTTATCGATCGACCATTCCAGAGCTTCTTGCAAGGCATTTCCCCGCAGCAGCCGCGAATTGTCCTCAAAATTGGCAGCAGTCCAAGCATTAAAATTTTCTGCATAAGGCCGCAGCTTTCCTAATTGTTTTTCCACCCATTCTAGATTGAAAACTTCTGCATAAATCCGGTTGTAAACTTTTAATTTTCCCTGCTGTTGCACGACTAAACCTGATAGTCGCAATTCTGTTTGTTCGGGACTGCCATCGGCAAGAACCCCCCCCAGCCCCCCCTTGCTAAGGGGGGGAGCAAGAGTAGCATTTAGCTCCTCCTTGCTAAGGGGAGTAAGAACCCCCCCCAGCCCCCCCTTGCTAAGGGGGGGAGTAAGAACGGCATTTAGCTCTTCCATGCTAAGGGAAGATTCACCAGCATTTAGCCCCCCCTTAGTAAGGGGGGCTTGGGGGGGGTTTCCGGTTATTTCTTCCTTGCTAAGGAAAGATTCCTCAGTATTGAGCCCCCCCTTAGCAAGGGGGGGTTGGGGGGGTTGAGAGGGTTGCACGGAAGCATTTAGCCCCCCCTTAGCAAGGGGGGGTTGGGGGGGGTTTGCGGATTCCAAAATTTGCTGGTAAAGCCCCAACAACTGTCCGGCTTTTTGCTGATTTCTCAAAAGTCGATCGCGAATAGTTTTCAAATGTTCGGGCTCATCCTGAGATTCCCAATTCTCCACAATCCGCAACTGCACCACCTGTTCAACCGATCGCAAATTTCCCAATGCTGATTCCTCAAGCAGCAACTTGCACAACTTTTGCGTCAAAAAAGGTTGTCCGCCTGTCCAGTCTAGAATTTGGGCGATCGCGAATTGGGGATTGCTCACCTTTGGCGTCAAACCATCGGTTAACGGTTGGACTTCGTGAAGTTGGAAGCCGTTGAGTGCGATCGGTCTACCAATATTAAATGGTGTTTGGGTTTTATCCGCAATCAAATCCGAAGGAGTCGCCACTCCCAACAAAGCAAATGTGAGACGCTGATATTTTGGCTCATCCACTCGTCGGTTATAGAAAAACCGAATTAAAGCAAAAAAATCATCCAGGGAAAAACTCAGGCTCAAAACACTGTCAATTTCATCAACAAAAATCACAATATTTTGTTCAATTTCTACTAATAAAACTTCCTCAATAAACAAACTAAACCGCTGCACGGGTGACAATAATTCCCGCTGCTCTTTCCACCAAGTCCGCCATTGAAATTTTTTGCCAAGCTGATAGCTGCTTACCAGAGATTGGACAAGTCCGGCGTACCACTTTTCTGCCGTTACATCTTCCTTCCCAATTCCGGTTAGGTCAATAAAAGCACAGAGAAACCCTTCCGCTTGCAGTCTTTGCATCGCCCGCACCCGCAAACTAGATTTGCCCATTTGCCGCGAATTCAGCACGTAACAAAACTCACCGGCCTTCAAACATTCGTAAAAGTCCAAGTCTGCTTGCCGCATCACGTAACTCGACGCATCTGCTGGGAGACTCCCGCCAATCTGATATTCATAACTAACTGGAATTTTTTTCATCGCCAGCACCAAAATTGAGCCTTGATTATACGATAACTGCCTTACAATTACCCATTACCCATTACCCATTACCAGTGTCTTGTAACTAGCAACTTGAGTTATTTACAGATTTGGCTAAATTTTCTAGCCTCTTCGGGATGAGAAGCAAAATAATCTTCCAGCCACAAACAACCCCGCCCGATTAAACTATCTAAATCGCGGTCTAAATTCCACAGCTTCACGGTACCATCAGCACTAGCAGAAGCTAAAGTTTTGCCATCGGGACTAAAACTGAGACTCATCACTCTGCGGCTATGTCCTTTGAGCGTTTGGATTTCGGTTCCCGATTCAATATTCCACAGCTTTATTATGCCTTCTCCAACCGCAGAAGCTAAAGTTTTACCATCGGGACTAAATGTAACGCTTCTGACCCAAGTGCCATGTCCTTCCAGAGTTTTTCGTAAAGTCTTATCAGCGACATTCCACAACTTAATGCTACCGTCAGCGCTAGTAGTTGCTAGCATCTTGTTATCTGGACTAAAACTAAGACTTGTCACCCAACCCCCGTGGTTTGGACTGAAGAGTTGATTGCCATTTTCTACATTCCACATCTTTACGGTGTTATCAGCACTACCAGAAGCAAGCAGCTTCCCATCTGGACTGAAACTAACAGTCAAAATATTGCCGCGATCGCCTGTTAATGTTCTGAGTAAAATGCCATTTTCCGCATTCCATAATTTTACCGTGCGATCGCTACCACCAGATGCGATAATCTTGCCATTGGGACTATAACTAACGCTCTTAATTTTGTTGCCATTATCTGGAAAACTTTTCAGCAACATCCCACTTTCCACATTCCACAACTTCAACGTACCGTCATCGCTAGCAGAAACCAGAATCTTGCCATCAGGGCTAAAACTAATACTCCAAACATGGCTGCTATGACCTTTGAGAGTCAAAATTTCCTTGCGATTTTCGACATTCCACAACTTGACTGTATAATCAGCACTCGCAGATGCCAAAATTTTACCATTCGGACTAAAACTGATACTCAAAACAGCTTTACGATGGTTTGCTAAAGTTGAAAATCGAGCCGTTTCTAAAGCCCACAATTTGATGCTGTTGTCGTTAGCACCGGAAGCGAGAATTTTGCCATCTGGGCTGAAACTAACGCTCATTACCTTGGCATTATGACCGCTGAAAGTTTGTAGTTGAATCCCCTCTAAATTTTCGACATTCCACAGTTTGACCAAACCATTTTCACAGGAGGATGCCAGAGTTTTACCATCAGGACTAAAATGAACATCCAAAAGCACTCCCCCATGTCTGAAGGCTTTGATTAACTTGCCATCTTCTAGATTCCATAACTTGATTGTACCGTCTTCACCGACAGAGGCGAGAATTTTGCCGTTGGGACTAAAATCGGCACTTCTAACAAGGGGGCGATTGTGTTTGAGGGTTTTTAATAAAGTTCCATCGGGGACATTCCACAACTTTACCGTACCATCCTGACTGGTAGAAACGAGAATCTTACTATCGGGACTAAATTTAACGGATGTTGCCCAACGGTTATGGGCTTTGATATTTTTTAATTCAGTTCGATCTAAGGCATTCCACAATTTCACAGTGCCGTCAGAACTAGAGGAAGCCAGCATCTTACCATCAGGGCTAAAACTCACACTTCTCACCCAATCTTTATGGGCTTTAATTGTTGCGATTAACTCGCCAGTTTCTACATACCAAAGTTTGAGCGTGCCGTCATCGCTGGCAGATGCAAGCATCTTGCTATCGGGACTAAAACTAACGCTCCAAACATTACCTTGATGACCATAAAGAGTTTGCCGCAGTTTTCGATTTTGGACGTTCCACAACTTTACTGTAAAATCCTCCCCCGCAGAAGCAAGAGTGTTACCATCTGGGCTAAAAATGACTTTTCTAATGTTAGCTGCATGACCTTGCATTTGATTAATTTCTCTAACGTTATAAACTGCTTGCTGTAGCGCCACGATCGCCTGTTCTTTTAAATCATTTTTGACCGCTCCATATTTTTCTAATTGCTGGAGTTTTTGTGTTCCCTTTAGTGCTGCTATGAGTGCTTCAAATGGATTTAATTCAAACGTTGTTTTTGAAGTAAAAACGTCTAATTCTACTTGTTCTTGGAGCAGCGAGCGCTCGGTTTTTACTAATTGTACTTGGATCGCCACTGCGGCGATTAAAGATATTGCCAAAATTCCTGAACCAATGCCAATAATTCTTTTGGCTGTGCGTTTGGCTTTGGTTAATTCAGCGGTTGCTTGTTGTTGTGCTGTGGTTAAAGTATCGTTGGCTTGAGCTAATATCTTACCTTCTTCTTCTTTAACGGCTAAAGCTTGTTGAACTTCTAGTTTATCTAACTCTTGACTAGCCGCTAAAAAACGATAATCGAGCGGACTTAAACTTTGATTGTTTGACCAATAAACTGCATCTTGTAAGGCTTGCCCTCGTAAAAGTCGCGATTCATCTTGATAATTGGAAGCTACCCAAGCATTAAAAGCCTGGGAGTAAGGACGGAGCTTTTCTAATTGTTTCTCTACCCACTCCCAATTAAAAACTTGTTCGTAAATCCGGTTGTAAACTTTTAATTTTCCCTGCTGTTGCACGACTAAACCTGATAGCCGCAATTCGGTTTGTTCGGGACTGCCATCAGCAAGAACCCCCCCCTGCCCCAAGGGGGCTGAGTCATTCTCACTTGCGCCATAGTCCGCCTGGGGTTGAAACCCCTGTCTCATAGCTAAAGTCCTCTGAAGAGGACTATCAATCAATCTTTTAGTCGTCTGAAGACGACTTGAGCTATAAGAGGGGGACTTAAGTCCCAGGCGGGTTTCAGGAGAATCTAAAGCCCTGCTTGATAAGGGAGATTGAGAGGGGTTCGCGGATTGCAAAATTTGCTGATAAAGCCCCAATAGCTGCCCGGCTTTTTGCTGATTTCTCAAAAGTCGATCGCGAATAGTTTTCAAATGTTCGGGCTCATCCTGAGATTCCCAATTCTCCACAATCCGCAACTGCACCACCTGTTCAACCGATCGCGAATTTCCCAATGCTGATTCCTCAAGCAGCAACTTGCACAACTTTTGCGTCAAAAAAGGTTGTCCGCCTGTCCAGTCTAGAATTTGGGCGATCGCACTTTCAGGATTGACAACTTGCCCCTGCCAACCATCAATCAAAGGCTGCACTTCATTAATCTGAAAACCGCTTAAATTTATCGCCTTACCAATATTAAAAGGAGTTTGAGTTTTATCAGCAATCAAATCTGAAGGAGTCGCCACTCCCAACAGCGCAAAAGTCAGCCTGCGGTAGAGAGGCTTGTCAACCCTTTGATTGTAAAACCAGCGAATCAGAGCAAAAAACTCATCTGCCGAAAAGTTCATGCTCAAAACGCGATCGATCTCGTCAATAAAAATAACAATATTTTGGGGAATTTCAACTAAAACCACTTCTTCAACAAACAAACTAAACCGCTGGAGTGGCGAAAATAAGTCCCGGCGATCGCGCCACCAACTCCGCCAATTAATTTTATTGCTTAGCTGGCAGCTACTCACCAAAGAATTAATCATTCCCGCATACCATTTTTCGGGAGTGACATCTTCCTTACCAATCCCAGTTAAATCGATACAAGCGCAAACAGTACCTTCAGCTTGCAGCCGGCGCATCGCCCGCACCCGCAAACTAGATTTGCCCATTTGCCGCGAATTTAAAACGTAACAAAACTCGCCCGCTTTCAAACTTTCGTAAAAATCCAAGTCCGCTTGTCGGGTGACGTAACAGGACGCATCGGCTGGGAGACTCCCGCCTAGATGGTATTCATAACTAAATGGAAATTCTTTCATCTTTGCTTGCCCCAAAATCGATACTCAATTGTACGATCGCAAACCTGACTGTGTAGAGATTTACCAAAAAACCTGACTTTTGCTGATTTTTAGGACTTACGAACCGGCAGTCAGAAACCGGGTTTTTTACGATAATCCTTGGTTAGAGCCGACAGATTAGGTAAAAACCCGGTTTCTTTGGTCTGATGCCTCAGTCCTGATTTTGATGGTGCTTTGTCAGGCTGCACCTGATTTTTTCCCGATAAATTCATAGCCGGAAGTTATTTATCAGTTCCTATAATACCTGATTTTATCACCATTGCCGTTCAATAGTTTTAGCAAGAAACTGATAACAGAAAGCGAAAGGTCGAGCAAACAAATACAAGCAGCAACCATTCCTTCTAAATAAATCAATTAGTTTGAAATACAAAGGAGCAACTGAAATGGCAAATATCAACGGCACCAAATTCAATGACAACAATACTGTCAACGGCGACGGTAAGTTGCACAAATCATTAGTGGGAACCGATTCGGAATGGCAGCAAAGTCCGAACGGGCCAGTATTAACGCTTGGCAATGATGTAATCCACGGCCTGGAAGGCAATGATATCATTTACGGTCGTGGAGGGAGCGATCGCTTATACGGCGACAGCGGTAACGATAACATCTACGGCGGCACTGGCAACGACTATCTGGATGGCGGCAATAACAACGACAACTTATACGGGGGCACTGGCAACGACAAGCTGTATGGTCAAGCAGGCGATGACACTCTCATAGGCAACACTGGTAACGACACTCTCAGAGGCGGTAGTGGCAAGGATTACCTTAACGGTTTCGGCAGTGGCAAGGAATACGATATCCTCACTGGCGGTACTGAAGCGGACACATTCGTACTAGGCCAATCCGTCGAGGGCCAGTACCCAAGCGTTTACTACCTCGGAAATGGTTATGCCACAATTACGGACTTCAGCTTAGCCCAAGGTGACGTAATCCAAATCACAGGTAATTTTGCAGAGGGTTACTCGCTTGGGTTAAACAACTGGGGAGGTGCTGCTACGCAAGACACTGGTATCTTCTTCAAAGGTGATTTAATTGGTGTCGTGCAAGACCAAAATATTACCAATCTTAGCCCCGCTCAGGTCTTCATCTCCGCACCTCACATTGTTGGCTAATTAATTGCCCAATAGAGTTGTAGATGAATTGTAGGTTGGGTTTGACGATCGTCAAACCCAACGGGGGAACCCCCAAGAGCATGAATGAATGCTAAATAGCTTTGTGCGATCGCCCTTTCAGTTGACAAAAAACTGAGGGCGATTCCTTTGTCTTTTCTTGATGCTATCTGTTGGATACTCTCGCATCGGAAGCCCGCACCCAAATCTAGACTTGATTGTACGATAGCCGCTCTGACTGTCTAGAGGTTGACTAGGAAACCTGATTTTTTAGGATTTTTATGAGGCTCGATCGGACTGCACCTGATTTTTCCCTATAAATTCAGATACTCACAAGAGCGATCGATTCTTCTAATACCTGATTTTATCACCATTGCAGGTCGGGATTTTTAGCACGAAACTGAGAACAGAAAGCGAAAAGTGCAGGACATAAATACCAACACTTATCACTTTAGCCAACTCCAGAAATAGTCATAAATAGGAATTACTCCCATGACAGAACTTAGAATTATCACCGACGCTCAAGTTTCTACTGCTACCTTCCATTTTCTTGAAGACTTTACCGATGTTCCTCGGCCCGACCCCGATGGCAACCCCAATCCCAATAAACCGCGTTTCATTGAAGACTTTACCGATGTTCCTCGGCCCGACCCCGATGGCGACCCCAATCCCAATAAACCGCGTTTCATTGAAGACTTTACCGATGTTCCTCGGCCCGACCCCGATGGCGACCCCAAT
>NZ_JAUBVK010000031.1:67909-84098 GCF_036705795.1 Microcoleus sp. ARI1-B5
CCCAATAAACCGCGTTTCATTGAAGACTTTACCGATGTTCCTCAGCCCGACCCCGATGGCGACCCCAATCCCAATAAACCGCGTTTCATTGAAGACTTTACCGATGTTCCTCGGGAACAACATGATTCTGAAACTGTCGATCTAATTGACCGCGACAGAAATGTTGGCGAAAATGAAGCTACTCGCACCCTAAATCCTGTCGAAATTGTTCGCACTATTGACAGTGTTGGCCCGGTTGCTACCGCTGGCATTGTTGACATCATTGATGCTTTGGGAACTCCTGAACTGATTGAAGCCGTTAACAGTTTTATCGGCACAATTGATAAGTTTGCCAATGAACCTAAGTCAGAAATTCAGTGGGGTACTCAAGGCAATGATTTCCTAAATGGAAAGTATTTAAATCAGCCGAACCACATTTCTGCTTTAGGTGGCAACGATCGGGTAAATGGTGGCTATGACAATGATGCGATCTATGGCGGTGCTGGCAAAGACACGATAGATGGGTTGGATGGTGACGATTATTTGACTGGCGGCACTAACAATGACGTGCTGTATGGCAACGGTGGTTATGACTTGCTCGAAGGTGGCAGTGGCAATGATTACCTTAATGGTAATAAAAATGGTGGGCCGGGGGGCTACCCTGACGAAATTGACACCCTTATTGGCGGTTTTGGAGCCGATACATTCGCAATTTTCGAGAAAGGCCCGGAGTTTAAAATGCCTTACTTAGATGGCTTAGGCGAGCACTCCTATGCAATTATTCAGGACTTTAAGAAAGCAGACGGAGATGCAATTTTGCTGGTGGGCAAAAAGCAAGATTACGAATTTGTGTCGGGGGACGGTTATGGCAATAAGTTGATTCAAGACACAAAAATCTTTTATAAAGATGACATGATTGCCGTAGTTGCAGACACAATGGCTGCGGATGTAACCCTGTCATTCGTCTAATTCTATCTCTAGGGTAACTGGTTCCCAGGCAGAGCCTGGGAACCGATATCCAGAGGCTCTGCCTCGAAGATAGATCCGGAGAATAGGGAATAAATCAAGTTTCAACGATTCAAAGCAATGTACTAGCGATCGCACAGGTCGCTCAATCTCTACGTCCTAATTTTGAACAACAAGGAGTAAGTGAAATGATTATTAACGGCACTTCTTTCAATGACAACGGTATCGACAAACCAAAGCTAGTTGGAACTAATCAAGCTGACTCAATCTTTGGCAAAGCAGGAAATGACATATTGTCTGGTCTTGGTGGCAGCGACTATCTGGATGGTGGCACCGGTAGCGACGATATGTTTGGCGGCGCAGACAATGATACCTACGTTGTCGATAGCCAGAATGACAAAGTTACCGAGAACTTTAATCAAGGCATCGACACCGTTATCTCTTCCGTCACCTTTCCGCTGGGCTACAGGCTAGGCCAGAATCAGGAGAACCTGAAGCTGATCGGCAACGCATATGAAGGCTACGGCAATGCCCTCAACAACACCATCACAGGTAATGCCGTTGGCAACCATATCAATGGTGAAGGTGGTAAAGACTATATTGATGGTGCAGGTGGTAATGACAATCTCTATGGTGAAGCCGGAAATGACACTCTCATCGGCGGGTGGGGAAATGATTATCTATTTGGTGCAGCCAATAATGACAGTCTCGTAGGCGGCTGGGGTGATGACAATCTCTATGGCGACACTGGCAATGACATTCTATACGGCGGAATCGGTAAAGATTACCTTAATGGTTACGGCAACGGCACGGAATTCGACATTCTCACTGGTGGCACTCAAGGGGACACATTCGTACTCGGTTACTCCACCATCGGTTACTACCTAGAAAATGGCCACGCCACAATTACAGACTTTAACTCATTACAAGGCGATAAAATCCAGGTTGCTGGGAGTACGCAGGATTACTCGCTGGTGAAGTTTGGCAACAATACTAATATCTTCTACAAAAATGATTTGATTGCTGTTGTGCAAAACGTCGAGCTTAACCAAACAAACTTGGTTTCTGCCCCTATCGTTCCCATTCCTGGCTAATTAATTGCCCAATAGAGTTTGCAGTTCGAGAAATATCGGTTAGGTTTTCTGACTCAACCTACATTTTCTCCCTACCAAAATTACCTACCTTTGCCTTCCTCTTCTCTTTGCTTCCTCTGCGTCTCTGCGGTTCGATCGACATTTATTTCAGGACAAAACGAATAATTTAACCCTTAACCCACGAGTCAAAAATCATGAAACTTTTTCCTAAATTATTAATCCTTTCTACCCTAGCATTAGGTGGATTTCTAATTACGAGCCAATTAGTCAAAGCCGATTCACAAGCAATTCTCACCAGCGATCGATCCCAAACAACTGCCACCGATGTTATTACCGCCCCAGGATTTGACATCAATCGATTCGAGCAAAACATCAAGCAAACCCTCGATAACCAATCAATAGGTTACTCATACGCCATTGTACTCAACGGACAACTCAAAAAAAGCGGTGCAGGTGGCTATGCCATTCTCAGACGAGATATCCCCAATAATAGTGGAATTTTCCCCGATCCCAAGGGAATCCCACAAAACCCAATCAAGCGCATGAATATTGCCAGTATCACTAAACCAATTACTGCTACGGCTGTGCTGAGAATCATTCAAGAGAAACAAGCACCCAGCTATCCAAATCTCACGATTAATTCTAAAATCGAACCTTTTCTTCCTACTGCTTGGAAATTAGGGCCAGGTGTAAAATATCTCACCTTCAAAGAACTGCTATCACAATACAGCGGTATGAACGATAACGGCGGGGGAACCTCTCTTGATGCGCTCAAAGAATGGATTGCCAAAGGTGTAACTCGACCCAAAACAGAGTACAAATACATCAACGCCAATATCGCGATTTTCCGCATTATTTTGCCCTACATGGTTTTGAGCAGTCAAAATAAGGGCTACTACAGCAACCTGTACAAAACTAATCCCGAAGAGTTCGATCGACAAATGTCAAGAATATACAAAGATTTTGTCAAAGTTGAGGTATTCGCGAAAGCAGGAATCAAAAATGCTGAACTATACCATCAAACAACCAATATCGACGATGCGCTACCACAAATTCCCACCCGATTGTATCACACAGTTGGGAGTATCCAACAGCCGAATCGAGCGGGAGCTCTGGCAGGGGATTGGACGCTGAGTGCTGGTGGAGGCGGATGGTATTTATCGGCAATCGATTTGGGAAGATTTTTAGCCTATGCGCGCTTTTCTAACGATATCCTGAATCAAAACACCCGCGATTTAATGTTTGATAAAAATAACTGTCCGGGTGCAAATTGCAGACCCCTTGGATGGCAACCTCCATTGGCGGGAAAACATGGCACTTATTACTTTCATGGTGGTTTGCTTTTTTACGGTTCTAAACCGAAAGAAGGAGAACCAGATTTGAGAAATGGGATGAACGGTGGTGTTGTTACATTTCCAAATGGAGTGCAGGCATCTTTATTGATTAATTCTCGCGGTCATTCTCCATCAGCCAATCAAATTTTAATCGATGCGTTTGACAAAGCTTGGAGTAATTAAGTGCAGGTTTGAGAAACCCGGTTTCTGTAGCCAGATGAATTTTATTTAGATCGAGACAGGGCGATCGCTCTTTCAGTCTACAGAGAACTGGGGGCGATCGCGCGAGTCTTTTCTTGACGCTATCTGTTGGATACTCTCGCATTGGAAGCCCGCACCAAAATCTAGACTTGATTGTACGATCGCCAACCTGACTATGTAGATATTTACCAAAAAACCTGACTTTTTCGGATTTTTAGGACTTACTAACCGGCAGTCAGAAACCGGGTTTTTTACGATAATCCTTCGTCGCAGCCGACAGATTAGGTAAAAATCCGGTTTCTTTGGCCTGATGCCTGAGTCCTGATTTTTATGATGCTTTGTCAGGATGCACCTGATTTTTCCCGATAAATTCAAAGCCTGAAGTTATTTATCAGTTCCTATAATACCTGATTTTATCACCATTGCCGTTCAATAGTTTTAGCAAGAAACTGATAACAGGAAGCGAAAAGGGCAGCAAAAAAATATAAATAATAACCATTACTTCCTAAATAAACCAATTAGTTTGAAATACAAAGGAGCAACTGAAATGGCTAATATCAACGGCACCAAATTCAATGACAACAATACTGTCAACGGCGATGGTAAGTTGCACAAATCATTAGTGGGAACCGATTCGGAATGGCAGCAAAGTCTGAACGGGCCAGTATTAACGCTTGGCAATGATGTAATCCACGGCCTGGAAGGCAATGATATCATTTACGGTCGTGAAGGGAGCGATCGCTTATACGGCGACAGCGGTAACGATAACATCTACGGCGGTGATGGCAGCAACACTGGCAACAACGTCACTAACAACGACAGCTTGTACGGTGGCAGTGGCAACGACAACCTGCACGGCGAGACTGGCAGCGACAACTTGTACGGTGGCACTGGCAACGACAACTTGTACGGTGGCACTGGCAACGACAACTTGTACGGCGGCAATAACAACGACAACTTGTACGGTGGCACTGGTAGCGATGAGCTGTATGGTGGCGCTGGTAATGACTATTTAGATGGTGGGTTTAACAACGACGTTCTCGATGGTGGCGCTGGTAATGACACTTTATATGGCGGCGTTGGCTACGATTATCTAGTTGGCCGCTCTGGCAACGATTATCTAGCTGGCGGTACTTTAGACGATGCTTTACTTGGCGGTACGGGCAACGATAGTCTCTTCGGCGGGAGTGGTAACGATCAACTTACTGGTTACGGCTTTGGGCAAAATGAATTCGACATCCTCACAGGTGGCATTGGAAAGGACACCTTCGTGTTGGGTGACGTAAATAGCGTTTACCACCTCGGAAATGGCTACGCCACAATAACGGACTTTAGTTTAGCTCAAACCGATCAAATCCAAATCAAAGGCCTCCTCAAAGACGGTTACTCGCTTGGGCTTGGCAACTGGGAAGGTAGCAAAGCCCAAGACACGGGAATCTTCTACAAGGGTGATTTGATTGGTGTTGTGCAAGACAAAAATCTTACCAAACTCAACCCAAATCAGGTGTTCATCTCCGCATCTAATCCGCTCTAATACCTAATTTTATTACCCAACAACATTACTTGGAGAATCATCATGGATAACAACATTCAAAACCAAAGCCTCTCAGTTGTACGGCCTGTAAAATCCATCGTCCTTGCCACCTTGATGGCGGTATCTTTTTCCTCCGCTATGGCAATTTTAGGTAAGACTTCTCAAGTTTTGGCCAACCCCTTAACATCACAGCCGGTTAATCACCTTCAAATTAATGAAGTAATTACTTCCCCATCTTCGATTGTCGGCAAATGGAAAGGGAATCTTTATTCTCAAGGTGATGATGCCTTAACCTCTGTTGAAATGGTTATCAAACAAGGAACAAACCAGCAAGGAACATGGAACTTTATCGGCGGGGAAAATAATACTTCTTTTGAAAGTGGTGCAGTAGTTGCCTCTGTAGGTGCTAATAATGTAACTTTGGAATTCAAGCAAAAAAACAAAAAACCTAGTTGGTTTTTCAAATGCAAACTTCCAAACAATACCAACCTTTCTTGCGAACAGGTTGGTAAGACATCGACGAAGCTCACTTTGAAAAAGATTTAGCTTAACTCGCGAGAAGCCCCACGTCTCACCGGAAGGTGAGCGTGGGCTCAACACTATCAAGGATCAAATGTCATGCACAAACATCAATTATCCGTTAGTTCCTTAATTGCGGCTAGCCTAATTGCAACCACTTCCTTGCTACCCTTAGCACCCGCCTTGACAGAGACTTCTGATTTGAAAGAAGTAAATAATATCCCCATCACAGGTTCTGGCGACCCCCAACTTGAACCAATTTTACAATCCCTCACCGAGTTTATGCGTCATCGTTGCGTTGGGGCGGCTGTACTGGGTGTTTCTGTCAAAGGGAAACCTGTAGGCGTTTGGGGTTTGGGTCGCATGAATGGCAGACCTACAAATAACTGGGATGCCGCCTGCGGCGACGATATGAATGCCCCTCTCGCCCCTGTCGTACCGCCAAATACGCCGATGCGAATTGGTAGTATTTCTAAACCCGTAACTTTTGCAATGGTACGTTGGGCGTTGAAAAAAGTCGCCAAAGATCAAGCGGGTCTAGAATTAACAGACGAGCAAATTGAAGGGTTAAAATTATTTGACCCGCAACACTATCCGCCCCTAATTCCCGGTACAAATAAACCTTACCCCGTCGCAATAATTCCTAAAGATGTGTATGAAGTCTTTTCGGGAAAAGTCAAATACTCCGCAGCCATAAAAGACAACTTTAAGTATGGCGGCAACAAGGACAAAGAAAAACTCTGTGCCGATTTAACATCAGGGTATGCAGATAAGCAATGGCAGTCGGTCACTCTCGGTCATTTTTTATCCCATCGGACTGGACTTCAAAGAAGCGCCCCAAATCTCGAAAACGATATAGTTCCAAATTTTCCTATTATTCGCAAACTGACAACAAAAGCAGATTTCCAAAATCAAGAAAATCTAATCAGCCAACAGTGGGGAAGCCAAACTATCAATTCAGCAAAAACCAAACTCGGCTTAAATTCCGACAAAAATGGCTACTTCATTCCTGAAGTCACGCTATCAGAAAGTATGATGGTGTTGGCAGGGCGCTGTCTGCGGTATCCTCTAGGAAAGTATAGCTATTCCAATACTAGCCCAGCTTTTCCTACCATTATTTTGAAAGAACTAATGGCATCTGGCAGATACGGAGCGGATTTATTAGGTAAGCCAGAAAGTCACAAAGGTTCGGCTTTGCAGGTATTTTTCCAAACTGATCTAGGCGTAACGACTACAGCTACAGAAGGGGTATTTATTACACCAGGGATACAAAATTTTCCGGGCGATCGCGAACCGAAAAAACGTCATTGGAATGGCAAAAATTACTATGGAACTAAATGGGATGTAAAGCGCCCTCACTGCGTATGGACAGGACAATTCTGTGATTTTACTAGCTGGAGAGACAAAAAAGCTGGCACTATTAATTGGTCGTGGAATTTGCAGCAAGTGCCGTTTGCTTATGCTGGCTCAGGGATAATAAGTCCTGGTACGGGTTCTCTCGCCGTAGAACCAAAAGCTTTTCTGAAGTTTATGTCGGAATATTGGGTAGGAGGTTATGATTCTAACCCCTATATCGGTGAAAAGCGCAATAATACGTGGACTCGATATACTGGACACACGGGAGCCTATGACGGCGCTTATGCTTGGGCAATTCATCTAGGGGGTAGTAATAATCCTAAAAATCGGAAATTACCGCCACGAGATCAGCAAGGAGGCATCCTGGATGTCTTTGACAAAGAGAAATTACAAACTTACCAAACTTCTCTTCCAGATGGTGTTGATATCTTCGTTGCTGTTAACCAGTGGGCAGATAGAAAATGCGTGGAAGCTGATAAAATCAATACTAAAGAAAAAGGTTACAACTGCCGTGATGCCTATGGGATGTTGAATAATTTCGTTCTGTATGGTGCTTCGCGGGTGAATTGGGTGCAGGTTAACACCATTGATGATATCAGTAATTAAGTTCCTGACCGCAGTCCGGCAGGGAGCATCCCATTTTTGCAAATATATCCGTAGGGGCGAAGCATTCCGGCAGTAAGTCTCTGCTTATAACTAATAAATTATCTGCCGGAATGCTTCGCCCCTGCACTCATTGGGATGCACCCGTCCGGCAGGGGTTTAAACCCCTGCCTCAAAGCGAAAGTCCTCTCAAAGAGGACTGAAGAGTTTTTATTCGTTTACTCGTTACCAGGCTGGAGCTTGGTAACGCAGAGCCCGAGGCTATGCCTCGAATTTACCCTTTGCAGGTGAGGCAGAGACTGGAAGAGCGATCGCGAAAATTCAACTGTTATTTGGTTAAGTTATCTCAACTGTAAATTATCCAGGAGATCGCAAAATGCACTCGCAAACTACTTACTTTAGATTCTCTCTCTTGTTATCATGTATCCTTTTTCTAGGTGTTGCACCTTTTACTTGGATTGCATCCTTGTTTGTACCCGGTATTTGGAATCAAGGGATGGGAATTTATTCCATATTTGTTGTGGCAATACTCAATTTAGCTATTACTACTGGGTTGGTTTTTTACTATAGGGTATCTGTCAATTCTCGGGGCATAAAATGTACTACTTTTTGGGGTAAGCTTCATTTTGTAGAATGGTCAACCATTCGTGGTGCAAGGTTTTATAGTGGATTTTTGACATCAGGATTAAAGTTTATCTTGATATCGACAACCAAAGTATCGCAAGATTTATGGTTGCCATTATTGCTCAACGATATGTCTCATTTTGAACAGTTGGTTTCCGAATATGCGGGTACAAGTAACCCACTTGTGAATCGGTTACATGAACGAAATACCACTACTTATTTGTTAAAGGAAGCCAAAGCTAAAATTAAATGGGCGTGGCAAGCAGGAATAGTATCCGGTACTTGGACTCTGATATTGGTATTTTTATCCTTAGCAGGATACGGCTTTACTGGCTTGATAGACGCATCTGCACTTATAGATGTTTGTCTGGTTTTTGGTCTGTCATTTGGTATTTATAAAAAAAGCCGAGTTGCTGCTGTAATTATGCTGGTTTATTTTCTCTTAAGTAAAGCTTGGATTGTCATCGGACTAAAAATATTTCCAGGAGTTATATCATGGTTTTTTCTCATCTTATTCTTAGGAGGTGTCCAAGGTACTTTTACGTATCGCAAACTATCAAAATCTTAGTTGACGGGATACTGAGATCGGGTTCGATCGATCGACCATAATATCCAGGCCGGGGCGGGTTTTTGAGATTGTGAATTATTGGCGGGTATTGTTAACTGGTTCCTAGGTTCTGCCTGGGAACCGATGTCCAGAGGCTCTGCCTCGCTTTTGTCTCGAAAAGTTTTCATGAAAATTGGAGGCAGAGCCTCCGGATCTGCGTTACCAGGCAGAGCCTGGTAACGAGTAGATACGTTGTTGCAATCACTTCTTTTTCACTTCTTTTCAAGCTAAAACGCGGCAGAAATACTCGCGGTACAAATTGCAACGCGGCATGACATAATTGTTTTGCCGCCGCACAATTCCCATGCTGTGCAATTTGTAAATTTGCATTGAATCTAATTCAACTGGTTCTGCCGAATTAACAACTTTTTTCAAAGCCAAAGCTAATTCGGAATTTTGTTGCAGGATTTCCAAATGCTTGCGTAAATGACTGCTGTAAATTCCTGATTCTGATGCCGCATTTTCTAATAGCTGAGTTAATGAGATTTTTCCACAGCTAATCTCATACATTGCCAATCTTACTAAATAAGGGTGTCCGCCGATCGCACTTATCAACTCTCGCAACTGCCCCTCATCCCAATCCAAGCCGTGCAAACGAGCTAAATCGTAAATTTGGTGGTTGTCAAACTCCAGCAACTCAACGGGAACCCCCGCATTAAAGGGAGATTGATTCATGTCCAAAGGAATGTAAACTTCGGTAGAATGCGCCATTACCAACCGCAGTTTTTGCCAAATATCGGAAATCTTGGCTTTTTCGTGCCAGCTTCGCAGCATCCCCAGAAAGTCTTCAACTACTTCTGTGTAGGGAAATAGGCGATCGACTTCATCCAATCCCAACACTAGAGGAGTTGCTGTTTGGGCCAGCAAATACTCTTCAAAGTATACCGTACAGTTATCGTTGCTGCCCAAAATATCGGTATCCCAATACTCGTTTAACTTGTTTTCTAACTTTAACTGCCGGCTTACCATCAAGCACAACCAGCGCAGAAATTTATCAAGATTTGTTAAAATCCCTCGGTCGGCGGCGCTCAAATCTAAATAAACTGCGTGATAATTTTCCTGGACGGCCCGATCTAAAATCCGGGTCATCAGTGAAGTTTTGCCCATCATCTCCGGTGCTTTAATCCGAATCAGAGAACCGGGTTTGACAACGGTTTCGCCGCAGAGAGAGTCGATGTTGGAACGCTCTATATAAAAAGGTGAATCTAATGCTACTGAACCTTCGGGGAACTGCAAATTTGCCGCCGTCGGTGATGTTGCTAAGGGCGGATTTGCGGGCAGAGATTGATTTGGTTTTGCTTCATAAGATCTCCTCAGAGCTTCTTTGAAATTTTTCTTGGTAATTCTTTCTCCCAAAGCTTCTGAAAGTTTGTGCCACAATTTGTTACCGACATCTTTGTTGAGGTATTCAGCGCTGTAGCCGTAAGTTTTGGCGATTTCATCGTAACTTTTGCCTTCCCAAGAACCTTGAAGGACTTTCATTTCGATGTCGCTGAGATATTTGCCGGTGTTTTGAGCAAAAATGCGATCGGCAGATTCTTTGGTCTGGTTCCAAGATAATTCTAATTCTGAGTTCATTGCCTTGGCCGGGTAGTACGTATATACGTAGATATGCAGACTTTTACGAGAAATATATTGTTCCTGGATGGAAAAGTCACCCTGACTTTTCCCTATTTTAACTGATTTAAGTTGAGTTTGTACTGTCAATCCTGGTTGAAATACCTGATTTTATTCCCCTGGCTGGTTTTGTGCTTGGAAAATAAGCTGGTTTACATGAAGTAAGTCGATCGCCCGATCGCCCGCAAGCCTTGCTTGCACCTATTGGATCGCACTCAC
This sequence comes from Microcoleus sp. ARI1-B5, assembly GCF_036705795.1. Lineage (NCBI taxonomy): Bacteria > Bacillati > Cyanobacteriota > Cyanophyceae > Oscillatoriales > Microcoleaceae > Microcoleus > Microcoleus sp. ARI1-B5. The sequence goes on from NZ_JAUBVK010000031.1 coordinate 78,563, forward strand.
GAAAGCCAAATCTAGCAAACACCAGGGTAGAAGGATAAAAATTATGGCTGCTACAATTACCGTTAATAGCACAGATGACTCCAATCTTAGAAATGCCGTCCTCACTCTCAGAGAGGCAATTCTGGTTGCTAATGGCACTCTTAATTTTGCTGCTTTGACAGCTACAGAACAAGCGCAAATTAACGGCACGATCGGTACTGGTGCCGATCGCGATACGATCGCCTTTAATATCGGGGCGATCGGTTCTCAGCAATTAATTCAGCCTCTATCCGCACTGCCGCAAATTTCCGATCGAGTTATTATCGACGGTTTGAGTCAAGGCGGCGCGGGCTATAACGGTTTGCCACTGGTGGAAATCAGCGGCCCGGGAATTTCCATTGTCGGACTTGATATCACTGCTGGAAACAGTATCGTGCGAGGTTTAGCCATCAACAAATTTGAGTTGGCAGCCATCCGCTTGCAAAGCAATGGCAGCAACGAGATCGTCAGCAACCACATCGGCACCGATCTTTCGGGTACGGTCAAGCGGGGCAACCTCAGGGGGATCTGGATCGATCGCGTTCCAGATAATCGGATCGAGAACAACTTAATCTCTGGCAACGACAATTTTAATAGCGGGCTTGGCATCCAGATTTCCGGCATCGCTGCGCGCAACAACCAAGTAATCCGCAACCGTATTGGCACTGATATTACGGGTACTGTTGCGATCGGCAACAACGCTGGCATCAGCATCCGCAATGCGCCTGAAAACTTGATTCAGGACAACCTGATTTCTGGCAATGTGGGCATCGGTAGCGGAATTTCGATTAACGGCCCAACTGCCAATCAAAATCGAGTTGTCGGCAACCTCATCGGCACTGATGTTACTGGTACTGTAGCGCTAGGAAACAGTACCTATGGCATCTCTATTGGCAGCGCTTCTAACAATATTATCGGCGGAACGACGCCTCAAGAACGCAATATCATTTCTGGCAGTCAGACTGCGGGTATTTTTTTTGCATTTGGGTCCGCAGTTTTAGGCGAACCTTCAGGCGGTGTACCTGCGACAAACCGAGTTGTCGGCAACTATATCGGCACAAATATCAGCGGTACTGCCGCTTTGGGAAATCCGATCGGCGTCTTTATCGGTGTTGGCGAAAGCAACATCATCGGCGGCACGACACCGCAAGAACGCAATGTCATTTCCGGCAATCAAATGGGCGTCTTATTACTTGGCAACGAGGTCACTAACAACCGCGTTATCGGCAACTATATCGGCACGCAAGCTGACGGCAGCACTCCTTTACCCAATACTTTGTACAGCAACGTCATAGCTGAAAAAACTGGTGTGAATAACCGCATCGGCGGCACCGCAGCAGGGGAAGGAAATACGATCGCCTTTAGCGGTAGCAGCGGCATTCAAGTGACTGGTGGCAACGGCTTAGCAATTTTAGGCAATTCCATCTTTTCCAACAGCACTTTAGGCATCGATCTCGATAACGATGCCGATCCCCTAGCTAGCGACGGCGTTACCCCAAACGACTTGGGAGACGGGGATACAGGCGGAAACGGCTTGCAAAATTTTCCTGTTTTAAACTCCGCAACTGCTAGCAACGGCAACATTACTATTAGCGGCACTCTCAACAGCATTCCCAGTACGACTTTCCGCGTCGAATTTTTTGACAATACTGTTTTAGATCCCAGCGGTAACGGCGAAGGACAAACTTATCTCAACTTTGTTAATGTCACGACTGATGCTGCTGGCATTGCTAATTTTACATCGCCACCGTTAACTGCAACAGGCGCGATCGTTACTACTGCAACTAACTTAACAACTAACGAAACTTCCGAATTTTCTCAACCTTCCCCCGGCTTACTGCAATTTAGCAATCCGGCTTACACGGTGAATGAAAACGGTACAGTTGTAGGTGCAGCAATTACTGTCGATCGCATTGCTGGTAACAAAGGTGCAGTTGGCGCAACGCTGGCGTTAGCCGATGGTACTGCTGTTGCTGCTGACTACACCAATACGCCGATCGCACTTAACTTTGCCGCTGGCGATACGACACCAAAAATTGTGACTATTCCGATCGCAGATGACGCGATCGACGAAGCTGACGAAACGGTTAATTTATCTCTGACTAATCCTACGGGAAATGCTACGGTGGGCGATCGATACAACAATGCAGTTTTGACGATCGCAGATGATGACTCTAATCCCACTCCGACGCCAACTCCGACACCAATTCCGACACCAATTCCGACACCAACTCCAATAGAAACGCCAACGCCAACTCCCACACCAATTCCCACACCAATTCCGACAGAAACGCCAACGCCAACTCCCACACCAATTCCAATAGAAACGCCAACGCCAACTCCCACACCAATTCCCACACCAATTCCGACAGAAACGCCAACGCCAACTCCAACTCCAATTCCCACACCAACTCCAATAGAAACGCCAACGCCAACTCCAACACCAATTCCGACACCAACTCCAATTCCGACACCAATTCCGACACCAACTCCGACAGAAACGCCAACGCCAACTCCCACACCAATTCCAATAGAAACGCCAACGCCAACTCCCACACCAACTCCAACACCAATTCCAATAGAAACGCCAACTCCAACACCAATTCCCACACCAATTCCAATTCCCACCGAAATTCCGACAGAAATTCCGACACCAACGCCAATTTCGACACCAACTCCGACAGCAACACCAATTCCCACGCCAACTCCGACAGAAATTCCGACAGAAATTCCCACACCTACTCCAACTCCGAGCGAAATTCCCACACCCACTCCAACTCGGATCGAAATTCCGACAGAAATTCCCACACCAACGCCAATTCCGACAGAAATTCCGACTGAAGATTGCCCGTGTAATTCTCTCTCCCTTCCGAATCTCAACCAACCCAATCCTGTAGAAAACGACTCGATATCAGGCGGAACGGAAGATGATTGGCTGTGTGGCAGCAATAATCAAGACATTATAATTGGCAATGAAGGAACAGATACATTATTGGGAAATCTGGGAGAAGATTCGCTGGATGGGGGAAAAGGAAACGATTTCCTATTGGGAGGTAAGAATCGAGATTTAATTTTAGGCAGTGAAGGCAACGATACTCTGTTGGGAAATTTAGGTGACGATACTGCCTGTGGTGGCGGCGGCAACGATTACTTGCGAGGTGATGAAAATAACGACTTACTTGATGGCTGTGAAGGTAATGATACGATTTTGGGAGGAAAAGACAAAGATTCCCTATTTGGGGGAGCGGGAGATGACTTTTTAAGCGGCGATTTGGGAGATGATGTTTTAATTGGAGGAAGTGGGAGCGATCGTTTTCTGCTTTGGGCAGATTCAGGCATGGATATCATTTTAGATTTTGAACCGGGAAAAGATGCGATCGCCCTTAGTAAAGGTTTGACTTCCTCTCAACTGTCAATTACTCAAGCCAACAGCGATACCTTCATCCGCTTGACTGCAACAGGTCAAATTTTAGCTACTCTCAATAACCTATCTGTTGCTCAAATCAATTTTACAGACTTGAACTCAGCTAACTCATTCATTCCACTTTTTTAATCTCTCAATACCCAAAAGACCGCCTGGGGTTTAAACCCCTGGCTAATAGCTGAAGTCCTCTGAAGAGGACTAATGATTCTTCAGTCCTCATAGCGAGGACTTTCGCTTTGAGGCAGGGGTTTAAACCCCTGCCGGACTGCCGGACTGTCGGACTGCCGGACGGCGGGTTTAACGCTTTTTTTTGACACCAATGCAACCTGATTTTTCCCAATTCTGATATTTTACTCCCTGATTTATTCCCATTGATACTTGCAAAACACCATTTTTCACTCATTTAAACACCTGATTTTATTCCCATTGTCGCTTGCTTTACCAGAGGAGAAACTAAATACATCAAGCAAGTTAGCTGAGTCGTTCTCACCCTTGCACTAATTGGAAAACCACAAGGAGCAACAAAAATGTCCTTACTTATCAAAGGCACTGACTACGACGACAACAATACTGTCAACGGCAACGGTCAATTCCACAAATCCCTAGTGGGAGAGGATTGGACAATCAACGGTCAAGGTCAAATTCAGATTTCAAATGATACAATCTACGGCTATAAAGGCAATGATATCTTGTCAGGTCGCGGCGGAGATGACATCCTCTACGGCGGCTTCGGGGGCGATCGGCTAGATGGCGGCGCGGGTAATGATAAATTAAACGGCGAAGCTGGCGAGGATTTGTTGTATGGAGGTGGTGGCAAAGATACACTGTCTGGCGGCCTTCACAACGATTATCTATTCGGAGGAAGCGGCAAAGATTATCTAATCGGCGGCGACGGTAACGATTACCTTGACGGTGCTAATTTTTGGGGTGCCGGTAACGGTATCGGCGGCGGCAGCGAATCCGATTCTCTCGCGGGCGGCGCGGGTGCGGACACATTTGTACTCGGCAATGTTGATAATGTTTACTATCTCGGCACTGGCTATGCTACGATTACGGATTTTACGTTAGGTACTGATAAAATCCAAATTAAAGGCAATCTAGCAGACGGCTATTCCCTCAAAGCTGGCGATTGGAGCAACAACAAAGTTCAAGATACCGGTATCTTCTACAAGGACAATTTGATTGGTGTTGTGTTAGAGACAAACTTAACTAATGTTAACCCGAATCAAGTATTCTTGTCCGCGCCTCCCATCCCTCAATAGTCTTAATTTTCGCGGCTAAAGGGCGGATTTCAGTGACCCGCCCTCCATTTTTAAACAGGAGTTTTTTATGATTAAAATTGCGAGCCAAAAACAAAAAATTAACAGACTTTTCTGCACAACTTTGATCTTAATTGCAGCTAGCCTCTTAGGAGGCTTGGGAAAGGTTTTCGAGTCCAACAGCAGCACAGCTTTAGCGGAAGAAAGCATCCCCGTTAGCGGTAGCGGTGACGCGCAGCTTCCGCCGATTTTGCAATCCCTAACGGAATTCATGCGCCACCGCTGCGTCGGTGCGGCTGTACTCGGTGTTTCTGTCAAAGGTAAGCCCGTGGGTGTTTGGGGTTTGGGGCGCATGAAAGGCCGATCGACCAATAACTCAAATCCGGCTTGCGGTGACGATATGCAGACTCCTCTGAGCGCGATCGTACCCGCAGATACCCCCATGCGTATGGGCAGTATCAGCAAGCCTGTTACCTTTGCCATGGTGCGCTGGGCGCTGAAACAGACGGCGCGCGATCGGGCGGGTTTAGAATTGACTGACGAGCAAATTGAAGGGATGAAATTGTTCGACCCAGAGCATTATCCGCCGCTAATTCCCGGTTTGAACAAGCAATATCCAGTAGCGATTATCCCTGAAAATTTGCACGCCGTATTTTCGGGAAAAGTCAAATTCCCAGTTGCTATTAAAGACAGTAATTGTGCCAATCTTAACTCATGATTTGCCGACAAACAGTTGAATGAAGGATATTAAAGGCTGCGAGTTGACGGGGTGACAACCCCGTCAAAAGCTTGATAAAATCAAGGACATAGCCCTGTACCCCCTCTGGAAGAATGG
>NZ_JAUBVK010000032.1:0-82104 GCF_036705795.1 Microcoleus sp. ARI1-B5
ACAGCAGCTTTAAATCTCAGTAATCCTACCCTACCAACCGGATTTAGCATTGTCGGAAATTTACCTGCAACTGTCGCAGCCAACGGTAGTGCTAGTTTGCAAGTTCAAGTAGATACAGCAACAGCAGGAAATAAAACAGGTACGCTGCAATTTGTCAATAATGACAGCGATGAAAATCCTTTTGATTTTGCGATTTCCGCATCAGTCACAGCCACAGCAACGCCTGCACCCGTAACGACTCCAACGCCTGCACCCGTACCAACTCCCAATCCGACTCCGACTCCCAATCCGACTCCGACTCCCAATCCGACTCCAACGCCAACGCCGACGGGAACTCCGACTCCAACGCCGACGGGAACTCCGACTCCAACTCCGACTCCAACGCCTGCGCCGACGGGAACTCCGACTCCAACGCCGACGGGAACTCCGACTCCAACCCCAACTCCAACGCCAACGCCTACGGGAACTCCGACTCCAACGCCAACCCCGACGGGCACTCCGACGGCAACACCAACCCCTGATACAGACTGCATTTGCGACAAAATTGAGTATCCCAATCTCAACCAACCAAACCAACAAATTGATAACATTATCAATGGTGGTGGTCTGCTAATTGGTACTCCCAAAAACGACGCATATTTGGGCAGCAACAATCCCAATATCTTCGATGCCAAAGAAGGCAACGACAATCTATTTGGTGGCGAATTTAACGATATCTTCAACGGCAATGAAGGCAACGATTTTATTTACGGCAACAAAGGAGACGACTTCCTGTTTGGCGGCAAAGGAAACGATATCATTCTTGGCGATTTTGGTGAAGATACTCTTTTCGGGAATCAGGGCAACGATTCAATTAACGGCAAAGAAGATGATGACTTAATCTTTGGCAATGAAGGCAATGACTTCATCGACGGTGGCAAAGGAAACGATTCCTTATTCGGCGGTAAAGCAAACGATGTAATTCTCGGCAGTCAAGGCAATGATAGTCTCTACGGACAACTCGGCGACGATACTTTGTGCGGCGGTGCAGGAGATGACCTAGCTTATGGCGGTCAAGGCAATGATTTAATTGACGGTAGTAAGGGCAACGATTCGATTTATGGAGACTTAGGAAATGACACGCTTCTCGGTTGCGAAGGTAATGATATTTTGTTTGGAGGTTTAGGCAATAACAGCTTGAGTGGCGGTTTGGGTAAGGATACTTTTGTCATCGGATTCGATGGAGGATTTGATATTGTGTCTGATTTTGTGACAGGTCAAGATTTGATTGGATTGTCGGGAGGTTTGAGTTTTAACCAGTTAGAAATAACTCAGAACAATAACAATGCGCTGATTAAATTTAAGGGAAGTGGAGAAGTATTTGCTTCGCTAACTGGAGTCAATGCTACCTCCATTGGTGTTAACGATTTCCGCACAATCTGACTGTGGCATTAGGGTGTGTCAGCTTGTAGCTTTTGGATGATTGAGAAAATTATGCACTTTGCATCCTACTGCTGAACAGCTTAGTAAGGTGCGGAGCGAACATAGCTTCTCGATGATTGATAAAATAACGCATCCTGACGCACCCTACGACTCAAATCTCAAATCTCAAATCTCAAATTGGCTGAGGGTATTTTCTAGTTTTTCGGCAATGCCTTCTACCCAGTTTTCGTCTTGTTTGGTATAGCTGCGCGGCGCGTTAGCGCCTAAGATTAACACGCCTTGAGTGCCGATCGGCTGACAGATGACTCCTTGGGTATTTTCTGGCAAATAGTCGAATTCGATTTTGCCGGGATAGATATTGAGATTTACTAAATAAACTGGTTTGTTTTTGTCGAGCACTCGCTGCAATATTGGCCCTGGCTTGACTTCGGAATTGATGCCTAAGATGCCGCGCCTCAATAAGACTTTTCCTCGATATACAATGACGATCGCCCTTGTGGCAGTATTTGTCAAGAGCAAACGCGACGCCCAAGCTAATTCTAGTTTGACAGCCTCCGGCAAATCCGGTGCCAGCTCGAAACCTTCTTCGCCGATAAGCTGTACGGAATCGGGCGATCGAGCTTGCACCTGCTGCCACAGCAAACCTGTTAAAATCAGCAGAGCGCTGATAATTACTCCCAAAACGTCCGATCGAGCTTGAGAATCTGTAATTTGCTCTGTCAGCAAGCGGTTGACCATCAGCAGCGTACCTGCTAACCCTCCTGCAACTAAAGGCAATTGCCGCAACACTTTATTTGGGTCAGATTTTGTCATTGGTCAGTTGATAGTTGACAGTTGACAGTTGACAGTTGACAGTTGATAGTTGATAGTTGATAGTTGTCATTTAGGCTTTGACGCACTCGCTCACCCAGAAACCGGGTTTTTTACCGAGATTGAGGGTTTTAACCAAGTAGTTTGGTTGAAAAACCCGGTTTCTGGATACCCGTGCTTAAGTTTTATAATTAGTAGTTGGTAATTTAACAACTGCCAATTGCCAACTGCCAACTGCCAACTGCCAACTGTCAACTGTCAACTGTCAACCGACTTCGCCAATTTCAACAATTCGCTGGAACAGATAGCCGGTGCCGCGGGCGGTGAGAATTAATTCAGGGTTGCTGGGGTCGTCTTCCAACTTTGCCCTCAGCCGGGAGATGTGAACGTCCACTACACGGGTGTCTACGTGGCGTTCTGGCGTGTATCCCCAGACTTCCTGCAAAATTTCCGATCGCGAAAAAGGCTCTCCAGAACGGCTGACAAGCAGCTCTAACAAGCTAAATTCCATGCCTGTGAGCCGAATTCGTTCGTCGCCTTTGTAAACTTGGCGCTTGTTGGTGTCAATCCTAATGTTGGTGACGTGGATGACTCCAGAGCTGGGAATGCCTGACGCGCCGTTTTTGTCAACCCGGCGCAGTACCGAACGGATGCGGGCTTCGAGTTCTTTGGGAGAGAAGGGTTTGACGACGTAATCGTCGGCGCCTAATTCTAAACCGGTGATGCGATCGGCTACGTCTCCCAAAGCGGTTAGCATGATGATGGGTACGTCTGACTCTTTTCGCAACTCCTGACAGACGCCGTAACCGTCGAGTTTGGGCATCATCACGTCCAAAACTACTAAGTCGGGTTCGGTGTTGCGAAATGTTTCGAGAGCTTCTTCGCCGTCAGCAGCGGTGACGACATCGTAGCCAATCATGGAAAGGCGAGTCTCCAGAATGCGCCGGATACTGGCTTCGTCATCGACTACCAGAATTTTTTCTTTATGGTTTTCCAATTTACCGAGCACTCCTTAAGTTACATTTCAGATAATGTTAATTTTTTGTACCCTATCATAGAAGACACAGATTGAATCATGTGCGGCGATCGGTCTGAAAGCTTGATAATTGCTTTAACTCAGACTTTTCTAAATGTTAGGGTGACTATTTATCATGGTAAACAATGCCTAAGCCTCGAATACAATATATTTGTCGGGAATGCGGCTATGATTCACCACAATATTTTGGCAGGTGTCCTAGCTGTCAGAAGTGGGATTCTTTTGACGAGCAGGTAGAACAACCTACTGCTGGTGTGCCGCGGGCTGGTTTAACTGGGGTGACAACTAAGGCAGCGGGCGGTTCGCCCCCTGATAAGTCGAAGGGTCAACCGAGGGTATCTTTTAGATTATCGCAGATTGCTGACCAAACTCAGTCTCGCTGGCCTTCTGGTTTCGGAGAGCTCGATCGAGTTTTGGGAGGCGGGATTGTTCCGGGCTCGCTGGTTTTGATTGGCGGGGAACCGGGAATTGGGAAATCGACGCTGCTGTTGCAGGTGGCGAATATGTTGGCGCGCAAGGATAGAATACTGTATGTCAGTGCGGAGGAGTCCGGCCAGCAGGTGAAGTTGCGATCGCAGCGTTTGGGCGTGGCTAATCCGGTCGATCTGTCAAGCAACGGCGGACATAAATCTGGCAGCAACGGGGAAGTTAAAACGGATTCCGAGGACAATTCAGCGGAGAATTTCTACTTGCTTCCGGAGACGGATTTAGAAGTGGTTTTGCGGGAGTTGGAAGCGCTGAAACCGAATGTGGCGGTGATTGACAGCATCCAAACTATTTATTTTGCTAGTTTAACATCGGCTCCGGGTTCGGTGGCTCAGGTGCGGGAATGTACTTCGGCTTTGATGCAGGTGGCGAAAAGAGAAAATATTACTTTATTTATTGTCGGTCACGTTACGAAAGATGGAGCTTTGGCGGGGCCGAGGGTTTTGGAACATTTGGTAGATACTGTACTTTATTTTGAGGGCGATCGCTTTGCTTCTCACCGGCTTTTGCGATCGATGAAAAATCGTTTTGGCGCGACTCACGAAATCGGTGTTTTTGAAATGGTAGCACACGGTTTGCGAGAAGTAGATAATCCGTCGGAGTTGTTTTTAGGCAATAAAGATGAATTTTCGCCCGGTACTTCGACGACTGTTGCTTGCGAAGGAACTCGACCGATTTTAGTAGAAATTCAGGCGTTAGTCAGCCCTGCGAGTTTTGGTTCGCCGCGCCGTTCTACTACTGGTGTGGACAATTCTAGATTGCAGCAAATTTTGGCTGTTTTGGAGAAAAGGGTGGGGATTCCTTTATCTAAGTTGGATACGATTGTGGCGTCGGTGGGCGGGTTGAAGGTGGAGGAACCGACGGCGGATTTGGCAGTTGCGATCGCTGTTGTGGCCAGTTTTCGCGATCGGGTGGTTGATGCGCGCACTGTTTTGCTTGGGGAAGTCGGTTTGGGGGGACAGGTGCGGCCTGTTGCTCAGTTAGAATTGCGGCTGAGGGAGGCGGCTAAGTTGGGGTTCAAAAGGGCGATCGTTCCTAAGAATCAACCCGTACCGGATTTGGGAATGCAGATTATTCCGGTGGCTAAAGTGATTGATGCAATTATTGCGGCGATTCCGGCTACTCCGGCTCAGTTGCAGTCGGATGATATGGAGTTGCAGTCGATTGATTTGGAGTCAGAGGATTTATCAAATTGAGATTATGTTAAGGTAGCAATAACTGGGTAAATACAAATCTAAGACTCACATTATGAAAGCCTACGAATTTCCAGCAAAAGTTACATCGGAAGGAAAAATAAACTTGACAGATGACATTTTAAAATACTTGGCAGTCAACCAAGATGTAAGAGTGATCATTCTGGTGAATGAACAAACAAACTCAGAAGCAGATGAAGTAGAGGAAAAAACAGATTGGCATCGTCTTGCCGCCGAAGAATTCTTTGCTGATTGCAGCGAAGAAGATGCAATTTACGATGAGGTTTGAGCTATGACTAATTATCAGTCGGGAGAATTAGTTATAGTCGCATTCATCTTCGCGGGTGCAGCCGAAACTAAACGCCGTCCTGGTTTGGTACTGTTGGACACAGGAGATGAAGACATGATTGTTGCCAAGATAACCAGTCAAATTCCTCGTACAACCTTTGATGTCGAAATTCAGGAATGGCAACAAGCAGGATTAAAGCGACCTTCAGTGGTTCGTTTACATAAACTGAACACATTACAAAAAAGTTTAGTTGAAAGGAGACTGGGAATATTAACCCCTGATGATTTGGCGCAAGTGCGAAATAGAGTAAAACAAATCTGGTCTTTTCTTTGATGAAAATACAATATCGCAAGCTTCATTAGTCATTCCCAATTCTTCAATATAAAATGTATAGGGAGGCACGAGTTATGTATCAAGTAGATATTGTTGAGGCTCAAGAAAAACTGCTGGAATTAATCGAGGCGGCGATGAGAGGCGAAGAAGTTGAGATTAGTAAAGATAATCAGCCCGTTGTAAAATTGGTAGGAATTCCCAAACAAGCTAAACCCAATCGGAAAGCAGGAAGTGCTAAAGGCATGGTTTGGATGTCCGATGATTTTGACGAACCGCTAGAAGAATTTAAGGAGTACATGGAATGAGGCTGTTGTTGGACACTCATGCCTTTATTTGGTACAGGACAGACAGTTCAAGACTCAGCATAACAGGGCGATCGCTAATTGACAACGGAGATAACGATATTCTCCTCAGTACAGCTAGTGTCTGGGAAATGGCGATTAAGCACAGCATAGGCCGGCTAAATTTTAGTAGGCCTTTTATGGAGTTTGTCAAGCAGCAAATCGCAGTTAATAGAATTGAGATACTCGAAATAAGTTTTGACCACATTGAGGTTGTGGCTTCACTGCCTTTGCATCACCGCGATCCATTTGACAGGCTGATAATTGCCCAATCTATGGCCCAACAGAGACCCGTCTTGAGCGTTGATGCTATTTTTGATGCTTATGCGATCGCGCGGCTGTGGTGAATTAAGTTAGTATAAAAATAAAGAGGCAAAAAGGAGGTAATAGCAACGTGAGCGTTAGATTACATCCCCATGCTCGAGCACGATTGATTGAGAGAGGTGCAACTGAGGCAGAAGTAATTGCCACTGTTGAAAGTGGCACAACTTTTCCAGCTCAATTTGGCAGAACCGGATTTAGGCGCAACTTTTCCTTCAATGCCCAGTGGCAGGGAAAAGTTTATGCTATGAAGAAAGTGGAGGCGATCGCAGCGTCAGAAGGCGAAGACTGGCTAATTATCACTGTAATTATCAAATTCTTTTGATCAGGAGATTCCCGTGAAACTGACTTACGATCCGAGATACAACGTAGCTTATATATACCTGCAAGAAAAAACCGCACAGGTAGAAACTATCCAGGTTAGCGATCAAATGAATGTGGACATTGCCGCCGACGGTACTATTTATGGAATTGAATTACTCAATGCCAATCAACAATTAGGGGCAGATAGTCAAGGAAAACTGATTGTTGTCAACGAAGCTTTGGGAGAATCTTCCGAAATTCAGCTTGCACTTTAAGGGCATTGAAAACACTGAGTAAAAAAGTGGTTAGTGGATGAATACGAGGAGTAAGATCAAATGTTTAAAAACCCGCACGCAAACAGGATGAAAAAAATACAATGAGAAGGATTTAACAATTACAGGAATTACGCAAGGAGTCAATTTTCACACTATTTTTGATGCTTGTGCGATCGCGCGGCGGTGGTGAATTAACTTAGTGTAAAAATCAAGAGGCGCAGATGAAACAATTTAGAATCATCATTGAAAAACATCCCGACGGTTATGTAGCCTATCCCTTTGGCATCAAAGGTGCCGTAGTTGGTGAAGGCGACACCTATGAGGAAGCATTAGCTGATGTCAAGTCAGCTATTCGCTGCTACATCGAGGTATTTGGCAAAGAGATAAATGCCTTTGAATTTTTAAATGAAAAAGCTGACTTTCAACCTAGCCAGGAAGCAGGATAAATGAAAAAAAATTACACCATGAACGATTTAACAATTCGTTATACAAATCGCCAAACTACAGATAATGGGATTACTGCACATACTCATACTGTGGTGTTCGCTCGTCCGCTTACAGTTGAAGAACAGCAACAATTTACACAAATATTCAAGATTGTTTGCGAAAAGATTGAGGCATCACAAGGTTTAGATAATATTTTTTTAACTCAGCTTAATGTGACATTCACTGCTCCTAACCAGGCACATTATACAGTGAACCAGCACATTTTAGCAGGCTCGTGGAAGGATGAGCTCTTTGCTAGGTTAGCTGCATTCAGTCAGGAAGTTGCGAGTATTGCTGAACATGATGGCAATCCTGTCTTTAGCAAACTAAGAAAGTTAAAGCAACTGCAAGATTGGGCGCATTCACAGATTGACAATAGTGCCGAACCAGAAGTTAGACCAGATATTGCAATTACAGTGTTGCAGTTAATTGATGAAGTTGAAAGGTTGCAAAACCAAGTTAAGCAAAGAGAAACTAAATCAACAACTGCGTAATGTTGTAAAATAAAAATCAGAACTTATCAATTTTTAAATTAGCCGTTTAGCCGAAACATGAAGAAGGCAAAAAAACACCGTAAAAATCCGTGGTTTAACGAACTAAACGATATCATTCGAGGTGCATCGGGCGGCTTTTTGTTCGGGATTCCGCTGCTGTATACGATGGAGGTTTGGTGGATCGGTTCCTCTACTAAACCAGCGCAAATGTCGATCGCGATCGCAACTACTCTTATCGCCGTTTTCTTGCTGACTCGCACTGAAGGTTTTCGCAAAACCAAGGATATCCGGTGGCGAGACGCTGCAAAAGATACCGTAGAAGCGATCGCGATCGGGATTGTCGGTGCCGCATTTGTCCTGTTTTTGCTGCAAGAAATTACCCCGGATACTCCGCTGCAAGAAGCTTTGGGGAAAATCATCTTTGAAGGACTGCCTTTTTCTTTGGGAGTGGCTCTGGCAAACGGTTTTTTGAGCGGCGATCGCTATCAAAGCTCAGACAGCGACAGCGAACCTACGATTAACCCAACTGTAGCAGATATCGGCGCTACTTTAATCGGCGCTACGATCATTGCTTTCAACATCGCCCCAACTGACGAAGTACCCATGCTAGCCGCAGCTATTTCGCCGCCTTGGCAATTAGCAATTATCGCCGCTTCGCTGCTAATTTCCTACGGTATTGTATTCGCAGCCGACTTTACTTATCAAGCAAAACGCCAGCAGCAGCAAGGAATTTTTCAGCGTCCCCTCAGCGAAACTGTGATGGCGTATTTAGTATCGCTGGCGGCTTCTGCATTTATGCTGTTTTTCTTCCAAAAACTCAGTTTTGACGATCCGTGGTCGATTTGGTTGGGCTATACATTAGTATTGGGATTGCCGGCGACAATTGGCGGCGCGGCGGGGAGGTTGGCGGTATGAGTGAAAGTAACGAAGGGCGATCGAAAAGAAGTCCTGCTGAATGGGTGACATTTGCGATCGCCTGTTTCATCCTGTCTACCATCACCGGACTCGTACTCTACAACTGGGCGACTAAAAAACAGGAACCTCCGGTGATTTCTGTGACTCGCAACGAGCCAATTCGCGAAACCCAAGGGCAATTTTACGTACCGTTTACAGTTACTAACACTGGCGGCGAAACGGCAGAATCAGTGCAAGTTATAGCCGAACTGCGCGTCAACGGCGAAGTCTTGGAATCCGGCGACCAGCAAATTGATTTTTTGTCAAGCGGTGAAACTCAAGAAGGAGCTTTTATTTTCAGCCGCAATCCAGCGCAAGGTCAATTAATCGTGCGATCGAGCAGTTATCAATTGCCTTAACAAAGAGCGGATTCGGTGGTTTCAACAGCTCAAAAGTCAATTGATATCATGTCCCGTAAATTACCCGCAATAAAAAAGGTTCGATCGTTCGGAATGCGAGTCCTTAATAGATGCGGAAGGGAGTCCGAACGATCGAACCAATCTGATTGTGTCGTTCTCCGAGAATATGATATCAATTGTTAACTCTTTCTCTTCTCTTCCTTAGCGCCCTTTGCGTGTTCTTGCTTTCGTTAAATAAAAAAACCTTGCACCTTTTCGGCATTTATAGCTAAAGTCCCTCTATGCTGGGACGAAAGTGCGTGCAGGCGCGACTTCAATCGCCCGCTTTGTCCGTGCGATCGCCCTACCGCTTCAGCATAGTGTGTTCCCACTTCCAAACACAGCTAGAAATCAAATTCGTGCAGATATGAGCCGTAATAGGCACCAACAAATTGCCAGTAGCTAAAACACTGTAACCCAGCAACAATCCCACAGCAGTCGCCCAAACAGCATAAGGCCACTGATCCATTCCTCCCAAGTGCAGAATGCCGAAACAAAAACTCGATAAAACTAAACCGGTCACATTCAATCCCAAACCAGACAGCATCACGCCTCGAAATAGCAATTCTTCGCTAAGTCCCGGCAGCAGTCCCAGCCAAATTAAATCCGGCCAAAACAAAGGTTTGAGCACTACTTCCAAGTAAATGTCTGCACTCCGGCGATAACCCGGCCAGAGGCGATAAACGATCGCACTGCCACCTGTAATTGCCAGTCCGATCGCACATCCTGCGAGCAAATCCATTACGATCAATTTGACTGGCAAAAGCGATACCGATCCAAATAGCAACCACAATTTAGCTACCGCCAGCAACATAATGGCTGTCACGCCCATTGCTACTAAAACTTGAGTGCGCGTCAACGGTTCAATTTCGGGATTTTCGGGAAGTTTTTCTGCCACTTAATCAAGTTTATATTTTAGGTTTTAGATTGTTAGATTTGTTTAATGGAGTCAGACAAACACCGCAGGGGAGAGATGTCTGCACCCAAGGAAGCTGGACTGATGCCGGCCCGCAAAGCGACCAAGACTCCGATCGCCTCTAAATACGAGTTTACCTGCAAAGCTTTGATTCCGAGTTTTTCTGGGGAAGCTTGCATTTGAGTTTTGTTGTCACCCACTGCGATGATTTGTACTGTCGATCGCCCGCTCAAACTCAGAATAGCACTGCCGCCGCACGCTGTGGCGGGTATCACCACCGCATCGACTCGATCGGCTGCAATCACCGATTGGTCGCGATCCTCGGCTTTGTGCGCTGTAAATTGGGGAGCTTTGCTCAGCCCCGCGAGCACGCAAGGTAGGAAAGTATAACCGATTTCCTCCGCAGCCGATCGCGGGGACAGGTGCGGATCGAGGGGAAGCGGCAGAAGCGCGGGGGCGTGGGCGCAGGGGATTTTAAACGTTCTGACGACGAGGTGACTGATGAGGGCTTCCGCGCCTGCGAGGGGGTCAACTCCTTTACCGCGGCGGTAGTTTTCGAGCGCTTGGCTGCCTTCATCGTCGGGAAATCTGGCGACAACTGCGATCGCCTGGACTTTTGCTTGTGCGATCAATTTGTCGGCTGCGCGCAGTAAACTGTCGGGATTGCCGATCGTCCCCCAGGATGCCCCTGATTCAGACATTCGCAATTCTACTTGCAAAGGGCGATCGGTCAAAATACAATCAGTTACGTTTAAACCCAATGTAGCTCTAGCAGCATCCACCGCTTGCAAGTGGCGCAACTGCAACTCCGGTTCCATCGCCGAATCCAGGATTAAGCCGATGCGATTTTGATGTACCGGTTGCAAGCCCCAGCATCCGGCTGCAAATTTGTCAAGGGCGTAACCTTCAACGTAGAGGGCGTTTGGTATCGGCCAATAAAGTTGAGCGCCGTTGAGGACGTTGGGGTGAGCGATCAGGGTGTCGGAGATTTGGGCGATCGCCCTAGCAACGGGCAGCGCATCGCCTGCAAAGCCACCGATCGAGGCTCCAACGCCTGTGGGGACTATCAAAACCACTGTTAAAGGGCGGGGGTTCACGCTGCTACGGGGGATGCTTCCACGAGCACGTAGCCTTCTACCAAAGCCTTTTGTCGATCGACATCCACGTCTGTGACTGCCCAGCGCAGGGGTTCGCCGTGCTTTTGCAGTTCAATTTCAATAGCTGAGTGCAGTTCTTCGGCGGTGTCGTGGAGGTCTACTTCTGCGGAAATGAAATGGGTTGTCATAGGGCGATCCATAGTGGTTTTACCGCGAGCGGTACTTAGGTACTTACGTAAATCTTAGCTTAGTCCTAGGATTTACCGAACTGGCGATCGTAAACAATGTCTTCTTTTTCGGTTTCTATCTTCAAATTCGATCGGGGAAAAGCAACGCACAGCAACACATAACCTTCTGCCTGAAGATCCGGACTGACGCCCATGCAATCAACTTGCTCAACTTGACCCTCAATAACTTTAGCAGCGCAAGTAGTACAAACCCCCGAATTGCAAGAGCTCGGCAACTCAATACCCGCAGCGTTGGCCGCCCGCAGAATTTGTTTATCTTCCGGCACTTCTACGGTATAGGTACTGCCTTGGTGGATCAATTCAACAGTGTAAGTCTTAGACATATTGCGATTATTGGTTTTAATTCCCAGTTGGAATTTGCGCTAGATTTGCAAACAAAGCAATGAGTATTTTACCGCTGTTGGTGATTTTGTGCAAGTGGACAACTACATTGTTTATTGCTAATTATTTTCATTAATTGGCTGAACGGGCGATCGGCATTTTGTCAAGCATTTTTTCACAAATCATCACGAACAGAACGGGCGAACTCTGCCTGAAAGCACTTATACGTAACTAATACCATTTTTCCAAACTTATGCAACAGTATTCGTAGGGTGTGTCGCTAAGAGAAAATCCCTAAATGAGATCGACAATCTGATAGCCACGCACCTTACACATGGGGTGGAGAAAAAACAACACTTGTTTTGTAGCACGGCTTTTTATAAATGGTATAATGTTTGCCATCAACCCAACAACTCATCAACAGCAACACTAAAACCCGCCAACACTAGCTGAGTGCTGATTGTAGAACCCAAATTAAAAGTCAACTTTTGAGATTGAGTCACAATCATAATCCAGCGACTTTCAGGGAAAACAATCCAAACTTCCAGACAACCAGAATCCAAATACTCTTGTGCTTTGAGAAATATCTCTTCCGCAATATCAGTAGGAGAAACAATTTCAGCAATTAATAGCGGACTTTGAGGAAAAGTAGGAACATCGCCATATTCAGCAACAAGTTCAGCAGTCAGATAAGCAACATCAGGGCGACGCACTCGCCTGTCAGTACGGCAAGGAACTTCCGTATAAACTTCACCACCTTGTCCGCTAGATATCTTGTAATTTCTCCAAGAAAAATCTAGTCTAGATTGGATTCGACTGTGTTTTACTGTCATGCCATTTTTCTCCGATATTTGCCCGTCCACCCATTCCATATCGTCGGCGGGACAGGCTATAAAGTCTTCTAGAGAAACATTTTCTGATAAAACGGCTGTCATTACCATAGCCATTTACTCCCTTTTGCAGAATTCACTGATATTATACAGAACTTAGGCCCCGGTGCGTCGAAACCAATTTTCTACTAATTTTGCGAACTCTTTATTGTGGGGTGGGCTTTGAGCAGCGCCCGGTGCGTCGAAACCCGGTTTCTACGAATTTTGTGTTAACTAACGAGAAATTTATGAATAAACGAGGTTTTTGAGGTCATCGCAGGAGTTATGATAGCTTTATATTCTGTTACACGGTCAGGTTTATTTGCGCTTACCTACTTAATCTGGGTAAGTTAATCCCAAGCCAGATATTTACAGTCAGTTTTCAGACCTGCGACTAGAAGACGGTTTAATTATATTTAGAGGAGAAATGAAATCATGACAAATTCAACTTTGGGTCATCATGCGGTGGTGATTGGCGGGAGTATTGCCGGACTGCTGACGGCTCGGATTTTGACTGATTATTTTGAGCAGGTGACACTTATTGAACGAGATTGTTTTCCCCTTCAAGCAGAACCCCGCAGGGGCATTCCTCAATGTAATCAACTGCACATTTTGCTGACCCGAGGCCGTCAAATTATCGAAGAGTTGTTTCCGGGCTTGGAAGCAGAACTCATTGCTCAAGGAGCGGTAACAGTGGATATGGGAGGCGATGTGGAATGGCTCAATCCTTTTGGCTGGACTGCTCGTTTCCCCTCTGGATTTACAGTGCTCTCTTTCAGTCGGTGCATTTTGGATTGGTTGATTTACCGCCGGTTAGCGGGAATGAGCCAACTTCATTTCCTGGAGGAAAGCTATGTCACTGAGCTCATTTCAACTCCTGATGGAACGAGCATTGCTGGAGTGAGAGTCCGGCAGCGCCAGCAAACCGGAGAGACTCAAGAGCAGACCTTGGTCGCTGATTTGGTGGTGGATGCAAGCGGGTTTAATTCGCAAGCCCCCAAATGGCTGAAAGCATTGGGCTATGAGGCACCAAAGGAAACAATGATTACAACTGGCATGGGATACGCCGGCCGCGTCTACGAGATTCCTGCGGGATTTGAATCCGATTGGAAAGGCGTGTACCTGCAAGCGGCTCCACCCGAACGAACTTCAATGGCTATCCTGTACCCGATTGAAAATAACCGTTGGCTTCTGGGATTCTGTGCCACTGCACCCCACCGCCTCCCAAAAGATGAAGCTGCCCTTTTGGATGCGCTCCAGCAGTTACCCAGCCCTATGATTTACAACGCACTCAAGCACGCAAAACCTTGTACGCCGATCGAAATTTACTATCCTCCCGGCAATCGGTTATGCCACTACGAAACTCTGAAGCGACAACCCGAACGGTTTGTGGTTTTAGGAGATGCTGTGTGTTCGTTCACACCAATTTACGGTCAAGGCATGACCGTAGCCGCATTGGGGGTGAAGACCTTAGAGGCCTGCTTGCAAAACATTGTCGGACAACCCTCACCCAGCCTAACTGGATTGGCAAAAACATTTCAGAAACGACTGGCACAGATAAATGCAGGGCCTTGGATTGCCTCTACGACTCAAGATGCTAAATACCCGAGCGTTCGAGGCACTATTAAGGCTTCCAGCGCCCCGTCCAAGTTCATGGGATGGTACATGAACCAAGTCATTCATTTAACCGTTCGCGACACTCAAACTACACTCAGTTTGTTTGAAGTGTTCCATATGCTGAAATCGGCTGGCACACTGTTTCAACCTCGAATTTTGTTGCAGGTCTTAAAGCAGGTACTGGCAGGTCGATCGAACTCAAGTCAAGTTAAGAAGTCATTGACTCCTTTGTAAGACCAACTCTTACAAATTACCACTCACCTATTCCTACTTACCAATTTACTCAATATCAATTTGATTGGGAGGCTTAGGTTGATTCGGTTTGTCATCGTTCAAAGTTTTACGCCCAGAACTAGCATAATCCTTGTACAATTCCACAAACATCTTTGTCAACTGCTGCAAAGAAAGTTGTTCCCCATTAACTTGAGCTTTCATATAAGCTTTAAGCACTTCAATGTAAGCCAAACCGAGAGCAAGCGTGAGAGTTGCTGCGGTTGCAGCGGAGATAGCACCGCCGACAACAGTACCCGCACCCGGAATCATTTTAATCAAATTAGTAACAATACTTCTGCCCACAGCAGTAACCCCGCCTGTGCCGCTAATAGCAGACAGCATCGCCGAAATAAACCCCTTATCAAAGGGCATTCCAAAAATCACAGTAATATTAGCAATCATTGCCGTTTGCATCGTCATCAAAATCGGCGCATCAGCAAAGGGTACAGGAGTCGCACCGACAATTGCAGAACCTGCAACATAAGCACTTAGATACTTAAATGCCATATCGGATTTGAGCGCAATATTGGCAATTTGTTCTTTAACAAAAGCTTTTTTAGCTACTTCCGGCAGCAGTTGAAAAGTTGCATCTACTAACTTGTCTAAACCGTGAGATTTTACTGTATAATCCTCATCAATTTCTTCCGGTTCAGCCATCACAGGGATAATTTGACTGACTGGCAAATTCATGTGTTCCAGTTGCTTGAAAAACTCGCTCGGCTTTTTAGATGTCGTCTGAGTCAGCACTAAAATCACTGGGACCTCTTTGACTTCCATTTCTTTTAGCCAGTTTTCTTCCACAGATTCTATTCTATTGGCGCTGTGATTGATGCAGTACCAGATGACGTGAATGTGTTCTTTGGGGTGCAGGAGTCTTTGGTCTTCAATCAGTTTAGCAACGTTTAATTGAATAATTTTAATTTGTTCGTCGTTGAGTTCGAGTCCGGGAGTATCGTAGACGGTAATTGGGCAATTCGGTTTGGTATATTGGCGAATGCCTTGAGTGATGGGGCGGCCGACTCCGGTTTCTGCTAAGCGCTGGCGAAAAACCGAATTGATCAGGGTACTTTTGCCGACTCCGGTTTTGCCGATGACTAAAACATTGCACTGTCCCACTTGGTTTTCTGCCTCTTTGAAGGCGTAGTAACTTCTATTTAAAAGCTCGTCTAAGGAAAAGTCGTCTGACATGGCGGTTTGCTCCGATAATGGTGGGAGATTAATTAAATACCACCGAATAGAATTCCGATGCTCTACAAACGAAGTCCGCGAATGCGGACTGGGGGAGTCTTAACAATATTGTAGCAATTTGATTTAAGAACTGGTGCAACGGGTCGAGGAGAGTTTTGTGTCGCGTGCTGCTAAATGAAAGGTTGTAAAATTTAGTTTAAGCTAGCAATCGATCGACATCGATGCTAAAACCGATCAGGATTTGTTGAGTGCGGGCGGTATCGCCGGATCTAAATGTCAATATTTGATTTTGAGTCATCACGAATATTAAACGACTTTCGGGAAAAACTAACCAGACTTCCTGACAACTAGATTCTAAATATTCCTGTGCTTTGAGAAAGACATCTTCAGCGATATCGGTGGGTGAAACTATTTCGGCAACTAAAGGAAAACTTTGGGGTAAAGTGGCAAGATTGCCAAATTGTGCAACTAATTCGGGTGTGAGATAAGCGACATCGGGGCGGCGAATTTGTTGGTTAGTGCGGCAAGGTGGTGAAATATAAACTTCTCCTCCTTGTTTGCTGGAAATCATGTAATTTGCCCAAGCACAACCCAGGCTTGATTGAATTTTACCATGCTTGAGCGTGGCTCCATTTTTCTCCACGAGTTGTCCGTCCACCCATTCCATGTTGTCGGGGGGATTAGCCATGAAGTCTTCTAAAGTAAAATTATTCTGTGCAGCAGTAGCAGTGACCATAGTTATTTATTCGCTTTTAGTAAACTTACTTGTTACTATTATGGCTGATGCGGTGAGAAGTTGTTGGGTGATGGGTAAAATCGCGCTTCAGTATATTCGCTAATCCGAGTTCCAAGTATTCCATGAATTAATATTCCCTTTGATTTCAGAACTTGCCTGTATGATGTTCGCTCAAACCTTCACCACTGGCGCAAACTCCTCTAACTGCACTTGTAAGTCATCCACCAGCATTAAACGATACCTTTCTGTAGCTTTCACCTTTTGGAAAACATAACTAGCAAAATCATCACACCACTTTTGCCTCTCAAGTTCATTCGAGATGTTCAACGCTCTGATTGAGAGGTTATAAGGGTATTCTTCAAATTTGATATCTCGATCGTTTTCAAAATCATGCTTTCCTAAAGTAAGAGTGATTGTTGAGTTGCGAAACTCATACCAGTTGTCAGTACCATCAGAAACCAGCTCAAATTTGAGAGCTAATATAAACTCTAATTCTTTGACTAACTGTTCGATTTCCTGCGGAAAGTCTAGAAAAATATCTAATGTGCGAGACATAAAAACCTCCTTTATTGAAACTCAGTAAAAGTGATGTCATAGCTATCGCCAATAATTCGGACGCTATCAATTTTCCCGCGTGTAATATTTTTGGCCCTTTGCAAACCTCGTTCAGCCTCAGCTTCTATCAACCCAGACGCCCTAGCATCTATAATTATATCCCTAGCCTGTCCGCCTCGTCTAATCGAGTTGTTGATCTGATTTTTTACTGTCGCGCTTGTAGCACCGGCATCTAGACTTTTGAATTCAGTGGGTTTTCCATCTACCTCAGCATCGGGATTTCTACCTCCATCGGTTTTTTCTACCAAGGCTTTAACATTTTTTCCCTCTCTTTCTAGAAATTCAGCAATCGCTCTTTCGGTTTCACCAAAAGCTCGTTCTGATTCATCAATACTGCCACAATTAACCGAATTTTGCTCAGGGGTTTGGTTAGTCCCGTTATTCACCATTTTTTGTCCGTTAAAATTTGAATTCCATCGCACATTATGAGCCAAGCCACTTTAGAAACGTATAGCGAAATCTTGTCGGGCGGCTTAAATCCTGGTAAGTGACTCCTGGAATCGCGCACTGAGGAGTCTCAAGAATTATGGCACTTTTGCAAGAAGTCTGCTATTACTATTATGACCGATCGCCAAGGGCGATCGTACTTTGACCACAAAAAAGACAAATATCACCAACTCCACATCCTCAGCTATCAAGCAGTTTTCGGTTATGTTTTTGATGACGGCTTTCTTCAGACCAGTCTTTCAGCATTGACCATGTATCTCAACTCCTGATTTATTTGTCATTTGCCATGCTTGACAAATCTAGTGAGTGATGATAAACTTAAGTCTTACAAAATAACATAAGTAATTAAAAAATTTTGTAAAGTTAATTTATTATGACGAAAAAAAATCGTAAAATTCGTTGCGGTATTAATTACAAACATACTTTATTAGAATTATCTGTTAATAGGAAAGATCCATGTGAAGTAATTAGAGAACTAATTTCCAACTCCTATGATGCTACAGCATCTGTTATTGAAATATATCCTTTACTTCAATATGAAGGGTTTATATTTATTGATAATGGGATTGGTATAAGCTCTGAAAAAGAAGTTAATGGAGTAGCTCCAATAGATGCTTTCTTCTCAATAGGTCTCTCAACTAAAACTCTTGGGGAATCTATAGGCTACAAATGTCAAGGATCAAAACTTTGCTTTGCTTCAGGAAAATTTGCACTTATTACCCGATGTAAAGAGGACACGGAATATTACTGGCGTTCTGTAGTTATAGATAATCCAAGAGATACTTTAGACTCTGAACAAGATAACATTGAAATTCAAGAAGATATACAACCTTGGTTAACATTAAGAAAACTATTACCTCAGCCCGATGCTAGAACAGTGTCTATTATTCAACATTTAGATGAGACATATTTTAAATCAAATTTAAAAACAGGAACCATCATTATTGTCAAAAAATTAGAAGTAGATAACTTTTCCAACTATTACGGTACAGACAAAAAATATCCCTATATAAAAAGTTATATTAGATTTTATACCAGACATGGGGATGTCAGAAATTTAGATTATGAGAGAACAGGGTTTAGCGCGAAAGGAGCTACAACTTTTAAAAATTCGTCTCCTACCTATAATGATAAATGTCAGCTTTTTATTTGGAAAGGCAGTGAAAAAAACAGTAAATTAGAAAAAATTCCTCCTGGATATCCATACATTGAAAAACCAAGTGTTATTCCAGGTATGGAAGATCATTTCTGGAAACCGCCAGCAGAAATAAAGCGACTGAATTCAGGTAGATTTTATTATCGTAACTCTCATGTGTTTAAATTTCACGGAATTACGTACTGTTTGGTATTAGCTATTGATGGTAACCGAAGAGCTTTAGAATACTATGAAGATTTAGATCGCCAAGGAAGAAAAAAACAGTCAGGTATTGGATTTAGTTCACAAAGAGGAACTTTTGTTTGTTCGGAAGGACTAAAAATATGTTCTTATAATGAAATATTTAATGAGAGCTTATTACAAGATTATAGAGTTTTAAGTGATAATAAAGCTCAAACCCATTATGCTTTGATGATTAACGGTAGTTTTCTGCTAGTAACCAACAGAAATTCTTTAAGTGAAGCATCAATTAAAATTTTAAGAAATGACGATTTTTTAGAAGAAATTAAAAACTTCCTAGATCGCTCCTTGAATGATGGCAAAGTTTTTAAACAGTTGATAGAGAGAATAGGAAATGAAGTTAGTGAATCAAAAAGCGAAGTTCAAGTCAAGCAATTTAATAAAGTTAAAAATTCAATTCTTCAAAGAGATCATTTTTATATTTTAGATATTGAAATTTTAAAAAGTAAAAAATTTTTTGTTCCTAGTTTAGGAGAAGAACATGGAGTAGGTGCGTTATATACACTGTTAGCTCATTTGGTTTCTGTAAGCTCTCCTTACTCTAAGTTTTGGTTAAGGCCTTTAAATTTTTCCGGTCAAGGAATTGATAGTTTAGCCACCGAATTTAATGATGAAAAATTCCAACAAGAACTCAAAGGATTAGAATATAAATATATATTTTCAACCTATGAGCTATTTAACCATCCCTTAGTCGTCACCGATCATATTGTATGTTGGAAACTGGATGAATCTCTGCAAGAAGGTGATTCGGTTGATGATGGGGATTATAAAGGAGAAATTTCCTTTGCTAATGATTTAGAAGGTATAGGGTGTGAAATTATTAATATACAAAATGGATATGGTTCTTGTCATAATTCTAATATTAAAGTCATTTGCTTAGAAAAATTAATAGGTAAAACTTTCCGGTGTGAATGGAAAAGAGGTTTTAGCAGTTTAGCTTCACACTCATCAAGGAGACGAGCCAGATAGTTAAAAGTTATAAACATCAATAGGATTAATTTCGTTATCGATTAGAGTTCCTTAGCCAGAAAGAATCGGTCTTTATCAGCCCCCATTATTGGGCGGGGTTTGTATCGCAGGGTTTGGCGTAGGAGAAACAGTAGCATTTACATTTCTGGACAAATCAAAACCACAGAAACCGGGTTTTTTACCATATCTGCAGGCTGTAACGCATCTTCTGGGCAAAAAACCCGGTTTCTAACCACCCCTGCGTCTAGGACTAATTTAGAAATGTTCCAGTAGAGATTTCTCTTGTGCATAAACCTTTCGCAGCGACTCCACGGCTATTGATCGCAACATAAACTTAATCACCCCCACCATTTCCCCCCACTCCAACAATTCAGAAACAGAAACAGCTTTGTGAAATCTCGCCGCATAAAAATCCACCCAAAAATCCGGCGCGTGTCTCTCTTTCTGACTCGCTATCCGGCGCTTCCAATAACCAAAATCTAAACCAGAGGGCGATTCCACTCCCAAAACAGGCGGAAAGTCGGCATAACTCACAAACCGACTCATGCCTTTGGCGTGCACGTACAGGATATGCGCCCAGCACTCGAAGCGATATATTTGTTCTACCTTGATTTTCAGCAGCCGCGCGATCGCCTCTTTTGTGACAAACCGGCTCAATCTGTGTCTGGGGGTTGATTTTCGCGAAAATTTTGTTAACATGATTTATAGCAAATCCTTTGTAAAGAGTACAAACTTTTGTAAAGGGATTGAATTTGGATAGGCGATCGTCTTTAAGTTTTCCAGACGTTGGGGCGATCGCTTTTTACGATATTTTTATTAAAAACTAAATCTAGTTTTTTGTCAATGGGTTTAATTAGATTGCGGGTTAAAGAATTTGCTGCTGAGAAAGGCTGGACGATCAAAGAGGTTTCTGAGCGATCGGGAGTCATTTACAGCACACTCACCACCTATTCACGTTCTCCGGGAATGGCAATGGTTGATTTTACTTGTCTGCTGAAGTTGGCACGTACTTTTGACGTGATGGTGGAAGATTTGGTTGAGGTCGTCAAAGAGTAGGCGATCGCTTTTTACAGTACAATCCTCTGGCTTATATCAATCACATCTCAAGAGGTTATGGGCTTAATTAAGTTGCGGGTTCGAGAGTTGGCTGCTGAGAAAGGCTGGACGCTGAAAGAAGTTTCAGAGCGATCGGGCGTCGTCTACAGCACGCTCAGAACCTATGCCCGATCGCCTGGATTAGCAACAGTTGACGTGACAGCCTTGCACAAGTTGGCTAGGACTTTTGATTTGTCGATCGAAGATTTGTATGAGATTGTGCAGGAGTGAGCGATCGCTTTTGACGATAAAATTTTATCCCAGAGTAAATCTAGTTTTTTGTCAATGGGTTTAATTAGATTGCGGGTTAAAGAATTTGCTGCTGAAAAAGGCCCGACGATCAAAGAGGTTTCAGAGCGATCGGGAGTCATCTACAGCACACTCACCACCTATTCACGTTCTCCGGGAATGGCCATGGTTGATTTTACTTGTCTGCTGAAGTTGGCACGTACTTTTGACGTGATGGTGGAAGATTTGGTTGAGGTGGTAAAAGAGTAGGCGATCGCTCCTGTCTTCAGACTTCCCTTACAGTTTAAAAACTAAATGTCTTGCCCTGTATGCGATCGCTCCACCACTGCACAAAGCAGCTATGTGTTGTTTTGGTTTTGACTTGCTTCTATTTTTGGTTGCTCAGCCTTCATGACATATTGCTCCATAAATTCCAGCAAAACATCCCTCATATTTTTACCGTCCCTAGCAACAGCCGACTTAAATCGGTTCCGCAGCTCCGGTGGCATTTCTACTCTAATAGCCACAGTCTTGTTTTCATCCATACAGGCTCAAGGCTTTACAACATATACATTTTGACATTTTTATGTAGTTTGCCTAAAAACCAGCTTTTTGCATACAGGTGCATTGTTTTAATTATATGCCTTAGTGCATACTAATGCAATAGTGCAATTAATGCCGTTTTCCGCGAAAAACGCTACAGAGCGTTAATTTAGGTCATTTAGGTATGATTTACGCTCATAAACCCGGTTTCTGCAAAAAATCTTGAGTTTGGCTTTGTTAGTACATTGTGGTCAATTGTAACCACTTTATAAATAAAAAAAGCGCCTGAGTTCCCCCAGACGCATACCATAAAATCAACAAATTGTCAACCCTAACCTAACCGTTCAAAGCCTCAGCACCGCCGGAAACTTCCAGGATTTCCTGAGTAATTGCTGCTTGCCGCGCCTTGTTATAAGTCAGCGTCAAACTACGGATCAAATCGCTAGCATTCTCACTAGCATTGTTCATCGCCGTCATCCGCGCAGCCAACTCGCTAGCAGCAGACTCTTGCAAAGCCCGCAGCAATTGGTTGTTCAAATACAAAGGCAAAAGTGCCTCCAGAATTTGCGCCGGATCTTGCTCGAAAATCATGTCGCGCGGCAAACTCTTCGTAGGTGAAGAAACCTTCTCCCGCGATACTTGAAACTGTCCGCCTTTCGTTGTCAAGCGGAAGATTTCATCATCGGGAGTTTCCAAGCCTTGGGGGTCGAGGGGTAACAAGGTTTGAATTACCGGACGCGAACTAATTAGCGACACAAACTTAGTGTAAATTAGCTCAACTCTGTCCACAGTTCCCGACAGGAACAAAGACAGCAATTCGTCAGCAATTTGCGCTGCTTCCGGTGCTGTGGGAATTTGCTCTAAGTTAGTGTAAGTAGCATCGATCGGCTGTTCGCGGCGCTGGAAATACTGAGTAGCTTTGCGTCCTACCAACACGTATTTGTAGTCTAAGCCTTCAGCTTTGATTTCCTTAGCGCGATTTTCGGCGTATCTGATGATGTTGCTGTTGTAGCCGCCGCACAAACCCCGATCGCCCGAAACCACCAAAAGTCCCACCGATCGCACTTCGCGTTTTCTCAGCAGCGGTAAATCCTGGCTTTCAAACTGCAAGCGTTCCGCCAAACCGTACAATACCTCTGCGAGCCGATCGGCAAAAGGCCGAGTAGCAGTCACCTGTTCTTGAGCGCGGCGCACCTTAGCAGCAGCCACCAAGCGCATTGCTTCTGTAATCTTTTTAGTGTTCTTGACCGACTTAATGCGATCGCGAATAGTTTTCAGATTTGCCATAACTTTCTCCTTTTTTCTTAGCCTTTATTTCCGAGTTATTAGCTGCGGTAGGGACATGGCATGGCTGATTGGTGTCAACAAACACGTTAAACCGAACAAACACGTTAAACCCACAGTCCGGCAGGGGTTAAAACCCCTGCCTCAAAGCTAAAGTCCTCTCAAAGAGGACTAATGAGCTATTCAGTCCTCTTCAGAGGACTTTCGCTATTAGACAGGGGTTTCAACCCCTGGCGGACTAGCGGGTGGGCGAGAGGATTTGGTGGACTAAAAGCTTAAGTTGACACTAAGGGCAAGGCCTAAGTCCCTACAGACTTCGTGCTAATTACGCAGAAACCAAGAAAGTTTGCTTGTATTCCGCGATGCCTTCTTTCAGCAGCTTCTCAGCTTCATCAGTCAAAGCCTTACCGCCTTGAACGATTTCGCCGTACTTCGGCTTGCTAGTCCGCAAATAATCGCGCAAACCAACAGTAAACTTGCTAACTTTTTCTACATCGATGTCATCCATGTAGCCGTTAATGCCAGCATAGATCACAGCCACTTGTTCGTTCATCGGCAGAGGAGAACTTTGCGCTTGTTTCAACAGTTCGCGCAAGCGTTGACCGCGGGCCAATTGATTTTGAGTAGCTTTATCCAAGTCAGAAGCAAACTGAGAAAATGCTGCCAGTTCTTCAAACTGCGCCAATTCCAATTTCACCTTACCGGCTACTTTTTTCATGGCCTTAGTTTGAGCAGCCGAACCTACCCGCGATACCGAAATACCGGGGTTTACAGCCGGACGCAAACCAGAGTTGAACAAGTCAGAAGAAAGGAAGATTTGACCGTCGGTAATCGAAATTACGTTGGTAGGAATGTAAGCAGAAACGTCGCCTGCTTGGGTTTCAATGATTGGCAAAGCTGTCATGCTGCCTTCGCCCAAATCGTCGCTCAATTTAGCAGCGCGTTCTAGCAAGCGAGAGTGCAGGTAAAACACGTCTCCGGGATATGCTTCGCGACCGGGAGGACGGCGCAGCAACAAGGACATTTGGCGGTAGGCCTGTGCTTGCTTGGAAAGGTCATCGTAAATGACCAAGGTGTGCTTGCCTTTGTACATGAAATACTCGGCTAAGCTAGCGCCTGTGTAAGGTGCCAAATATTGCAGGGTTGCGGGGTCGCTAGCGTTGGCTGCTACGACGATTGTGTAGTCCATCGCGCCCTTTTCTTGCAGGACGTTGACGATGTTAGCTACTGTGGAGGCTTTTTGACCGATCGCCACATACACGCAAATTACATCTTCCGATTTTTGGTTGATGATTGTGTCGATCGCGATCGCAGTTTTACCAGTTTGACGGTCGCCAATAATCAGTTCCCGCTGTCCTCTTCCCACAGGAATCATCGCATCAATAGCGGTAATCCCTGTTTGCATCGGTTCGTAAACAGAACGGCGAGAAACGATACCAGGTGCCGGAGATTCAATCAAGCGAGACTCAGTAGTTTTAATATCGCCTTTACCGTCGATCGGACGCGCCAAAGCATCAACTACGCGGCCCAACATTGCTTCACCAACGGGGACTTCAGCAATTCTGCCAGTAGCAGTAACTGCGGAACCTTCTTGAATGCCGAGACCTTGGCCCATCAACACTGCACCGACGTTATCTTGTTCGAGGTTCAGTGCGATACCCACGGTGCCGTCGGCAAATTCTAGCAATTCGCCGGACATAGCTTTATCCAAGCCATAAATCCGGGCAATACCGTCGCCTACTTGCAAAACAGTACCGACGTTAGAGACTTTTACATCTTGGTCGTACTGTTCAATTTGCTGGCGAATAATGCTGCTAATTTCGTCAGGTCTGATTGCTGCCATGTCAGTTATTATGTGTCAGTTGTCAGTTGTCAGTCAGTCGATTTTAGATTTTAGATTTTAGATTTTAGATTTACTCGCAGCTCCGTGAATCTGGGAGTTTGAACTAGCGTCTAAAATTTTTATCTTTCCACGACTTTAAGTCTAGTGCTTCTACCCATTTTTTGGCGGGTGGATGTTTTTGGCAAGAAAGAATTGAGATTTGGTAGTAAGTATTTGGGACTAACCACTCAAAAACAGAAATTCATTGATTTCTGCCTTTTGTTTAATTCTTCCCTTATTCTTTCTTCCTTCTTCCTTCTTCCTTCTTCCTTCTTCCTTAAATTAGGAACTCAAGCGAATTCCGAGGCGGCGCAATTGTCCCCGCAGGCTGGCATCAATTACTTGAGAGCCTACTTTGATTACCACACCGCCGATTAAATCTGCGTCAATTTTGGTTTCAATTTCTACGCTTCGAGCGCTGGTCATCGCCTGTACTTTCTCGCGAACAGTTTGCTGTTGAGCGTCTGAAAGCGGAACTGCCGATGTAACTTCAGCCAATACAGTTTGGTTGAGTTCTCGGAGCCTTGCCAAGTATTGTTGACCAATTCCTTCTAAAAAAACAATTCTTCCTTTGTCTACTAATAGCTTCAGAAAGTTGTGCATCAACGGGCTCATTTCGTCACCCGCTATTTGCCCAATTACGGCTTTTTTAGCATCCGGTTTGATCAGCGGATTTCCTAAAAATTGACGCAAATCTTCCGAACCTTCTAGCAGGCTAAGCAAAGAACGAATGTCTTCGCCGAACTTTTCTGATAGATTGCTGGACTGAGCCAGTGACATCAAGGCAGATGCGTAAGGCTGCAAGACTTCTGTGCTGACTGTACTCACGTTTTAGCCTCCCAGTAACGCAATGCTGCGATCGATTAATTGGTTTTGAGCGCTGTCGTCCAAGCTAGTTTTTAGCTGGGCTTCCACCCTTTCTAATGCCATAGAAGCAACTCTCGCTCTGAGTTGGGCGATCGCTCTTTCCCGCTCTGCTTCCAACTCTTGACCTGCTGTTGCTTTCATGCGTTCAACGTCCTGCGCCGCTTGAGCTAGAATTGCTTCTTTGGCTCCGATCGCATTTGCTTCAGCAGCGGAGCGAATTCGTTCCGCTTCTGCTTGAGCCTGAGTCAATTTTTGCTGTTGTTCTGCTAGAGCTGCTGCTGCATCTTTTTGGCGAGTTTCTGCATCTTTAATCGCCTCTTCGATGGCGGAGCGTCTTTCGCTGAGGATATTCCCTAAAAAGCCGCGCCCGAAGTAAAACAGCAATCCAATAACAATGCTCAGGTTAATCAGGTTGGTTTCTAAAATATCGAAATTTAAACCGAAACCACCTTCCCGGCTAGCTTCTGTGGCTAGCAATAAAACAGTCCCCATGATTCTCTTCCATAATTGCGCGTGCAGGTTGGATGAACCGATTTTAGATTTTAGATTTTAAAATTCACCCAAAATCTAAAACTGTTCGATCGAGCTATTTTGCCAGTGCTGTGCCTAATAGCTTTTCAAGAATTTGTCGGCTCAGGACATCTACCTCTTGTTCTAGCGAGCGCATTGCCTCTTGTTTTTGCTGCTCAATCTCTTGGCCTGCCTTTTCTCGCGCCACTTGAGCTTCTTTTTGAGCATCAGCTACTTTCGCCGACGCGATTTTTTTGGCATCGGCTTGAGCCGTAGCAATTACTGCTTGAGACTGTTTGCGAGTTTCTCCCAGTTTTTGTTCGTATTCCTGCGCTAATTTCTGGGCTTTCGCCAAGCGTTCCTGAGCTGACAGTTGAGTGGTGCGAATGTATTCGTCCCGCTCGTCCAGCATCTTAGTCATGGGCTTATAGAAAACCGCATTCAGGACTACCGTCAAAACTAGGAACTGCAACGCCATAAAGGGCAAAGTTGCATCAAAATCAAACACTTTTAGTTCCTCCTTGTTTTTGGGGCGGAAAGACATCCGCCCCTTTTTGCAGTCCTTCAGTATTAAGCGAAGGGATTAGCAAACAGCAGCACCAATGCAATAACCAGACCGTAGATGGTCAGGGATTCCATGAATGCTAAGCTCAGCAGGAGAGTACCGCGAATTTTGCCTTCTGCTTCCGGCTGACGGGCAATACCTTCTACTGCTTGACCGGAGGCATTACCTTGACCGATACCAGGTCCGATCGCGCCTAAACCAATAGCTAGACCGGCGGCGATAACAGAAGCAGCAGCAATTGTCGGATTCATGATAAATTTCCTTAACCTTAGTGTACAGAGTTCAAGAGAGAATATTGGGTAATTAGTCATTAGTCATTAGTCATTAGTCATCAGTCTAATGACTGCGGACTGCGGACTCTTCGCTATTAGCCTTTACCCAATTTGAGAGTGTTAATCGTGGTGTTCGTCGCCGCCGTGTCCTTCCAATGCTTCGTGAATGTAAGCTCCTGCCAAGGTGGCAAATACCAAAGCTTGAATCGCACTGGTAAACAGACCCAACATCATTACGGGCAGAGGTACGAACAGGGGAACTAATAGCACCAGAACCGCTACCACTAATTCATCCGCTAAGATGTTACCAAATAAACGGAAGCTTAGGGAAAGTGGCTTGGTGAAATCTTCCAAAATCGCGATCGGCAACAAAATTGGGGTCGGTTCGATGTACTTAGTAAAGTAACCCAAACCCCGCTTGCTGAAACCCGCATAAAAATATGCCAGAGAAGTCAGCAAAGCAAGTGCTACCGTCGTGTTGATATCGTTAGTCGGAGCAGCTAGTTCGCCTTCTGGCAACTTAATTAGTTTCCAAGGAACTAAGGCCCCCGACCAATTGGATACAAAAATAAACAGGAACAATGTGCCAATAAATGGCAGCCAA
This sequence comes from Microcoleus sp. ARI1-B5, assembly GCF_036705795.1. Taxonomy (NCBI): domain Bacteria; kingdom Bacillati; phylum Cyanobacteriota; class Cyanophyceae; order Oscillatoriales; family Microcoleaceae; genus Microcoleus; species Microcoleus sp. ARI1-B5. The sequence goes on from NZ_JAUBVK010000032.1 coordinate 27,684, forward strand.
GGACGATACTCTTTCTCGCCGAGTTGATTTCTAGCCAAGTCTCGAACGAATTCTAAGGCGTACTCCATGAAATTTTGCATTCCGCGCGGAATTCTCTGCATATTGCGAGTTGCCGCTAGGGAAGCTATCACGAGGAGAGCAATCACAATCCAGGAGGTAATGAATACCTGCCCGTGAACTTTGAGACTGCCTATGTGCCAGTAGAAATGCTTGCCTACTTCCAACTCAGCGAGGGGAAAAGCATTAAAAGCATTTAAGACATTTAGCATTTCCATTCACAAGAAGTTCACACAGTGGAGGGTTCACCGACTGCCTGACCCATTTGCAGGGTCGGGAACAAACAGGCTTTGCAGCATATAAAAGACGATCGCGCCCTTATACGTCAGAAATCCCAAAAATATGGGCAAAATCTGTAGCTCTTTCAACTGAGTTGCTACTACAATCAACCCAATAAATACAGCTAACCTATTTTTACTCAGACTCGTCTTTTGCGGGCCGATGCGTTCAACGTCTTTAGCCAACATTCTCAAGTAAACCACACCTGCGATCGCCCCAAGCATATAATTTAGGGCAATGTTGAGTGAATAAAAAATCCACACCGAGATAAAAATTATTCCCGTGAAAGCGAGCGTGACCACAAACAACTGTTGCTGAAGTTTGTAGAAATCTTGCATAGCGTCGGTGGACTCCGGTTCGGACGAACCTGTCTGAGAGATGTCCCCCGTTTCAGCGATGGATGCGCGAGATTGATCTGACAAGGTTACTTGACTTTTAAAGCAGTCGGTGTTAGTTGACTCCCACTACAATTAATTCGGTTGAAACCGTCTTGTAGCGACAAGTGTGACAAACGTTACAGCTCGTACACTTCACATCGAATAATACCACGTGCAGGTAACATAACTTAAAAAAAAATGAATTTTTCGATCTGCTTCAGAGAACGGTAGAGTCGAGGCCGAGCAAGAGCGATCTGCTCTGCCAGGCTGGAGGCTGGTAACGAGCAAACGAGTAAAACGCTTGTATCCTGGTTATCCTGGTTCCCAGGGTGGAGCCTGGGAACCCATGTAAGCGAGGCTCTGCCTCCGGAAAGGCCAGTCGAAGTGTCCCGAAGGCCGCCAGGGAATTAATTCCCACAGCGAGTAGCACAAGTCGGTTTTTAGGCGACGGAAAATAATAATTTTTAGTCGGCGACCGAGGACTTTCGCTCTCTCGACAGGGGTTTAAACCCCTGTCCGACTATCGGGTTGTCGGATTGTCCCGAAGGTCGCCTGGAAATTAATGCCCACAGCGAGTATCACAAGTCGGTGAAAAATTGAGATCTTGCAACAATATCAATCAAAGGTTATATCGTGGGGTAGGGCGGGTTTATTTAACCTGTTTGCACCATTTAAAGCTGTTGGCGAACCCGCCCCTACAAGTTAATTGAGAAGGGTGCCTGATGTCAGTTAAAAACCGACTTCTACGCTGAACCCCTCAGCCGTCAACCATTTAACTACTCGGCGGTAGTCGCACTTCTCGCTAAATGCGAACCAACGGTTACATTCTGATTCATATTCTGAACGGCGCAATACATCCTTGAAGCGACCAAATGCTCCTCGCCCTTGGATAGCAACCCCCAACAGATCTCGCAACCGCTCATCTGCAACAGTTTCAATGAAATCTACCATGTCTTGATAGCTATCCCTTGAACCTTCTTGAGGAATTGGCAAGTACCGGCGATCGAACTCAGATTCTACTTCCTCATAATTCTCATCTTCTTCATTAGGAATAATTTCCAATGGAGCATCATGGCATCCAATCAAAACCTCACCAGTTTCACGGTCAATATAGCCATAGATTCCTTCCCCATTTCGACTCTTCATAGTTTCAGTGATTAGGGAGATATCATTCTGTAAAATCTCTGTTTCCATTTTTTTAGTCCTTGCCTGCTTTTTCTGAATTTCTCACAGGCATTTAACGAGTATAACCCGAGCTCATTCAATCACCTTAAACTCTTGCAGCGCCGGGATGAAATTTTTATTCTCGTGGCTCGATCGACTGAGCTTGATCAAAGCAAACCGCTGTAGAGGCTGCAAACTCGCCCACTGAGCCAAAGAGATTGTCACGCCGAGCTCTTGGGCTTTTGCAGAAACCGACTCCGGTACAGTTGCAGCATCCATCCACGGGGGATTGTCATCAACGGCTAAATCAGTTCCCGGCTTTCCAGTCTGTTTAATTAATACTTGGTTAAGCTGCTCTCGGTAATCGCTAATTTCTGATGCAGTCAAACAAGGTTTCTCTACAAGCATTTGACGTTCTGCTTGGTTGAAATGATTCCAATCCTGCAACTTTAATTTAATGCCGCAAGTATCTAATTTGAGACGTACTTGCATCGGAATGCAGCGCAAAGCTTCGACAAAATCAGCTTCAAATTCAAAGAATGTCATAGATGTATAGACTTGCAAACTAGATTTTTTTTCTTAACCGCAGAGGACGCAGAGAGCACAGAGTAAGAGAAGAGAGAGAAATCGATGCAGGTTTTTTGCTTTCTATCAATAATTGCAGAAAATGCGATCGCCATTTATAATTAAATTATATTACAAACTATTGACATGAACGCCGTAGACTACCTCCGGATTAGCTTGATAGACCGCTGCAACTTCCGCTGTCTCTACTGTATGCCGGAAGGAAGCGAGTTAGACTACGTATTGCAGCAGCAGTTGTTAACCCACTCGGAATTGCTAACTCTGCTGCGGGAAGTTTTCATACCCGTGGGATTTACCAAGTTTCGCTTGACTGGAGGGGAACCGCTGCTGCGGCCTGGGGTGGTGGAATTGGTGAGGTCGATCGCATCTTTGCCGGAAACGCGAGATTTGTCAATGACAACTAACGGCTTTTTGCTGGCGGGAATGGCCGAAAATCTCTACAAAGCTGGTTTGCGCCGGATTAATATTAGTTTGGATTCGCTGGAGGCGGAAACTTTTGATAAGATAATTGGCAGTCGCGGACGATCGCGATGGACGCAGGTTTGGGATGGAATTCAAGCAGCTTATCAAGCTGGATTTGACCCGCTGAAACTGAATGTTGTGGTAATTCCCGGTGTCAATGACGGCGAAATATTGGATTTAGCGGCGTTAACAATTAACCGGAACTGGCACGTTCGTTTTATTGAGTTTATGCCGATCGGGAATGGGGATTTATTTGGCGATAAAGGTTGGGTAGCCTCAGCCGAATTGCGGCAACAAATTAACGACAAATACGGGTTGGTTGAGTCAGGAATTCGCGGAAATGGGCCGGCGGATGTGTTTCAAATTCCGGGGGCGAAAGGCACTTTAGGATTTATCAGCCAAATGTCCGAGTGTTTTTGCGATCGCTGCAACCGGATGCGTTTGTCTGCGGACGGGTGGCTGCGGCCTTGTCTGCTCAACGAAACGGGGCAAATTGACTTAAAAACTGCTTTACGGAATGGGGTGTCTACAGGCGAATTGCGCGATCGAGTGCGGCACATATTAGAGATTAAACCGGAGATTAATTTCAAGCAGCGAGATTCGGGAACTACTCAAGGAAATTACAGCCGCACCATGTCTCAAATTGGCGGGTGAACTGCCCTTCGTCGATCGCTCTTTTTGTTATGTGGGCCAGAGGGGCGATTCCCTACGGGATAGCTGCGCTTCAGGTACTTGGGCAAAAATGGGCGATCGATCTTTGTCAACTCTGTATCGATAATTTATTTGCTACACTTAAGACATCATCCAATTTTGTAAGTCAGATGAACACCATCTCGATCGCCATTTCAGACCTGCTGATTCTGAAGCTACAAAAAGTTGCTGCCCAGATGAATGTATCGATCGAAGAATTAATCTTGATGAGCATTGAAAGCTCGATCGCGCAACGAGAAAATGCCGCAGCAAATACCGATCGAGATATCTTCAATAAAAATGCTGAAATTTCGAGCGAGGTAATTGACAAATTTTATACTCTTGCTACGGAATGGCAAAGTGAAGTGGCGGGAATGTCTTCGACAGCTCAAATGTCTCAGCATCCTGCATATCAGGAAATTATTAATATGGGATCTAAAGTCGTGCCGCTGTTGCTATCGGAACTGCAAAAAAATCCCCTTTACTGGTTAGCTGCCTTGAATGCAATTACGGGTGAAAATCCCATTAAACCGGAACAAAGGGGAAGGGTAAAACAGATGGCATCAGCTTGGATAGAGTGGGGTAGAGATCGAGGCTACGCGATTGAAGAGAATGTATAGAAGACCGGAACTTGAAATTAAATGGCCTAACTTGTCTCGCACTGATTATCGAGTTACTAGCCAAAAGTCACAGGAATATAATTGCTTTGCATGGGCTGCTGGTGAAGAAGATCGCTGGTGGCAACCGATACCTGGAGAGCAATTCTATTGGCCAGAAGGCGTGCCGCAAGAGGAGACTTTAGACGCATATATTCAGGCTTATCAAACACTGGGATATGAACTTTGTAATGGTGATATATTAGAAGCTGGATATCAGAAAATAGCAATATAGGTTGACTCTAGCGGTATCCCAACTCATGCAGCCAGACAGTTACCTAATGGTAAGTGGACAAGTAAACTTGGATGGTTAGAAGATGTTGAACACGAATTGGATGGATTGACAGGCGACAGGTATGGAGTTGTCGGTCAAATTCTTAAACGTGCCATAAATTAGGGAAAGGCGATCGCTTTACATCAACCCAATTTATAAATAATTATATTAAATGCGATCGAGTGCGGCACATATTAGAGATTAAACCGGAGATTAATTTCAAACAGCGAGATTCGGGAACTACTCAAGGAAATTACAGCCGCACAATGTCTCAAATCGGCGGCTAATTATCTATCTGTCGGAAAAGTAAGGTAGGCTTTGATGTCTGTTATAGTTAGTTCAGAAAAATCTGCCTAAACTTCCGCTTTAGCCTTACCTTGGAGGGATTTAACTTTTGATTTGAGCCTTTTTGTGAGCAAGTGCAGCCACATTCTGGGTGGAAAAAGATCCCAAGTTTGCCAAACTATTTGGTCAGTTGTATTAAGGGCTGAATCGGGGATTTCAGTATTCTTAAATAATACGTTGTTCTTGAAATAGCCAATAGCTTTAAACTTGGGAAGTAAACTCTTTATCTGTTGAAGTGTGATTTGTCCCTCATAGAGTTCGTCATCTTCATACTCTGTGTAAAAATACTTGGTATGAGACAAGGTTTTAAGTCCTCCTTTAATCAAGTTTTCCTCTGCGCCTTGTACGTCAGCCCAAATTAAGTCAATTTGATCGATATCTTGTTCTGCAAACCAACTATCTAAGCTGCGCGTTGGCACTTTTAGTGTATTTTCCTTAAACTTACACCAAGGGTAGACTTCTAAATGATTTTTTGGAGTTTTGAGTGAAGAAGATTGCAGCCATTCTGATGATTTGAGCCATTCTGGACAGTCCGTTTCGTCATTGGTGCTCTGATAAAATTCAGCTTCTCCATCTACGTCTGATATGGCGATTGGATGTAATTGGCATCGCGGATCCTTGACTGTGTTTTGATGTATTTTTACGCAGCGAGGATCGGGTTCAAAACAATGCAATTGAATGTCTGAAAATTCTCGGAGGAAATCTAGGGAGTCTTCGCCGGTGGATGTCCCTATTTCTAAAATTACCGGGTTGTTTTTTTGGAGTAGTTTACTAAAAGTTTGTTTTTTCATGACTAACCCCTTTTTATTATTTATTGATGATAATTGACTGTTCTCAGAACAGGCTTTCCGGTCTGTTCCACAAAGAGTTAATTTGATTGTGGGCTGGGCCCTCCTAGCCCGCCCCAAGCATCGGAGATTCTTCGCTTCGCTTGTGAATGACAACTACTCAATTGGATTTTACCACCGGGTGTTAGCCATATTAGGGGTTTTGATAAGATCGATCGCACTTCATCTAATCCCATCTCCACATCCGCCAAAATCTCCCCAACTCTCTTCCCACCACCTTGTAGGGGCGGTGCCCCCGTGCCCGCCCTGTCTGGGGGGGGTACACAAGCTTGCAGAAACTCAAACTCGGCACTTGACAAATCGACCAATTGGTAGTTTCCATCAAACACCTAAAGAGTTAATTTGATGAGCCTGGGAACGAGCAAAGACTTAACTTCCAGGCTAGAGCCTCGAAACCGAGATCCCGAGGCTCTGCCTCGCCTGCGGACAAAAACAGGAGGCAGAGCCTCATGGAATGCGTTCCCAGGGTCTAGCCTGGGAACGAGCAAACACCTAGGCTTTGCGCGAACGACGGCGAATCAGCACACTCATGACTTGCTTCGGATTGGCTGCACGCTGTAGGGGACTCCAATCGCCCACTTGGGCAAATCCCAGGCGGTACAAGGTGAGTATGGTTTCCCTGACACCCTTGGGCGAACCTGTCACCGTTAAACACACCACATCCTGTTCGGATTCTGCTGCTGAGTCGTCATTTGGTCGATCGAATTTGTTGTCCTCAGGCAAGAATTCCTGTGACATAATTATGTTCTCCTGGTTTTGGGTTTTCTAGAAAAACCCAAAAACCCAGCCGCCCCGCTTTTCAAGACATAGCAGGGCGGCTACACAGAGTGTTATCATACTCCGTTAGCCTCCAGACTGCTGCTTTCAGTTTGGCGGTGAGCTGTCCATTGCTGCTGGTAACAGCTTTGGGCGGAGCGGAGCGGAGCGAGTGCAACCCAATTTTTGGGCGACGCGGGCTACTTCCTCTACAAGCAAAGCAACCTCTCACTTCAAAGCCTAGCCGCAGACGGGGGCCTGTGTCAATCCCTTTGAGATTTTACCGGGAGTAAGATTAAATGAACCGCGAAGGCGCTAAGGACGCAAAGGAAGAGAAAGAAGCAGATGCAGTTCTTCCTTCGCGCACTTCGCGTCTTCGCGGTTCGTTCAAATAATCAAAAAGCCCTATAATTTCGGTGTTAGCAAAATGAGCTGTTTTGATAAGATCGATCGCACTTCATCCAATCCCATCTCCACATCCGCCAAAATCTCTCCTATGCTTTTGCCAGACCGGCTTCCCTCTTTCTCCCCCCCTTGGCAAGGGGGGGCTGGGGGGGGTACACAACCTTGCAAAAACTCAAATTCAGCACTTGACAAATTGACCAATTGGTAGTTGCAATCAAACACTTGTTGACTGGGCCAACCGTGCATACAACCACTCAACTCTGGAATTGCCGCCAAAAGTGCCTTATCGTCCGACCAATCAATTTTATTAACAGGCTTTTTGCCCAAGAAAAACTCGTAATGAGTGATTTCCGTATCCAACAATTCAATTAATCGATAAAGCTCCCGTTCCGTCAAACCCTGAGCTCTTTCTATCAATTCCGGCGCTTTCCCCAAAAGTCTTTCTAACTGCCAATATCCCGGATTTGAAAAACCAAGAAATTCCAATCCCGAAGCGTCAATTAACTCGAACAAAGTCTCAATATTGTAGTCAATTTCCTGCGGGTGAACGTACATATCAGCAAAACATTCGTCCCGCTGATTTTCTCCTGCCCAACGCTGTTTTTCGTACTTGACAAGGCGGTTGTTTTCTGGTAAGGAAGCAAAGATTTGACGGCCGACTTTGACGCCATCGGGATAATCGCCTTTTTTGTTGCCTTGGAGAAGTCCGATCGCCCTTTGCATCAGTTGAATTTCCCAGCGTCCGAGCTCAGCATACACAAAAATGTGCATCAACCCACCCGGGGCCAACTTCGCCGCCAGCGCTTGAATGCCCCGGATCGGATCGGGTAAGTGGTGCAGCACGCCCACGCAGTTGATCAAATCAAACTCGCCCTCTAACTCGGCGGCATCGTACAGGCTGAGGTGGCGGAAATCTGCTTCGCGCGCTCCGGAGCGCCGACAGCGTTCTTGTGCTACTTTCAAAGCACCTTCACTCAGGTCGATCGCCGTTACCGCAGCTTCAGGATTGAGGTGAATCAGGTAATCGGTACTCGAACCAGTGCCGCAGCCAGCATCTAAAATTCGGATATCGAGTTTTTGCGGCTTTTGGCCGGTGCAAAAATTGTAAGCATCCGGCCAACTCCAGCGCCAGTTGTAGCCCGGGGGCGGTTCGTCGGACAAGGGATCGGGCGGAAAAGGGAAAGTATCGTAAAGCCGCCGCACGGCAGCACTGATATCGGGCGTAGTATCCATAGGTGAGGGATTAGTGCGTGAGTTTTGAGATTGCCATGAGCTGCGACAGAACGGCGCTACGCGGTACACTCCTATGGCTTCTAGGCGAGTCAATCTAAAATCTCAAATCTAAAATCTAAAATCGACTGACAGCTTCCGCGTAATAAAACTTATCATTTTTTCTCATATAAGCTCTCTTAAATCTATACAATAAATCTCGGCAGGCTTTTTAACAAACGAGGACTGTCCATCCCCACCGCTGAGCTTTCGGGTACAGCGGAGTCGTCTTTCGGCAGAAAGTAAAAGGCACAGACAAAGGCAGAAGAAAATTTGGGATTTTCTTTTTCCTTAATTGACGGCACTTGCTGCGATCGCCCACTGGTCAACTCTCCTGCCGAGTCTTGTGTTCCCGGGGTGTACGGGCGAAGCAAGTCCGGAGGGAGTGCCCCGCGCCTGTCTTCGGGTCGGACATTTCCCGGCAGGAAGAAAGATGAAACCAAAACATTTTAATCTAAGAAAGTAAGCGCCCTAACCTCATGACAGGTCAAGGCAAAAAGTAAACAAAGCAAAAATACCTAATTTTACCTGCATCAGAAGGCAAGGTTAGTCTGGGTAAATGCTGCAACGATTTAGATAGGGAGCGAAAGAGTCTAATGACTGTAAAAGCAAGTGGTGGAAGCTCAGTTGCACGTCCGCAACTATATCAAACTGTACCGGTCGCAACAATTTCGCAAGCAGAACAGCAAGACCGCTTCCTACAGCGGGGCGAACTCAGCGAACTGGCAAGTTATTTCAGTTCAGGGGCTCTTCGGATCGATATCTCTGCGACGCTGACCCAAAACTCGGAACTGATAGTATCCCGCGCAGCCAACCGGATTTTTACCGGCGGTTCCCCGCTGGCATTCTTGGAAAGACCGCAAGAACCTGCGATGGCTGTAGCAGGCGCGGCTCGCGGCGGTTCAGCGAATGTCTCTGAAGGCATGAAACTGGGAAATGTCACCTACGTAGAAAGCCGCGCTGGCGGCAACGGCGGTGGCGGTGGTTTCTTGGGGCTAGGAAATCTATTTTCTGGCAACGGTGGCGGCTACAGCGGCCCAATCCCCGCAGGGTTTCAGCCGATCAATGTCTCGCGCTACGGCCCGGGAAACATGACCAAATCTCTGCGGGACTTGAGCTGGTTTTTGCGCTACATCACCTACGCGATCGTAGCTGGCGACCCGAACATTATTTCGGTGAACGTGCGCGGATTGCGGGAAATCATCGAAAATGCTTGCTCTTCGGCGGCCACAATTGTGGCAATGCAGGAAATGAAGGCAGCATCTTTGGGCTATTTCAGAAACAATGCAGAGGCAAGTGCGATCGTCGGACAGTATTTCGACGTAGCAATTACCGAATTCAAAGCTCCCACACCTTCAGACAAGGTGCGGCAGCGCGAAAGCAACGACCAGCAAGGGCTGCAACTGCCTCAAATCTACTTCAACGCAGCCGAGCGACGGTCGAAATTCGTCATGAAAACCGGTCTGTCTTCGGCCGAAAAGCTCGAAGTAATCAAAGCAGCTTACCGCCAAGTATTCGAGCGCGACATTAGCCGCGCATACAGCCAAAGCATTTCTGACTTGGAATCCAAGGTCAAAAATGGCGAAATCTCGATGAAAGAGTTTATTCGCCGCCTTGGCAAATCTCCTCTGTACCGTCAGCAATTCTACGAGCCGTTTGTCAACAGCCGTGCTGTAGAATTGGCCGCCCGCCACTTCCTAGGCCGCGGTTTGAGCTCGCGGGAGGAATTTAGCAAGTATTTTGCGATCGTCACCAAAGGCGGCCTGCCAGCCCTCGTAGACGCGATGGTTTATTCCCAGGAATATTCCGACTACTTCGGCGAAGAAACAGTGCCTTACCTGCGCGGTTTGGGCCAAGAAGCTCAGGAGTGTCGCAACTGGGGCCCGCAAATCGATCTGTTCAATTACAGCGCTCCTTTCCGCAAGGTTCCTCAGTTCATCACCTTGTTTGCGGGCTACACTCAGCCGCTGCCAGACCAGCACGTTTACGGTGTTGGCAATGACCCCTTAGAAATTCAGTTCGGCGCGATTTTCCCGAAAGAAACTCGCAACCCCAAGAACCGTCCAGCTCCCTTCGGCAAAGACACTCGCCGTATCCTGATCCGTCAAGGTGCGGGGATTGAAAATCAATTGAGCAACCCGGAGGCTCGCGGTAAGGCTCCAGGCTCTCTGGGCCCCAAGGTCTTTAAACTAGACCAGTTACCAGGCGGCTATGTGGCTTCCAAGAAAACTGCCCGCGGTGTCTCTAGCAGCTACAGCAACAGTTCCAGTGTCAAATTTACCGAAAGTTCCACCCAAGCGGTGATTCGGGCAGCTTACCTGCAAGTGTTCGGTCGCGACGTGTTCGACGGCCAGCGCCAAAAGGTGGCGGAAATTAAGCTGGAAAACGGCGACATTCCGATGCGCGAGTTTATTCGGATGTTGGCGAAGTCAGACGTGTTCCGCAATATGTACTGGAGCAAGCTGTACGTTTGTAAGGCGATCGAGTATATTCACCGCCGACTCCTGGGACGCCCTACCTACGGCCGCCAGGAAATGAACGCTTACTTTGACATTTGCGCTAAGAAGGGTTTCTACGCGCTGGTCGATGGCATCATGGACAGCATGGAGTACAACGAAGCTTTCGGGGAAGATACAGTGCCCTACGAGCGCTATGTGACTCCCGGTGGTTTGTCGATGCGGACGATGCGATCGGGTTCCGTCGCTGAGCAAAATGTCCAAGCTGTGACGCCAGAAACTCCTCGGTTTATTGAACTGGGTGCAGCAGGCGATCGGGGCGATTTCGAGTTGCAAACTCGCCTCGCTCAAGGTGTCAGCAAGCGGCGCGAACAAACTAAGGTGTTCAAGCTGACGAATACTTCGGACAAAGTAGCTTTGAAAACTTTAATTCAAGCTGCTTACCGTCAAGTTTTTGAGCGCGACATCAACCCATATGTTGTGAAGAATGAATTCACGGCGCTGGAAAGCAAACTGGGCAACAATGAAATCAATCTCAAGGAGTTCATTGAGGCTTTGGGATCCTCCTCGCTGTACGTTAAACAGTTCTACGCACCTTATCCCAATACTAAGGTGATTGAGTTGGGAACGAAGCACTTCTTAGGCCGCGCTCCCCGCAATCAAGCGGAGATTCGGACCTACAACCAAATCTTGGCAAGTAAAGGGATTAAGGGCTTTATCAACGCGATGTTGAACAGTGTTGAATATGCCGAGGCGTTTGGCGAGGATACTGTTCCTTACCGTCGCTTCCCGACTCTGCCTGCTGCGAATTTCCCGAATACCGAAAGGCTGTACAATCTACTCACTAAGCAGAATGATGAGTTGGTGATTCCTAGCTTTGAGCCGGTAGCTGCTACTGACAGAAGCTAACAACAAACTGCAAGAAAGTTGATTTTGTAGGTTGACAAAAATCCCTCGCTATGGTAATGCTGTAGCGGGGGATTTTTCGTAAGGGCGATCGGGCATTGGGAATCCAGTAACAGATGAATCCAAAGGGCAATAACGAGCAATCAAATCCACTGAAAAAACTCAGGACTCCCCCTACAACCCCAGAGGCTCAATTAATTCAAAATCGAGAGACTTGGCTACCGCGTGCAGAAGCTCTAGCAGTAGATAAAGCTCAGGAAGTGATGAATGACCTTTACAGGGAGGGAGCAGAGTACGGTGATGGAAGTTGTGCTTTCATGGTAATGAAGGAACAATTTGAAGGAGGCGTAGGAAATCCACCGCAGTCGCTAAAAGATAGCACCCTCCACGCTGGAAAGTGCAAGGAGTACATTAAGGGACTTCGGAAGCATTTAGCAAAGTTGCCCTCTGAGGCAAAGCAAAAAATTGAGCAGGAAATTGTCAAGATGGAAGAGGCGCTAAAATGGGCTGAAGACTACCGCAACAGCGATGAACCGGAGATTCCCAGATGGGCAAAACCTTGGAAAGAACAATTGGGGAAATAAAGTAATGCTTAAGTTAGACAGCAAGCGCAGTCGTTATTTAGAAATGGATTGGCAAAGCAAGCAGCATCTATTTGCGATCGAGCCGAATGACTCTCTAATCTGTTGCGATTTAAGAGGTTGTATCTTTGATAAACTAGATTTATCGGGATGTGAGTTTTTTGGTTGTCGCTTGAATGGAACATCTTTTCAAGGAGCCACTTTATATGAAACAAAATTTATTGGCTGTTTTTCTGATGAAGGAGATCGCCCAACGGATTTTAGCAATGCGATCGCCACAAATGTATCAGTAGAAGATTGTCACATAAACTTTCTATCAAAAGAACATCAGCCAAATTTTCACAATAGTTTCTGGGATGATGATTTAATCTTGGCAGACTCTATCCCACAAGTTATGAAATGGCCTGCGGAAGTGGCAAAGGCGGCTGCTGATACACTCTCAGAAGGGAATGATGTTAGATATAATGCTGCTGTAAAATTGGGAGAATTAGATAATCCTGTGGTTGCTCTTCTACTGGGTTGCTTGCTTGCTGACAAGGAATGGGATGTAAGGGCGATCGCCCTGGAAGTGTTAGGAAAGCTACGACATCAGGAATTTCGGTACGGTGACGGAGTATTATTAGAGTTGATGTTTTTGTGTCTGGGAGACAAGCATTCGATCGTGCGGCAGACAGCGGCAGAACTTGTAGAAACTATTTCACCGCCAGAGCGCGTTTTGCTGACTTCTATTAATAGAATGGTTGTAGGTACTTCCGATGAGGAGCGACTGGCTGGTTTGCGGGCGGTTATTGAACTCTGCCAACTCGATGATAATTATGTTGATTTATTGGATCGAGAAGTAATTGATGCTCTACTTTTAAAGGAAGGATCTGAAATTCGCAGCGAATCCTCGCGGCTGCTGGAGATTATTGGCGATCGGGCGTTATTTTAGATACCAGACTTCTTCAAGAAGTCTGGTATCTACAAGAATTATTGAAATTGGCAAAATTCTAACATCCGTTTGATTTTTGGCAACTGTCTTTCAGATTTCCGAAAAGCCAGCCAGATACAATTGTTAACAGCCTGTGCAGGTTTGAGGACAAGTGTCAAGCGATTTTATTTCACCCAATCTGCACACAAGTAGTCGAAGAACGCTAAAGCCAAATCCCAATACAACCGCTTGTCTAATTGCTCTTAAATCGGGAATAATTAGTTTGGGTTGAACGTCGATTCTTCTACTAAAAACTACGCGCCAAAAGCGGGGGCGATCGGCAATTCTTCGCTGTAAGCAATCCAATCTTGGGTTAAAAGCCATTGAGACAGTGGGTTTAAATCTGCTTGACTGATTCCTTCGGAAATCGGAATCGCCATATTTGGTGGCCCGACTAGCCAGAAGTTCTCCTCGAATAGCAATTCATATTCAATATCAGACAAGGTAATTTTTTGTGTGGCAATTACAAGGTCTAGTTTTCCTGTTTTGAGTTGTTGGATTAATTCTGGCGTTAACCCAAATTGTATCGTGTAAAAAGTGCGATCGTCCTGCGGTAATTTACCCAGAATTCGTTCTATAAAAAATTCTTGTGGCGTACCGATTCTGATGGTTTGCGGAGTTTGGGCTGTTGAGTTTTTGTGGGGAACTGATTCCAGTTTCTCGATCGCACCAGCAACTTGAGTATACAGTCTTTGTCCCGCTTCCGTCGGCACCATCCGCCTCGGAGTCCTTTGAAACAAGGGATTTCCCAAAGCTGACTCTCTTGCTGCGACGTGTTGGCTGACACCCGGTTGGGTGAGGTGGAGAACTTGGGCGGCCCCCGATACGGTTCCCACGCGGTAAACCTCGATAAAGCTGCGGTACCATTCAAAGTTAATCATAAAGAAGGCAGTTCCGCAACGAGCACGCGATCGGATGTAACGGATTTAATTGAGATATTGCACCATTTTCAATAAGGCTTTTATGAACGGGCTAGGAGGGCCCGTTCCACAAAGAATGAATTTCTTGTGGAACAGGCCGGAAAGCCTGTTGCTGACAATGCTGCAACATCTCAGATGTAACGGATGTTAGGAAGTTCGGCATTGGCATTTGCCATAACTATATTTATACCAGCCCGAAACTTTTATAATTTGTATTCTAGATGAATTCGCCCTAGGATGAGAACAACAGGTACAAAGACACCCGCAAAAGGAATAGACTATGACTAGCCAAAAAGTTCTGATTGTTTTAACCAGCCACGATACTCTGGGCGAAACCGGCAAAGAAACTGGTTTCTATCTCCCAGAGGTAACGCACCCGTTGGACGCTTTTACTCGGGCCGGATTAACGGTAGATTTTGTCAGCCCAAAAGGCGGCAAAGCTCCAATGGTGGGGATTGATTTGGAAGACCCGCTAAATAAGGCTTTTTTAGACGATTCCGAGCAGGTTTCGCGAGTGGAAAATACGCTCAATCCCGCACAAATTGACCCCGCACAATACGGCGCTATTTTCTATGCTGGCGGACACGGGACGATGTGGGATTTCCCAAATAACGATCGGCTCGCTGAGATGGCGGCTGCTATTTACGAAGCAGGCGGAATTGTCGGTGCTGTCTGTCACGGGCCTGCCGCATTAGTCAATATTAAGCTATCTGATGGCACATACCTGGTTGCTAACAAGACTGTGGCTGCTTTTACTAATGAAGAGGAAGCCGCTGTGGGACTGACTGATATAGTCCCGTTTTTGCTGGAGTCAACATTAATCGAACGCGGGGCGAAGTTTACCAAGGTTCCTAATTTTGAGGTTTGTGTTGTGGCGAGCGACAGACTCGTCACAGGTCAAAATCCCGCTTCCGCCGCAGGTGTAGGCGAACGAATGGTAGAATTGATGCAAAATCAACTGACTAAATAATCGATCGGGGCGGTGGCAATTTTGGGCCCTTTCTACATTCGGTTAACCGTATTAAAATAGCTGCTTTTAGTCGAGAACATTACGGCTAACTGTTCGTCGTTGATTGGAAACTGCCCAATTCGCGATCGCCCGCGTTAGATAGTGTCCGGTGAATTACCGGCAATCAATGCGATCGCAGTCACTATTTTAGTTTACTTGAAAATTTAAAAATTCAAGTTCTCACTACTAACCAATGGTATTTAAGTGGGGTTGGTGATTGCGGATTATGAAATACATCCGGATATTGACAGACAAATAAAATATCAAAATAAACCGCTACTTGTTCGGATTGCTCAAATACCGAAATGAAGAAGTTATTAGGGCATAATGTTATAAAACAGGGAATATGGTATGGAACTAAATTTACGGAAATTTTATAAAGCTTGCAATCCCAGCTACACCCTGGCGGTAGCAAATGCAGAAGACAGACAATATTATATCGATTTTTCGTCAGTGCGGGGCGGCACAATCGTAGAACAATTGGAGCGTACCATCAGCCGTCTCTCGCCCGATGTACCTACCTGTCAATTGTTCACCGGTCACATCGGCTCGGGCAAATCAACGGAATTGCTGCGGCTGCAAGCACAATTGCAGGAGCAAGGATTTCATGTGGTTTATTTTGAGTCTAGCAAAGACTTAGATATGGCTGATGTCGATATCACTGACATATTGTTGAGCGTGGCGCGTCAGGTGAGCGAAAGCATTGAGAAAATGAAAATTAAGCTGCAACCGACAGGTTTTAAAGCTTTGCTGCAAGGGGTTGCGGATGTTTTTCAAACTCAAATAGATCTGAAAGCTGAAGCTGCTGTCCCCGGTTTGGGTGCAGTCAATGCCAGCACGGAGGGAGAATTTTCTTTGTCTTTGGGAATTGGCAAAATTACTGCGAAGGCGAAAGATGCTCCGAATTTGCGATCGGAGTTGCGGCAATATTTGGAGCCCAGAACCAACGTAATTTTAGATGCGCTAAATAAGGAGCTGCTGGAACCGGCTAATCAAGAACTCAAGCGCCAAGGTAAACAGGGACTTGTGGTAATTATCGACAATCTCGATCGCATCCACCTGTGCGCGAAACCGACGGGGCGCCTTCAGCCGGAATACCTGTTTGTCGATCGCGGCGAACAGTTGGCAAGACTGAATTGCCACGTCGTGTATACAATTCCTTTGGTGCTGATTTTCTCTAACGATTTGGGCCAGTTGACCAACCGTTTCGGGGTCGATCCCAAAGTTTTGCCGATGGTACCGGTGCAGTTGAGCGACGGTTCTGAGTGCTCTGAGGGTATCGAATTGCTGCGGCAGATGGTTCTGGCGCGCGCTTTTCCGACGGTGCAGCCTTCTGGGCGCTATGCTTTGGTTGGCAAAATTTTTGATTCTGGGGAAACACTCGATCGCCTTTGTCGAGTTAGCGGGGGTCATGTCCGCAATTTGCTGCAACTGCTGTATAGCTGTCTGCAGAAACAAGACCCTCCTCTGTCGCGGGAAACTTTGGAAAATGTGATCGTCCAGCGCCGCCACCAGCTTACTTTGGCGATCGAACCGGATGAATGGAAATTGCTGCGCCAAGTATCAGCTACCAAAACAGTCAGTGGCGAAACTAAATACCAAATTTTGCTGCGCAGTCTCTGGGTATTTGAATACCGTTACGGCGAGGATTACTGGTTTGATGTCAATCCGATTTTGGCTGACGCTAAAGAGTTTCGGGAAACAGAAGATGCGGCGCAACAGCTTTGAGCTGTAAAATACTCACAACGCCCAATTAACTTCGTTTGTAGTGAGGACTTTAGTCCGCATAAATGAGAGGACTAAAGTCCTCACTACCAACCCTGATTATTCTCTAAAACCGTTGCAGCGGACTATTGTCCGCTGCAAGTTCCCCTAAATGCTTTGCACTGCATTTAGTGAGAACAATATGTTTACTATATTATGATGTTACCTGCGCACAAGTCAAGAGTTTTATTTAACTGAGTTGAATAATAATTTTCAATCTCTGCTCAAAAAAGCTGTACAATAAATTTACCAAAATTAGTTTGATTCTTCATTCTGCCTTCGGCCTTCTTCCTTCTTCCTTCTTCCTTCAAACTATGATTAAAGGCACTACTAAACTGCTCGGAGTAATCGGTCATCCGATCGCACATTCTCTGTCGCCGGCGATGCACAATGCTGCTATTTCTCATTTGGGAGTCGATTTTGTTTACCTGCCGTTTCCGGTAAAACCAGAGGATTTAAAAGCTGCTCTTGCAGGATTTGGTGCGATCGACCTTCGGGGATTTAGCATCACGATTCCGCACAAACAAGCCATCTTACCGCTGCTGTCGTCGGTTTCTCCGATCGCCCGATCGATCGGCGCAGTCAATACCGTATATCGCACTGACAAAGGTTGGTGCGGCACAAATACGGACGTAGAAGGCTTTCTCGCACCGCTGCAAACGGGGGGTTTTCAAACTTTCCAATCAGATTCAGATCCCCCCCAGCCCCCCTTAACAAGGGGGGAGAATTGCGTCAAAGTCCCCCGGGAGGGGGATTTAGGGGGATCTCCGGGTTTAAAAACCCCCCTAGGGGGGGGTTCCGATTGGAGTCAGAAAGTAGCGGTAATTTTGGGGAATGGCGGCGCGGCGAGGGCTGTTGTGGCTGGATGCGCTCAATTGGGATGTGCCGAGATTCACGTTGTCGGCCGCAGCGCACCAAATTTAGCGGAATTTCAGCAAAGTTGGGTAACTTCTGGGATGCCGGTGCAGAATTTGCAGGTGCATACTTGGGATAATTTGTCAATGTTAATCTCGCAGGCGGATTTGCTGGTGAACACGACTCCTGTGGGGATGTACCCGCACGGGGAAAAGTCGCCGGTTTCTGCTGTTACGCTCGATCGAATGAAAGCAGGTGCGATCGTCTACGATCTAATTTACACCCCGAATCCTACCCAGTTTCTCAAAGATGCACAGCTTCGGGGGGCGCGAGCCATTGACGGACTCCCCATGCTAGTTCAACAAGGAGCAGCCGCCTTGAAAATTTGGCTGGACACAGAATCCGTCCCAGTAGATGTGATGCGCCAAGCCTTGCGGCAGCATTTAGGCCTAGACTAATGCCATGAAGGCTCGCGGTAGGGAAACGGCATTGCCGTGTCCGGCGCTTAAGTAGGAATTTGAGCATGAATTCGCGCTAAGCTGAGGGTTAAAATATACTTGCGCTGCCATTTATGAAATTTCGAGCTATCAGCCTTTTTTTTGCTACTTGCGCGATCGGAATTTTTAGCTTGGTATTCACTCCACCAGCTTGGGCTCGGACACAGATTAAACTTTCCGACCTTTCTTATCATGAATGTCCGGCCCAAATGGCAGAAGGAACAGTCACCAGCGGCAGTTCTATGGAAGCTAACTGTTTTTTGATTACTGGGAAAGCTGAAAATAGCAGCGGCAAACCTGTTGTCAATGCTGATATTTTCGGTCGCGTTTATGATGCAGATGACAATCCGGTGATGCAAAACCGGACTCGCTTGGGTTCAATCGAAGAAGTTCCGCCCGGAGTTAGCGATTTTCAGCTCAGAATTTCGGTTGCTGCCAATCAACCAACACCTTTGAAACTCAAGCAATTTAAAGCTACAGGTTTTACAGGCGTGGTTCGCCGCTGACAAAACTATTTGAGATTTTAGATTGCTGATGGGAGATTTTCCGTGGGCCGTTGAGAAACCCAGATGCAGTTTGCCATGGACGAGGGTAGATTTTGAGATTGTTGAGTGGCTGGCAATTTCCCATCTCTAATCTACAATTAATACCAGTTTCATCAAATAATGCAACAGTAGGGAGGCCCAAACGATTATTCAGTCATTCCCTATTCTTCAATCGCCAATCGCCAATCGCAAATAGCATAACTCCCCGGTTGAAAAGCCGGGGAGTTAATCTAAAAATCTCAAATCTAAAATTTAGTCGTCGGCTGCTAGGTCTGCCAAACAATTTAGCCTAGATGCTTAAAAATTTAAGCTTTTCCAACTACAAGGCTGTTTGCAAGCTGGTCAAAAGACCGATCAAGAATTCCGAGCCGAACTGAAGTACAAAAAATGCAATCAGCGGAGAAAAGTCAATCCCTCCCAAGGGGGGAATAATCGATCGGAATAGATTCAGGTAAGGGTCTGTTAACTGACTCAAAATCGAAAACGGGGGGTCGTACCAATTGATATTGGGGAACCAGCTTAACAGCACCCTAAAAATCATCAGGACTACATAGATTTGCAGAAATGTCGCTAGCGTGGTTGCCAAAAGGCCTATGGAATAACTCATAAATTTCGGTTGTAGTTTGAGTAAAGTTTACAGACACTTTAAATTCAAGTTTAGCATAGCTGGGGGAGAGTGCCAGAGGGGGAGAGGGGGAGAGTGCCAGAGGGGGAGAGGGGGAGAGGGGGAGAGTGTCCGAGGGGGAGCATTGGGAGCATCCCTCTGGAGTGTAAAAAGCGTTTTTTTAGAAGTGCGAGCTCGCTTCGTGCTCTGGGGCTGGCACTCTCGTGTGAAAGTCGATCGCCCGCATCGATACTCCCAGACCAATCTAAAATCTTAAATGGATTCAGGAGTCTTCGGCGATCGAACCCTCGCTGCTGTGGGCTTGCGAGTTCCCGTTTACATCGCCCAGTTGCAGCCGCACGTCATCGATGGCCTGATTTAGCTGAGCAATTTTATCTTCCAAACTCAGCCTTGCTACTTCCATCCCTTCGGCTTCGAGTTGGCTGGCTTTCCTCTGGCGGATCTTTCTTGCTTTTGCGTCTGAAGGTTCGCTCAGCAAAGCTTCAGCAGCGCGCCGCGACAGCACCGCGCCCAAAACTGCACCCACCAAGCCCCCCACTGCGGCTCCGGCAATAAATCCGCCTGTAAAACCCTCTCGATTGCTCATAGCTCCACTCAACTGCGCGATATTTCCTTAATTTGTCTATTTTGACACTCTCTGGAGTGAGAAACCGGGAGACGATCGTTCGATTTTAGATTTTAGATTTTAGATTGAAGAATTTTCGATTGACATCGATCTCAAACGATTGGGAGGGAAAAAACCCACAGGCGCATCAAGTCGGTTAATTGCCAGGTAAGGCGATAATTCCGACTTCTGAGTTGAAGCGGATCATTTCCAAAGATCGATCGCCATAAAGGTCTTCAATATGCTCTAAGCAGCAGTCGATCGCAAAATCATTCAACTCAGCCGGCTCTATGCCGTACATATCCTCAAACACCTCAGAGTCTACCCGACAAAAGCGCGGTCGATCGGCATAAATCCCGCATTCTCGCGTCCCTTTGTCAAAATTGATACACCAACCGTCATCTCCTACTAAGCTCAAATAGAGCGCCAATTCCTCTTCAGATAAATACTCGTCTAAGTCAGGGCGCTCTGTTGGTTCTAGGTAACAACAAGCACCGCACTGCTTTACGCAACGCCAAGTAGCCATAGTTTTATTTTAGATTTTAGATTTTAGATTTTAGATTGAGCTGGCGAGGCAGAAAATGCACAACCGCAGCAGATTTTAGCTTTTCAAGTATATCAATTGCCAGCGCCGGAGGCGGAAAGTCCCCGGTTCCCTGTCACTGGGAGGTCGATCGTTCTTTACAATTTGTTGATTTTTGTAAACTTCCTTAAAAAATAGGGTCGATCGCCCGGTAAAATCAGAAACGGATTTTCTAATTCAACAATCTAGACTTACTCACTACAGTCAGGAGGACACATGGACTTTATAACGGATCTTTTTAGCGGCCTGGGCGGTGTAAACTTCCAACTCATTGTTCAGGTAGCTTTACTTGCAGCAGTGGTGCTTTCGGGCCCGATCGTGATTTTTCTGTTGGCAGCTAAAGGCGGCGACCTGTAATTATAGCACGCTAGGCGGCGATCGACAATTGGGAGTTTTCAGTTTTAAATTATGCAAAATTGCCAAAGCTCGATCGCCAGTCAAGTCGATTTTAGATTTTAGATTTTAGATTTTAGATTGACTTGCAGCGCAGTAAATCTGCGAGGTTGAATTTTGGTCTCAAATTGTGGATTTGAGCCTAACACTCGTGTATGTGGCACGGTACCTGTTTTTGGCCTGGCCAATTTTCCCTGATTTTCACCGCGCCCGACGAGCTTTTTCATCGAATACCGAGGGCGTGTTTAGCAGTTTGAATCAAATTCTCAAAAAAAGGCAGAGATACATCGACTTCTTTAGCATCCTTGCGGGAGTTGCCCAACAAACCGATGTTTTGTCCGGGTGCAACAGCCAAAACTTGGCCTTGAGAGTTGCGAATTCTCAATTCCTCTTGAGAACCGGCGGGAGACAGACTGCAAGAATAAGTGCGATCGCAATAATCAAACTCAACTTTCCCGAACACCGGCGGTCTGGAACTAGCAGCACTTGCCGGCAAGCGGACACCCAACAATTCCAGCTCAACCGAAGTCTTGCCATTAAAAGTATTTTCCCGCAATCGGTAAGCAATATCAACCCGCCGAGGCAAAGGAAAATATTCGCCCCAACGCCAAGCAATCCCCTTCACACTAGCCGCTCCTTTTTCATCTTGAGTTGCAGTTAGTTTAACGTGACCTCCTTTACCAACAATTTTCTGTTCAGTTATGCAAACGTTAGGCGTCCAAAATACCGGAGCCTTATTTTCTATGCCGCAAGGTTCCAGAGCATCAATTTGTCGGTAAAGGTCGAGATTAATCTCAGCCAAATCCGCTCGCACGTCTACTGAAACCAGCGGCTTGAGGTGTTCCGGCTGCAAACATTGATTGGCAAAAATTGACAGTTGATTGCGGAATTGTTCTAGATTCTGGGCCGGCATAGAAAAACCGCCCGCCGCTTTGTGCCCGCCAAATTTAGTTAATAAATCCGCGCAAAAATTCAGCCCGTCAAATACATTAAACTCAGGAATTCCCCTCGCCGAACCCCGGATGATTTTACCCGTCTCGCCACCCTCATCTTCAAAAGTACCGATAAAAACGGGCACGCCGTAGCGTTCCACCAACCGAGAAGCCACAATCCCGATCACGCCGTGGTGCCAACCGGGCTGCACGACAACTAACACCCGTTCTTGCTGCAAGTCGAGCGCACTTTTCTCGCACCAAGCAATCGCTTCGAGCTCAATTTGCTGGCACAACTCCTGTCGGCGCTGATTGATTTGTTCGCACTGCACCGCGTTTTTGAGTGCCAATTCGCGATCGTCCGCCGTCAGCAACTCTATCACAATTTGAGGGTCAGCCAGCCGCCCCACAGCATTAATCCGCGGCCCCAGCCGAAAACCAATATCTTCAGGCTTTAACGAATTGTTAGCTTGATTTTTTGAATTAAGAAGAGGTAAACTTTCCGCACTTTGCGGCTGCACTCCCGCCACCTGAATCAAAGCCTGAACTCCCGCCAATTGCGAATGAGGCAACAGCCGCAAACCCCGCTTTACCCAGCGGCGGTTAACTCCAGTCAATGGCGCCAAATCTGCAATAGTTCCCAAAGTAAATAACTCCAGCAGCGGATTCACCAAGCCGCCAACCTTCTTCATGTCTTGAGCCAAACTAATCGCCAAAACATAAGCAACGCCTACTCCAGCCAAACCGCGATAAGGCGAAGATTCTGCAATTAATTTCGGGTTGAGAATAGCATCAGCCGGTGGGAGTTTTGGCGGCAAATCGTGGTGGTCTGTAATAATAACTTTGACACCGAGTTCTCGTGCTCTGGCCACCGGGCCAAAAGCTGCAATGCCGTTGTCAACAGTCAGAATGAGAGCGACACCTTCGGCGTGAAATTCTTCTACAATGCGAGCGTTAATCCCGTAACCTTCGCGCATCCGGCTCGGAATAGCATAATCCACATTCGCGCCCAAAGCTCTGAGAGCTCGCAGCAACAAAGCCGTGCTCGTCATCCCGTCAGCATCGTAGTCGCCGCAAATCGCAATTTTTCCCCCTCCCTCCATCGCCTCCCGCAACAATTTGACACTCGCAGCCAAATCGGGAAATTCATCAAGTGGCGCGGGCAAAACCAGAGATTCCGGTTCGATAAACCCTTCCACTTCTTGAACAGAATCGATGCCCCGGTTAATCAGCACCTGTGCCAGCAAGGACGACAAACCGATTTCTGCGGCAAACTGTTCGGCTTGCTGTGGTTGAGGCGAATAAATTTGCCACCGTTGGTTCGGCAATCGGTGAGAATGCGGGGGCACAGATGTCGGTAGCTCTTGCACGGAAGCTGAGGTTTAAACATACATAACCAATCTTACCGAATTAAGTGCATCAGTCAATCAATTTTAGATTTTAGATTTTAGATTTTAGATCGATCCTAAAGATGAGTTTTTTCGGTAAAATCCAAAGGTTGTTTGTAGGAAAGCTTTTTTAGGAAGCTCTCACCGCACCCAAATAGGGATACCAGCGCCCGATAGAAGTCGTGAAGAGCCCAAAATTTTAGACCCAAGTTCCAACCCCCAGATTGCATCTGCCCTTGTCAATCGCAAATCTAAAATAGACTTTGGGCGCAGACGACTGATTTAATTTTATGAGGAGAATTGCATGAATGTCGATCGACCGTCTTGGTTTAAAATTGCATTACAGGTTCGGGGGTCTGTCATTCCCTCAATTTTGCCCCGGGTTTTGCTGTGCGGCGGCTTTGGAGTTTTTATTTCCCTGCTGCACTTTTTTAACTTGCCCGTTTCCATGCCCATTTTGTCTAGTATTGTACCGAGTATTGTCCTGGGTTTACTGTTAGTTTTTCGGACAAATACAGCCTACGAGCGATTTTGGGAAGGTCGGAGAATGTGGGGAACTTTAGTCAACAACGTCCGCAATTTGGCGCGCCAAATCTGGGTAGCTATTGAGGAAAAAGACCCACAGGATATCGAACTCAAAAAGTCAGCCCTGCGCCTGTTACCTGCCTTTGCAGTGGCGATGAAACTGCACTTGCGGCAAGAATCAGTCAATCCAGAGTTGGAGCCGTTAATGTCCCCCGCGCAGTACCAAAAGCTCAAATCAATGAACAATCCGCCCCTAGAAATTGCCTTTTGGATTGAGGATTATATGCACGAGCAGTACGAGCGCAATTGCCTGGATGTCTATCAGTTAACTGGTATGAATCAGTTGCTCAATTCTATGATAGATGTATTAGGCGGCTGCGAGCGGATTTTGAAAACGCCTATCCCTTTGGCTTACGCGATTCACCTGAAACAACTATTGTTGCTTTACTGTTTGGCACTGCCCTTTCAAATGGTGAAAGATTTGACTTGGGGAACTGGCCCTGTTGTGGCTTTAATTAGTTTTACTTTGTTCGGCATCGAAGAAATCGGGATTGAAATTGAAAATCCCTTCGGGCACGATGCCAATGATTTGCCTTTGGACAATATTTGTGCTGCCATGCAGCGCAATATCGACGATTTAATCTCTTTATCTCCTAGCGTTCACGAACAGGTGAAAGATAAGTAGAGTCATTAGTCATTAGTCATTAGTCATTAGTCATTAGTGAACTGTAGGGGCCCGTGAGCCAATAACTCTGACACTGCAAACAGATTCAATAAACCCGCCCCCGCACCACCAGAAAACCCTTTAATGTAGGGGCGGGTTAACCAATAACCCTAACAGTGCAAACAGATTCAATAAACCCGCCCCCGCACCACCAGAAAACCCTTTAATGTAGGGGTGGGTTCACCAATAACCCTAACAGTGCAAACAGATTCAATAAACCCGCCCCCGCACCACCAGAAAACCCTTGACTAAGGTTAATTTCTAGCAATCAACCGCATTAACCCAGCCAAAACCAACAATAAAGGCGTCAGCCAATCTCCCCACCGCACGTACAAAGTCCGAGTTTGCCGCCGATAAATAGTAGCATCTCGGACTTCATAGGTATTAATTGCCGACTTCCAAACCGTCTCGCCGCGAGGATTTACAAAAGCAGAGTAACCTGTATTAGTTGCGATAACTGCCCATCTATCCGTCTCAATTGCGCGCATCACATCGAGAGCGTGATGCTGAGCCAGCATCGGCGGTTTGTAATGGGCATTGTTGGAAGCTGTGAGCATAAATTCGCCTCCCTTCGCCGCCTGATATCGGAAATTTTCAGCAAAGGCTGAATCGTAACAAATTCCGACAATGGCGCGGCCAAACGGCGTATCAAATAATTGTTTTGAGTTGCCGGGTACTAAATGAGCATCTAAGGGAGAAAGCCGATTGATAATCCCGCCTAAGATTTCGTAAAAAGGGATATATTCGCCTAACGGCACTAGCTTTAGTTTATCGTAGCGGCCGACAATTTCTCCCGTGCGATCGATCGCCAATAAGCTGTTAGTGATACTATTTTCTTGCTGTCCGAATCCTCCAATCCAAGCCACAACACCGCGTTCGAGAATAGCTTGGTAAAACGAAAGAGTAGAACGCTGATACTCGTTTGTCCAGATAAAAGGCAAAGCCGTCTCTGGAAGTAACACAGCATCGACTTTTCTGTCTGCTAACTGTTTGTATCCAGCCGTGTAACCTTCCAAAGCGCGCCGCCAGCCCGCTGAGTCAAACTTAATCTGGTTGGGAATATTGCCTTGAATGATGCCAATTTTTAATGATGTTCCCGCCTCTTGAATTAAAGGCCGATTGTACAAACTCCAGCCGACAATATGCAAAACTAAAAATAAACCCGCAGGCCAAATATAAGCAACCCACTTCTTCCCTCGGACTTCTCCCTTCTTACCTCGGACTCTCTCCTGCTTCCATCCATCCGTTACATCCGTTGCATCCGTTACACAATCCGTTGCCGAACTTCCCTCTTCCTTCTTCCTTCTTCCTTCAAGAAAAGCTTCGGCAATTAAGCCATTTACTGCTACAATTGCTGCTGTGACTGCGCTGGGCCCGGAGAGTTGACCGAGGTGCAATATTGCTAAGTTGTGCGGGCTTTGGGTGTATGATAGTGATGTCCACCACAGGGAACCTGTACTCCAAATACTTTCTAAGGCGCACCACAAAGCTGTGCCTATTAAAACGCGGGTTAACGGTGATAATTTAGTTCTACCCCCCCCAGCCCCCCCTTGTAAAGGGGGGGAGTTAAGAATAGGATTTTTTCCTGGTAAAGTGAGGGAGTTAAGAATAAGAATAGGAGTTTTTCCAGCTAAAGTGAGGGAGTTGAGAATTAGAAATAACCATGCCCAAAGGGTAACTAATGCGGCTCCCCAGAGGGTGATGAATGCCCAGCAAAAAAGTGCGATCGCCAAACTCGGCCACCAAGGAACTCCCAACCAAGTCATCGGGTGTATTCCCATAATCCAAGATAAGGCTAATCCGTGATAGCTGATTCCCCAGAGAGAAGGAAGAAGGAAGAAGGAAGTCGTCCGAGGGAAGTCGGAAGAAGGAAGAAATTTTTGTTTTTTTTCTGTGATTATTGGTCGTTCATAACTGACAACCAAAACCCATAGGGGAACTAATGCTACCCAAGCTAACGGCCAAGCATTGAATGGTGCTGTTGTCAATGCCATCAAAATGCCGCCCAAAAGTGCGATCGCCCCGCCTAATATTTGAGATTTCTCAACCGCGAGTTTTTCAAATTTAAGTCTGTTAAATATCGCCACTTTGATGATTGCCAATTAAATATAATAATTCTTAATCATATCATATCATAATGGTTTGTACTGAGGACTTTAGTCCTAAGTTATGGATGCGGACTAAAGTCCGAACGATCAAACCAATTTGATTGTCATCGTTCCAGCGGAAATAAGATCGGGTATAAATTTCTTATAGCAACCGCCACATCGGGCGCAGACCTAAATAACCTCATGAATAAAGCCTAGACTTCTTTACGCATCAACGGTTTGATTCCCGTACTTAAATGTCAACTGTCAACTGTCAACTGTCAACTGTCAACTGCTATAAATTCTACTTTCCCAAACAAAAAGCGCCCTCATTTGGAGAGAGCGCTTTTTGTTAATCAAAAGCTAAATTTAGCCGTTGATGGAAGGAGCAACCATTGCTACTGGGGTGACAGCACCGGCGGCCAAGTCGAGGGGGAAGTTGTGAGCGTTGCGCTCGTGCATTACTTCCATACCCAAGTTGGCGCGGTTGATGACATCCGCCCAAGTGTTGATGACGCGACCTTGCGAGTCGATAATCGATTGGTTGAAGTTGAAACCGTTGAGGTTAAACGCCATCGTGGAAATACCTAAAGCGGTAAACCAGATGCCGACAACTGGCCACGCACCTAACAAGAAGTGCAAGGAACGGCTGTTGTTGAAAGAAGCGTATTGGAAAATCAAACGACCGAAGTAGCCGTGGGCTGCAACGATGTTGTAGGTTTCTTCTTCTTGACCGAATTTGTAACCGTAGTTCATAGACTCGGTTTCACTTGTCTCGCGAACCAAGCTAGAGGTAACGAGAGAACCGTGCATTGCAGAGAACAAAGCACCGCCGAAGACACCGGCTACTCCCAGCATGTGGAAGGGGTGCATCAGGATGTTGTGCTCGGCTTGGAACACGATCATGAAGTTGAATGTGCCGCTGATACCCAGGGGCATACCGTCAGAAAAGCTGCCTTGTCCGATCGGGTAAATCAAGAATACTGCGGTAGCAGATGCCACAGGTGCGGAGTAAGCTACGCAGATCCAAGGACGCATTCCTAAGCGGTAGCTCAGTTCCCACTGACGGCCCATGTAGCAAAAAATGCCGATGAGGAAGTGGAAAATGACGAGCTGGTAAGGGCCGCCGTTGTACAACCATTCGTCTAAGGAAGCAGCTTCCCAGATCGGGTAAAAGTGAAGCCCGATCGCATTAGATGAAGGAACAACAGCACCACTGATCAGGTTGTTACCGAACATCAAGGAACCAGCAACTGGTTCGCGGATGCCGTCGATATCCACAGGAGGAGCAGCCACGAAGGCAATAATGTAGCAGACGGTGGCTGTCAGCAGAGTAGGAATCATCAGAGTCCCGAACCAACCCACATAAATGCGGTTGTCACTGCTAGTTACCCACTCGCAGTAACGTTCCCAAACGTTGCCGCTTTCGCGACGCTGTACGGTTGTTGTCATTTGTTTTATGATTGCTTAATTGAATTTTCAAGGTTCGTTGTGGGGATGCCCCACGCTTATATTAGTAACACCATTCACTAAAGTTTGCCAAGGGTTTAGTGCTTACAATTAAAAACTTTTACAATCCTTTACATTGCTTGATTTTTCTTGAATATTTGTAGTTATTTACAAAGTAATATTACAAAAAAAATACGGTTAAATACAGCGGACAGAAGAGCTGAATATATTTTCTGTAGGTGGGTTCAGCAGTTATGTCAAATTATTGTTGTTCAGGTCGATCGCCCTTCTCTTTAAATATCTCTTAATTAGGTCTTGAACAGATTATTTTTAATATTTATTTACATATCATCGGTGGATTTGGCAACCGTAAGTTTTTATAGGGAGAATAGTGAGAAGCTGGTTTATAGTGCGATCGCACTACACTCAATAATCCTCAATCAAGCGAGTTCATTAACAAAAAAACCCGGTTATATCGTGTCCGGTCGATTGACTGCAATAAGTAAGGAACGCACGTGTGGAATGCGAGTCCGCAACATACTGCGGACTCGCATTCCACACTACGAACAATCAAGCGAGTTCATTAACAAAAAAACCCGGTTAATCAGGCGCTTTGCAATTGCCATAAACCGGGTTTCTGAGGATGAGTTCGCAAGTTCTGCGTGAAAAATAAGCCTTTAGCCTGGGGGCCAGTTCATGTGGCGTCCGCCGAGAATGTGAAGGTGCAAGTGATCTACAGTTTGGCCGCCGTCGCTACCAGTATTAATGACGACGCGATAGCCGTTGCTGAGTCCGAGTTGTTCTGCTACCCGCTTGACAGTCAGCAGCAGGTGTCCCATGAGGGCATGATCTCCCGATTCGGCATCGGCTAATTTGGGAATAGGTTTTTTGGGAATGACGAGGATGTGGACGGGTGCTTGCGGATGAATATCTCTGAAGGCGAGGGCCAAGTCGTCCTCATAAACGATGTCTGCGGGAATCTCTTTGCGGATGATTTTGCTGAAAAGGGTTTCTTGAGTGGTCATGGGTGTTAAGGAAGTTCGGCAACGGATGTTGTAACGGATTTAACGGATTTAACGGATTTAACGGATGGATTTTGACACGAGGCCGAAGGCCGAAGGCGGAAGGGAGAAGGGGAAGAGGGAAGAGGGAAGACTCAGGAGGAGAGAAGGAAGAGGAGAAAAGGAAGAGGCAACGAAAAGTTTTTCTTGCCTCTTCCGATATTCATTAGTCATTGTTAATCATAATAGACGATGGAGCCAAGATAGCCGAACAAGGATGGAAGATAATGCTTGCTAGGGTTTGGAGTGCATCGATCGTAGGAATTGACGCGGTAAAGGTGGGTGTCGAGGCTGATGTGTCGGGGGGACTGCCGAAAATTGTGGTTGTGGGGCTGCCCGATTCTGCGGTGCAAGAGGCTAAAGAAAGGGTTAAGGCTACGCTAAAAAATTCGGGATATGGTTTTCCGATGCGGAGTATTGTGATTAATTTGACTCCGGCGGATTTGCGGAAGGAAGGGCCGAGTTTTGATTTGCCGATCGCCATTGGCATTTTAGCAGCATCGGAACAGGTCAGCGCCGAGCTTTTGGGAGATCATTTGTTTTTGGGGGAACTCTCGTTAGACGGGAGTTTGCGGCCTGTGGCTGGGGTTTTGCCGATCGCCGCTGCTGCTCAAAAAATGGGTATTTCGGGATTGGTTGTGCCAGCGGCAAATGCGACGGAAGCGGCTTTAGTACAAGGAATATCTGTTTACGGTTTTGATAATATATTTGAAGTTACTGATTTTTTGAACAATCCTCAAGCTTATTCGCCGGTAGAAGTAAACGGCAGACAAGAGTTGGCAAAAACGCGGTTTCCCGGTCTAGATTTAAAGGATGTAAAGGGGCAAATTCACGCGCGGCGGGCTTTGGAAATTGCGGCGGCGGGGGGGCACAATTTAATTTTTGTGGGGCCGCCAGGGAGCGGTAAGACTATGTTGGCGAGACGTTTGCCGGGGATTTTGCCGCCGCTGACTTTTGATGAGGCTTTGGATGTGACTCAGATTCATTCGGTGGCTGGGTTGTTGAAGGATAAGGGTATGCTGGTGAGCGATCGGCCTTTTCGCAGTCCTCACCATTCGGCATCTGGCCCTTCTTTGGTAGGCGGCGGCAGTTTTCCGCGTCCTGGTGAAATTTCACTAGCACATCGCGGCATACTTTTTTTGGATGAATTAACGGAATTTAAACGGGATGTTTTGGAGTTTTTGCGGCAGCCATTGGAAGATGGTTATGTGACGATTTCTCGAACGCGACAATCGGTGATGTTTCCGGCACAATTTACATTAGTTGCGAGTACAAATCCTTGCGCTTGCGGTTATTACGGCGACTCGATTCAACAGTGTACTTGTTCGCCGCAAAAAAGGGAGCAATATTGGGCAAAACTTTCGGGGCCTTTGATGGATCGGATCGATTTGCAAGTGGCGGTTAATCGTTTGAAACCGGAAGAAATTACGCGACAGCCGACGGGGGAGGAGTCGGAACCGGTGCGGGTGAGGGTGCAGCGGGCGCGAGAGATGGCAACTCGGCGTTTTCAGTCGGAAGCTGGCTTGCGGTGTAACGCGCAGATGCTAAGCAGCCACATTAACACATGGTGTCAGTTGGATGATGCTTCGCGGAATTTATTGGAGATGGCGATTCGGAAGTTGGGGCTTTCGGCTAGGGCTAGCGATCGCATTTTGAAGGTTGCGAGAACTATTGCTGATTTATCGGGGGATGAAAGCTTGAAAACGAATCATGTGGGGGAGGCGGTGCAGTATCGGACGATCGATCGGATGCAGTAAGTAAGCTTATTGCTGCTCAACACCCTTTGTTGCTAACTCTTCTTCTAAACGTTGAGCAAATATTTGGAATAATGTGACATCTTCTGATGATATATTACCCTCAACTTCCATATTTTGAACTCGCAGGATTTCGCCACGGCTATCTTTAGCAGTAATTGTTAGAGTTTGCCCTTTCATCCAGAGTCGATATCGATCTCCTTCATAAGATTGACCCCCTTCGGCTGCTGCAGTTCCCAACACAGTTAATGCTTTTTTCGCGGTTTCGATTACCAAATCGCAGTATTCGTAGAAACGAACCCTACTAGCAAATTCTGGGACTCTATTCTTTTTTTCTAAATTATCAAGAAGTTCGGCAACAGTAAGAGGCGGTTTTTTTAGATCCTCAGCCTGCTGCCGAATTACCTCAACCATTGATTCTGGGTCATTATCAAAAAGGTGAGTCAGAAATACATCTGGGTTCTGCACTTCGATGCCGTAGGGTTCTAAAGCCTCTTGTGGAAAGTGTTTGAGATTATCAGTGACAATGATTTTAGCCTTTGCTATTATAGCAGCAGCTACAACATGGCGATCGCCCGGATGATTTGTCATTGCTTCCACCAAACTTGCAGGCACTTCGACCATTGCTTCAGGAAAGGTGTTCTTTATCATCTCCTGATAACGAGCTGCTTTGACCTCTGTCATTTTTTCTTTTTTTACAAGATTGCGGGTAGCACCATCTAGAATTTCTTGTGAAAAATGAACGATATACAACTCAGTCTCAGCAGCACACAGCAGGGTATCACATAAAGGCATAGGGAAGATGACGCAGGAGTCTACAATAACAGATAAAGCTTCCATTCTACTCCTGAGCTATTTCGCATACCCCTTCGCCGTAAAACCCCTCCTCCTGAAGAAATTGGCTTAATTCCTTCATTCCTTGGCGACGCTTCACTTGACGCTGTTCCTTGTAGGTAATTACGTCTTGAAAAAGGACGCGCCGATGTTTTCCTACTTCGATATAAGGAATTGCTCCCTCCTTTAATAACTTGATAAAAAAGGGTCGCGATACCTTCAGGAGTTCAGCAGCCTCCTGCGTTGTCAGTTCGGAATTATGAAGTTCTACCGAGAAAGCTTGACCTGATGCCATTGCATGCACAATTTGACGCAGAATGCTGTATACAGATTCGGGAATCAGTATCTCTTCTCCGTTACTTCCGACTAATTTGGGCTGTGCAGATTCTCTGCTCAGTATTTGCTCTAATTGGTCTATTAATTCTTTTTCTGGTTCTTGAACTAAAACTGACTCTGGCGACGCTTTTTGCCTCGACATAATAAATCTCTCTTTTGATGTGTTTTTGGTGGAGGTAGAAACCCAATCGGCTATAATCAGGAGTTTAAACCTTTGATTTTAGCCACTCACTCTACTGCTCAACACGTTGAGGCTGCAATCAGGCAAAACCTGTGCAGCATTACTGGCAAAGGTTTGTAAGTATTTGTCCGACATGATACTTGGCTTTTCAATTTAATATAACACTACACGTGCTATAAGTGCAATATCCGCAATAAACGAAATATTCAAAATCCGCAGGTGCATAAGCGTTCCGTAACCGTTGGTATCGCCTCCTTCATCTCAAGTTGCTTAGCCCGACTCAAGACGGATGCCTCGCAGATGTACAATGGACGATCGCACTCCCCGACTCCAAGCGCGATCGAGCCCTACACCCTGCCCCAAGTCGGCAACATCAGATAGAATGCAGTAAACAAATATAAAATGGAAGCAATACAACTGTCTTTATTCTCAAATGAGTCAGAACCAATTCCTGCCAAAAAGCAAAAGAAAGCAAAATTAGGGCGTTACGAACGCATCCAACGCGAACTAGAAGCAAATGACTGCGACCCCTACAAGATATTCATTGATGTTGAATCTCAGTCACTGCCAAAATCAGACTATACATTTGTCGATATTTTTTGCGGTGCTGGCGGCATGACTCAAGGTTTATTGCAAGCAGGTTTTCGACCAGTAGCAAGCGTTGAAATTAATCCCATCGCCTCGGCAACTCATACAAAAAACTTTCCCGATTGCCATCACTTGTGCGACGATATAAAAAACTTAAATCCCCAAAAGTTGCTCGCTGAAATTGGTTCGCCAGAAGTTCATGTTGTTGTAGGCGGGCCGCCGTGTCAAGGCTTCTCAGTTGCAGGAAAACGCGACCCCAACGACCCTCGAAATCGCTTATTTAGAGAGTTTGTCCGCGTTGTCTCTGAAATACGTCCTTGGTATGTTGTCATGGAAAACGTACCCGGAATATTGACTATACAAAAAGGGGCTGTTAAGCAAGCGATTTGCGAGGCTTTCCAGGAAATTGGCTATCCCCATATGTCCGTTGCTGTTCTTGAATCAGCCGCCTATGGAGTCGCGCAAATCCGCCCGCGAGCCATTTTTATTGCCAATAGATTCGGGATGCAAAATCCCTATCCGAAGCCGCAATTGTTGTCGGAACAATACAAAGCGATTGAGTCAGCAATTGATGATTTACCCGAGTATACTCCCATACCGGAAATTAACCACGAATGGACTCGTCATTCTGTTCAGTACATGGAAAGACTTGCTAAAGTTCCACCAGGCGGTTCTTTGTATGAAAGCTACGCCGATGCTTTCAAGCGACAGTATCCGGGAAAACCGAGTATGACTGTTAAAGAAAATCACGGCGGCACTCATATTCATCCTTATCTCAATCGCGTTATTTCCGCTCGCGAAATGGCTAGATTGCAAACTTTCCCGGATTCATTTATTTTTGAAGGTTCGATGAAAAAGGCAATGTGGCAAATTGGAAATGCCGTGCCACCCCGTCTAGCAGAGTGTATCGGCTTTGCACTTATTCCATATTTGGCTGATATTGCTTTGAACAAAGCTAGTTTAGTTAATAAGTTCCTGTTCCAGAAATCTTAAATTAGTAAAAAACGTAAGCGCATCTCAGCTTGCTATTAATGGTTTTGTCTGACTCATAAGTTCATTAGCCTTCTCTTTCAATTTATCCACCTGTAATTTATCATTACCTACTGAAAATGATTCAAGCGCTTGCTTTAATTCTTTCAGTGTTTCTAAAGGTAAAGCTTGAGCTTTTAGTGATTGCTCTAAATCCTTCCTATAATCACCTAGAAGAGAGTCGAGAGCCTCAAAGTACCTTTTAATTTGTTGCTCCAATGATTGCTCAATCAATCGGTTAGATTGTTCTTGAATTTCTTCAACTTTATTGTCAAAGAATTTAACTATTTCACCCTTGAAAAGGATTATGTTAACTCTATATATTTCTTTATATAAATATTTGTCTAAGTCCACACGTAACCAACCGAAAACGGTGCTAACTGCACCATAAAATCTGCTCAGTATTGGACTGTTAGCTACCATTGCCACTAAGCCAGCAGCAAACTGCACAAACAAATTACCAAATGCTCCTTCTAACAATGCTGCGAGTAAATCAGATAACCCATATCCTCTGAATTCAAGATCGGGGGTATTCACTTCTATGTAAATATCAACTAGCTTGAATATATCTGGCTTAAAAATAACATCAAAATCTCTTTTTAACCGATATTGAGCGCGTTCAATAATAGGCTTAGTTTCATTATCTAGTAACTTGGATAATTCTTGAATCCTGCCTTCAGTCTGTTTATCCGTCTCTTTACAAGCGACATCCAATTGACGTTCAATAATTTGCTTCGCCGAAGCTGCTATTTGCTCAGCGAATAGCTTGGCATCTTGCTTACTATCAAATTCAAATTCATCCTTATCTCTATTAAAGATGTTGGATATGTCGCCCCACAAATTGGAAAATACTTTTATAGCAGAATCTAAAACATACTTTTTCAATAGTGTGTCAAGTTCGTTTTTTACGTCTTTTTTGAGCTTTTCTAGGTTGGCGTTTACGGTTTCCTTTATTTGCTTTTTTGTTTGGGCAACCTCTTCATCTAGATTCCGACGGCAAGCAGCTAGACTAGAAAGCTCTTTGTTAAGATCCTCAATTGCTTGCTGGAGCTTTTCAGCATTACTGTTAATGTAAGTCAGGTCATTTTTTGCATTGTTACATAAATCATCTAGATGAATAAGACAACGATTCAATGCAAACTCCATGCAGCGGGGGGCAACTTGTAGCAAAATTACATTAATTGCTTCTTCCAGAAAAGATGCAAACTTTGAGGCTTCCCAAAGTGTTACCGCTTTCTTTTGTAATTTCTCTACAGTTGCATCCTTCAGTTCATCCTCCCAATCAACAGTCCATACTTCTCTAGCTAATGCTTGGGCAGCTTCAGGATCTTTAATATCTTGACTACTGAGAGATGATTGACGGAGAAAATCCTTAGCGCAGAATGCTTGCCTCGCAGAAACTTCAAATACGCGGTTTGTGTTGCCCAGTTTGAGGTTATGAGCAACAAATTGTTTTACCATTTCGGTATTTATGTCACCTGGACGACGCTCATCAATTTTATTAACTAAAACATATAAATTTTCTTGACTGCTTGTTCGGATAACTTTTTGAACTTCTGCTTTAATTTTTTCGGCTGCTTCAGCCCTCAATTCAGTGAAATTCAGGACAAGCAGCACAAGTTGGCTACGCTTAAGTTGCTTGGAAACTACAATTTCTAGTTTTTCGCTGACTCCGGCTTCACTTGGCCCAGGCGTATCAACGATTACAAGATTACCTAGCTTCTCTAGTTGTTGATTTTGCTGTGTTCTGAAAAAAGGAGTTTCGATAGATGGAATGTCATTGTCATTGAGCAACTGGAGAGGATCTCGATCTTGGGATACGGCCAAAATGTTGCAAAGACGGATAATATGATTCAACTCTGTCAGGATCTTGTTAATATTCTTACTGCCATAGATTTCTTCGGAAATCCCAAAATCTGTATCACTGTGGATTTCTTGGAGTAAACTTGCTAAATGCGGATATTCACCAGTCTGCTTAAGAACTTCTTCCATCCCTTTCTGCTCAATTTCCTGCCTGATAGCATCCAATGCTTTCTTAAATGCTTCACAAATTCCAGAACTCAGTTTTAAAATTGCCTCTGCTGCATTTTCTTTCAATACAATCTCTGTGGGCAGTGTGGTCATCGCTGTAGCAGAACTTGGCAGGAGTTCTTGACCAATAATGGCATTAATAATTTTGGATTTGCCAGCATTCATAGGTGCGGCAATAGCCATTCTGAGTTTTAGGTCTGTGACTGTACCAATCTCCTTTGCAATTTCCTGTTGATATATGTGGTACTTGTTTTCTGAGCTATCCTCAGACTTAAGTTCTTTGCTTGCGCGACCCATCAGAGTGCTAACTTCTTGTAACAGGGCAATCACCTGTCTTTGCAGCTCTTGGACATTTGGGTTGGAGGCTTGAGAAGTCATAGGGTTTTTAGTTGGTGTTTGTTTTGTGTTCGGTGAGTTATTTGGCGCTCTTTATTTGTTGCAATCGCCATTCGTTAATTAATTATCCAAATAAGAAAATGCTTCTTGAGATAATTGTTCATCGGTAAATATACCTACTTTTTTTAAAACCTTACTCAATACTTTTTTACTCAAATCTAAAAGCTTTTTATCAAAAGAATTCCAATCAGTATCTAATCGTTCTTCGATGAGACGAATATGCACTTTATTTCGACTTTTCCTTAATGTATTGATATCATGATAAATTTCTGTGTCTTCACCTAAAAGCTTTTTGTTTTTTACTTTTTTAATCATTTGGTCTAAACTCATCTCTGTCGGAATAGCCTTTTCACGCTTGAAAAATATCTCACTTTCAATCTTATAGTATTTTCCGCTATAATTTTTTTTAATACCCGATACTTTACCCGTAACTGATTTCCACTCAATAGTATCTGTTTCATCATTGTAAATTCTTTCAAAAATTTCATTTTCAATCTTATACTCTTTGTCCCCAGCTTTTTTAGTATTTTTTATCTTCATA
The DNA here is from genome assembly GCF_036705795.1 of Microcoleus sp. ARI1-B5. Taxonomy (NCBI): domain Bacteria; kingdom Bacillati; phylum Cyanobacteriota; class Cyanophyceae; order Oscillatoriales; family Microcoleaceae; genus Microcoleus; species Microcoleus sp. ARI1-B5. The sequence continues at coordinate 64,415 of NZ_JAUBVK010000032.1, forward strand.
ACTGATTCCCACTCAGTAGTTGCTGGTTGACCACGAGTCAATATTAAATAGTATAATATTCCCTCAATTATTCCTACACTAATAATAACAATACTTTTAATTGTCTGTTTTTGTAAAACATTTGTTAGCCTCAAGTATTGATTTTGATCGCTAACTATAAAATTAAGATATTCCAAATGTTGCAGATTATAGCAAATATTGCTTGTTAAAGCCTCCTGATATTGATATTTTGTATCATCTTGTTCTATAAAGTGCCTCATAAATCGTGTTAATTCAGCTACAGGTGTAGGGAAATACTTTGGCACTTGTTGTTTGTTAATTTGACCACTTTCTACTTTTCCCATAATTCTTTACTATTCTATAATAAGTTTAATTTCCTCATTCATCAACCCATATAAATGAGTTACCCCTATCATCTATCTCAGCTTCTCAATCGTCTATTAGCAATCTTTCGCGTCTAGACATTTCTGGATTAGGGTTGCGATCGCTAACATTCACCACCTCTCATCAGTGTATCATCCTATACTGCGGTACTCATGATTTTTTACATTTCTTAACCACCTCATCAATAAAACAACAATTTCATGCAGCCTGAAATAATAGTTCTAGCTTCTTAGTTGCTGGCAATGGTTTACCTTCAGCTTGACAACTCTCAATTAGTAATTCTATTAACTCTCGCGCATTGTATATAGCTTCTTCATAAGAATCTCCGTGAGTTACCGGCTGCATTACATCCTCAAAATCTGGCAAAAACACGAGAAAGCATCGATCGCCCTCTGACCATTGGATAACAACTGTATATTTCATGGTTCTGAAGTTTCGGGTTGAAATTATTGTAGCCGATCGCCCTTTTACCCGCTTTCTCCCACTTTTACCCGATCGCCCCAAATTCCGCATCCCGACTCAAGACGGAGGCCTCGCAGAGGTACAATAGGACGATCGCATTCCCCAACTCCCACCGTGATAGAGCGCTACACTTTGCCCGAAATGGGCAACATCTGGACTGAAACCGCCAAACTCAAAACCTGGCTGCAAGTAGAAATCGCTGTCTGCGAAGCTCAAGCCGAACTCGGCTACATCCCCGCCGCCGCAGTCGAAGAAATCAAAGCTAAGGCTAATTTTGACCCCAAACGAGTCCTCGAAATTGAAGCCGAAGTCCGCCACGACATGATCGCCTTCTTGACAAATGTCAACGAATATGTAGGCGATGCCGGCCGCTACATTCACCTCGGCTTAACCAGTTCCGACGTACTCGATACCGCTTTGGCGCTGCAATTAGTCGCCAGCGTCAATATCTTGTTAGAACGTGTCGAAGAATTGAGTCAAGCTATTCGCTATCAGGCTCAACAGCATCGCAATACCGTCATGGTTGGCCGATCGCACGGAATTCACGCCGAACCCATCACCTTTGGCTTTAAACTAGCAGGATGGCTGGCAGAAGTCTTTCGCAACCGCGCCCGATTGGTAAATTTGCGATCGTCCATTGCAGTCGGCAAAATCTCCGGCGCAGTCGGAACCTATGCTAATATTGACCCGCGAATCGAGGCGATCGCCTGTCAAAATCTCGGACTCGAACCCGATTGTGCATCGACTCAGGTCATTTCGCGCGATCGACACGCCGAATACGTCCAAACCTTAGCACTCTTAGCAGCATCGATCGAGCGTTTTGCAGTCGAAATTCGCAACCTGCAACGCACCGACGTTCTCGAAGTCGAAGAATTCTTTGCTAAAGGGCAAAAAGGCTCATCCGCCATGCCCCACAAACGCAACCCGATTCGATCGGAAAGACTCACAGGAATGGCAAGAATCGTCCGCGCCAACGCCGTCGCAGCCTTAGAAAACGTTGCACTTTGGCACGAAAGAGACATCTCTCACAGTTCCGTAGAACGGATGATTTTGCCCGACAGTTCTACAGTAACTCACTTCATGTTAGTAGAAACCACAGACTTAGTAAAACACCTGCTAGTCTATCCCGAAAACATGAAACAAAACATGAACCTTTACGGCGGAGTCATCTTCAGCCAGCGCGTGATGCTAGCCTTAGTAGAAAAAGGCACGAGCCGCGAAGACGCCTACAAAATTGTGCAATCTTGTGCTCACGAAGCTTGGAACAAACCGGGTGGCAATTTCTACAATTTGATTGCTAAGGACGATCGGGTAACAGCTAAGATGACAACCAAAGAAATTGATGATTGTTTCGATCCCCAGTATCAATTGAGGCACTTAGATTTAGTGTATCAGCGCTTGGGAATTTGAGGATAATTAACAATTAAAAAAGAGTTCGAGAAGTAATTTATCATTCTCGCCTTCTCGCGTTCTCCCCGTTTTCCGACAGTCCGCCGGGGGTTTAAACCCCCGTCTCATAGCTAAAGTCGGTTGAAACCGACTGAAAGACTCATAAAATTAATCGAAATTTCAGATAGATTTAGAGAAATATTTTAGTTTTCTTTTAGAGGACTTTCGCTATGAGACAGGGGTTTAAACCCCTGTCGGACTGTCGGAAAAATCCGAAAATTTTCCAAGACATGAAATGCCCCAAAAACTCATAAAATATTAAATTTACAGAACCATGAAAATAAATAAATTTACCAAATATTTTATTTTATTTATACTGGTATTACTATCTGCAACCAGGCTGCACCATCCAAAATTTGTTAGCGCCCAGAAGCCGCTGAAAGTGCAAATTTCCCAGGAAGAACCAAGCCCAGTATTACCAGAAAGCATTTTCATGAGTCAACTTCCAAGTTGGGCGCGACTTGTTGACATCCGCACCGTAAATCCCAACATTCGCCTCGACATCCGCTACGCCACTGCTAACAATTTCTTGAAACGAAAACTTTACACAGTAGCAAAATGCGCTTTGAGAGCTTCTGTTGCTCAAAAGTTAGCCCTTGTTCAAACAGATTTGGAAAAAATTGGATTGGGTTTGAAAGTTTACGATTGCTACAGGCCTTTTTCTGTTACTAAACAAATGTGGGAATTTTTGCCAGATCCGAATTATGTTGCCAATCCTGCTAGGGGTTCGAGGCACAATCGCGGTGCGGCTGTGGATTTGACTTTAGTCGATCGCACTGGCAAAGAATTAGAGATGCCAACGCCTTATGACGATTTTACCAAAAAAGCTCACAGAGATTACCAGGGCGGCAGCGCGCAATCTCGGAAAAATCGTCAAGTGCTGGAAGATGCGATGAAAAAACAGGGATTTATTGGCATCAGCACAGAATGGTGGCACTTTGATTCAGAAGATTGGCAGAAATTTGCGATTCTTGATATATCGCTTACTGAAATTCCTTAATTAACTAAGACGGCGGTTAAAACCGCGTCTTGTCAAACGAAGACGGCGGTTAAAACCGCGTCTACACAAAGGAAGTCCGCCGGACGCCGACTGAAGAAAAGAAGGTAATTTTAACCGCCTACTCTTCAACCGGCGTCCGGCGGGTTTTGTCTGTATAAACCTGGTTTCAACCGCCCGGTATTCTTGGGAATTTATCGGACTCGCACATAAAATTCGTATTCATAACCACGGAAATTTGAGTCGAGTTGAAATGTGTAATTTCCAGTAACAGGCATTTTTCCTGTCCACTCGGTTTTCTCCTCTTGCTTATATGGATCTCCTGCTAAAAGTTTGCCGCCAGGAGTGATAATTGATGGGAAAACATCTTTCCGATTCTTAACAGTCATGGTTTGACCTTTTGTGGCGCGAATCTTGTAAGAGTGAGTGCCGCCGCCGATGATTCTACCTTTAACAATTGCTTCATCTCCCCCCGGCAGAAAATTAATCTGCTGGTTGACGTTAGAACAACTGCTTTCGGTGCGGTTTTTAGCAATCCAACCGGGCGGTTCGGTAATTCGCAGCCAACCGTTATGTTCTTCGGCGACTGAAACAAAGGTATTATTTTTGAGTTTTCCTACTATTGTGCTGCCGCTTACTTGCGGGTGCGATCGCACATTCAGCGGTGGATTCGGATCGCTGACTACAGCCATACTGATTTTACATCCCGAATTTGGCGGTGTGACAACTACCGGGCCAACTTTTTCCTGCGAGACTCCGGCGATTAGCGGTGGTTGAAGTGCGGCGCTTTTGGCTGGTTGAGATTCAGATTTCGGGGCTTCCGCAGCCTGGGTTTGTACTTGCAGGGGTTCTGGTTGCTCAGATTCGGGGTTGTTCGCCGGAAAAAGTGCGATCGGGTTTCTGACGGCTGCTGGGGATTCTGCAAAGGGGGGATTTGATTGTTGAATCGCACCAGACTGTATAGTTGCAGCAGCCACTCCCACCGCTGTTGCTAATCCTGCTAAGCCTGTGATGATGATTTGAGTAGAAGTAAATGACATAAAAACCCCCTCTGTATTTATACTGATAATTTTTGTTTCGGAGTTGGCGCGATCGCCAGTTAATCTATAGGGAAAATACGTAATTAGGCGGATTTATCAAGATTTTCCCGGAAAATGGGGGGCGCGAGCCCTGCGATTTAGAGTGAAAATACTTAATCAAGGGTAATCTTTCCGGATGAGTTGCTAAAATTTAACATCGATAATTGTCACAATAATTTCAGTCCGTCTATACTTGACACCTGTAGTGATGGTACTGTTGCTGTGAGCCAGTTGTGTTCAAATCTAGCAAGGTAAGCATCCAGCGCGAGGTGCAGTTTATTAGTTCTCATGTCAAGATTTATTCCTTTCAGATTACAACCGCCTCGCGATCGACTGCTTTCGGAGGTAAAGCGGGAAGTTCAAGCAGGGCTCGCGCAGTCTTTGCACGCTGCTGTGTTGGCTAACCTCAGCCCTGACTCGCAGCCTGTGGGTATTACCCGCTGTTGGGATGTGGAAGTGAAAGCGGGAAACCGTCCGAGTTTTCGGCTTCCTCCCAAAGCTAGCATTTCTAAAGTGTTCGATCGCACCAACGGCAAATTAGTCATTTTGGGAGCCACGGGTGCCGGCAAAACCACGACGCTGCTAGAATTGGCTCAGGTGTTAGTTTCCCGCGCCGAAAAAGATCCTAGTTTACCAATACCGGTGCTGTTTGAACTCGGATCGTGGAAAGCAGAATCCGGGGCGATCGCAGATTGGTTAATTGCTCAGCTTCAGTACAAATACAGTATCTCTGCGGCTGTAGGCAAAAAATGGCTCGCCGAACAAAAACTGCTGCCTCTCCTCGACGGTTTAGACGAAGTAGAAACCCACCGCCAAGATATCTGCATTCAAGCAATCAATCAGTTTGTCGCCAGCGAATTAAAACCCAAACATTTAGTAGCTTGCAGCAGTTTTGAAGTCTACAAAAACTGCCCAACTAGATTTAAACTGCAAGCAGCAGTTTTGTTGAAACCTTTAACAGAAACTCAAATTCAAAATTACCTGATCGAAGCCCGAAGCCGCGAACTTTGGTACAGCATTGAGAACGAGCCGGAGTTGCTAAAATTGGCCAAATCTCCCTTATTATTGAGCATGATGGCTTTGGCTTATGATGATATTTTAATCGAATCTTGGAAGCGCATAAATTCCGCAGAAGAACAGCGCAAATATCTGTTAACTGCCTACATCCGCCACCAAATGACCGGGGAAGTCAAGCAGTATCCCAGAAATAAGGAACTGCGGCCGGAACAAATTCGCCGCTGGCTGGGATGGTTGGCGAGAAGGATGGAACAGCAAGGAACTCAAGAATTTTACCTCGATCGCATCCCGTCGAGCTGGTTGCAAACAGGCGAGGAGCAGCGGAAGTATCAGTTTGGGGTTAAGCTGCTTGGCGGGCTAATTTGGGTGATTTTGGGATTAATTTTCACCGTTGTCTCCGGGTCGATTTGGGGATTGATTGCGGGTGCTGCGGCTGCGGTAATTAGTGCTTTGCTGCCGCCAATTCCGGCGATTGACAGTTTGATATTGCGCCTCGTGCTGTGGTCAAACGGTTATATTCCTTGGGATTACAAGCGTTTTCTGGATGCTGCGGGCGATCGGCTGCTGCTGCAAAAAACGGGCGATCGGCGCTATCGATTTATCCACGATTTATTGCAAAAGCATTTTGCTGAAATTTAAATGCAGGAGCTTGACAAAATCCCATATTTGTGATATGAAAAAACGGGCGGTTGAAACCGCTTCTACACAAACAAAACCCGCCTCCGCGGGTTGAAGAGTAACTCATAAAAATGCGTTACTTTCTTCATTCCGCGGAGGCGGAATTAGTTTTTATAGACGCGGTTTCAACCGCCGTCTTATCTTATTGGGTGCTAAGAGAACTTTGGTGGTATTTTTGCCATCTGAAATAGCTGTGACGCAGTAAATTCTAATCCCTCAAAAAGTGGCTCTTTTAATAGGGTATCTCCCATATAAGTCTGCGGTGCTGCATCCGGGTAAAAAACAGTAATGCTTCTAGCCCGGGTATCTACTACCCAAACCCGCAACACCTGAGCATCTAAATAATTTCTCGCTTTAGCCGCTAACTGACCGAAAGTTTGTTCGGGTGAAATAATTTCTATGACTAATTCTGGGGCGACAGGACAGGCTTCATCTTGATTCCAGTCAGGAGACAAGGGTTGGTAAGAAACATATAAAAGGTCTGGTACAGGAACCCAGTCTCGCCCCAGTCGGGTTAATTTTACCGCCCATTCTACACCAATTTCTCCCCGTTCTTCACCCCACGGCTCCAAGATTTTTATTAAGCTTCTAGTGAGGCGAGAATGAAATTTTTTTGGTGACATCTTCGGTACTGCTTGCTCGTCAACAAGTTCGCAGGTAATATCGCCTTCTCCTTCGGGGAGAGCGAGAAACTCTTCTAGAGTTAGTTCAGTTTTTGTCGGGAGCATAATCTTCCTCTGCTGTGGGCGGGGGAATTCCCGCCTGTCTAGTTAACTTAAATATTGATTGACATAATACAAATGTTATGATAGACATTGGCAAAATTTCCAGTCTTAACTGCCAAATGTACGATCGCATCCTCATCGACACCCCCAAAAGGTTAAGATTCTAATTCTGACCCTCCTGCAATCATTGCTTCACCTCCTATGGCAGAAACCTTATTGTTCAACGCCCTCCGCGAGGCGTTAGACGAAGAAATGGCCCGCGACTCAGCCGTATTCGTACTCGGCGAAGACGTAGGTCAATACGGCGGTTCCTATAAAGTCACCAAAGACCTCTACAACAAATATGGCGAACTAAGAGTGCTCGACACCCCGATCGCCGAAAATAGCTTTACAGGCATGGCAGTCGGCGCAGCAATGACCGGATTGCGCCCGATCATCGAAGGCATGAACATGGGCTTTTTGCTCCTCGCCTTCAACCAAATTTCCAACAACGCCGGAATGCTGCGCTACACCTCCGGCGGCAACTTCAAAATGCCGATGGTAATTCGCGGGCCCGGCGGCGTGGGGCGGCAACTCGGCGCCGAACACTCCCAGCGGTTAGAAGCATACTTCCAAGCAGTACCGGGTTTGAAAATAGTCGCCTGTTCGACTCCCTACAACGCCAAAGGACTGTTAAAATCAGCCATCCGCGACGATAACCCGGTTCTGTTTTTCGAGCACGTCCTTCTTTACAACCTCAAGGAAAATTTGCCAGAAACAGAATATTTAGTGCCGTTAGACAAAGCGGAAATTGTGCGATCGGGCAAAGATGTTACCATTTTGACATATTCGCGGATGCGGCACCACGTCATGCAAGCCGTGCCCGCACTCATCAAAGAAGGTTGCGATCCAGAAGTAATCGACCTAATTTCTCTCAAACCCCTCGACATGGACACCATCGGCGAATCTATTCGCAAAACCCACAAAGTAATTATTGTGGAGGAGTGCATGAAAACAGGAGGCATCGGTGCCGAACTAATTGCTTCGATTAGCGATCGATATTTTGACGAACTCGACGCACCAGTTTTGCGGCTGTCTTCACAAGATATTCCCACACCATACAACGGCAATTTAGAAAGACTGACAATTGTTCAGCCCAACCAAATTGTCGAAGCAGTCCAAAAAATGGTAGCATTGCGAGTATAAATAGTCAGTTGATAGTTGATAGTTGATAGTTGACAGTAATTAGTTGACAGTAATTAGTTGACAGTTGATAGCTGCCATTACCAATTACCAATTACCACTGCCAACTAATTACTGTCCCAGGTAAACTGCAAACTACCTCAACCGTGCAGGAATCCACAGTCTCACCAACTGTCAACTGTCAACTGTCAACTGTCAACTGTCAACTACTATAAGTATGCAAAAACAGCGTTCAGTATTAGCCCTAATTTTGGTTTTAATCATCGCCGCTATTACTGTAATAGTAACAATTCCGACGCGGCTGGGATTAGACTTGCAAGGAGGCTCACAACTCACAATTCAGGTAAAAACTACCCCCACAATTCCCAAAATTGACCCGGGAATGTTAGAAGCAGTGCGGCGGATTGTCGAAAACCGCGTCAACGGTTTGGGCGTTTCCGAAGCATTAGTGCAAACAGTAGGAGTAGACCAAATTCTCGTACAGTTGCCGGGAGTCAATGACCCGCAGCAAGCAGAACGAGTTTTGGGGGGTACCGCCAAGCTAGACTTTCGGGAACAACTGCCGGGAACAGAAACGCAATTAGGCATTGAGAGGCAGTTGCAGCAGGAATTGCTGGCAAAGCAAGCCGAATTGAGAAACAGCAAAAATGAGGCCGCCATTAAAGAAAATCAGGCTGCTTTGAAAAGAAGCAATGAGGCGATCGCCAAACTCTACAAAAGCAGCGGACTCGGCGGCGAAAATCTCAAAGACGCTCAAGCTCAACCCACTGGTGGTAACGACTGGAATGTCGCTCTCCGTTTCGACACTAAAGGAGGCGAACTATTTGCCGAACTAACTAAAAATTTAGCAGGAACAGGACGGACAATCGGCATTTTTCTAGACGAAAGAATGATCAGTTCTCCTGTAGTAGGTGTGGAATTTGCCCAGACAGGAATTACTGGCGGCAATGCCGTAATTCAAGGTCGCTTTACAGCCCAAGACGCTAATGATTTAGGAGTGCAATTGCGCGGCGGCGCTTTGCCGGTGCCGGTAGAAATTATTGAAAACCGCACTGTCGGTGCAAGCTTGGGACGAGACAGCATTCAAAGCAGCATTAATGCAGGTATCGGCGGCTTAATTTTAGTCTTGATTTTCATGGTTGCCTACTATCGGCTCCCCGGCGTAATTGCCAATATTGCTCTGTTAATTTATGCTCTGTTAACTTGGGCAGCTTTCGTGCTGTTGGGGGTGACATTAACGCTGCCGGGAATTGCTGGTTTTGTGCTCAGCATCGGCATGGCCGTGGATGCTAACGTGCTGATTTTTGAGCGCACGCGGGAAGAGTTGCGGGCGGGGAAGACGCTTTACCGATCGGTCGAATCGGGTTTTTACCGAGCTTTTTCTAGCATTTTAGACGGCAACGTCACAACAGTTATTGCTTGTGCTGCTTTGTTCTGGTTGGGCGCGGGTTTAGTTAAAGGGTTTGCTGTAACGCTGGCCTTGGGCGTCGCAGTGAGTATGTTTACTGCTATTACTTGCAGCCGCACTCTACTTTTGGTAGTGTTGGGCTTTCCAGCGCTGCGGAAACCTCAGTGGTTTTGTCCCGATTTGTCGAAAACTGCTAATAGCTAATAGGTAATGGGTAATTGGTAATGGGTAATAGGTAATCGGTAATCGCTGTCGATAAGAGTTGCCAACAACTACAAACTGCTAAAAATTAGTTGTAAATTAATTCCCAATTCCCAATGCCCAATTCCCAATGCCCAATTCCCAATTCCCAATGCCCAATTCCCAATTCCCAATTCCCGCTAATTTATGAAATTCAGTGTTATCAAACAGCGATCGATCTGGTGGAGTATTTCCGCCGCTATCATCCTTGCAGGTATAGTGTCGATGGCGATTTCTTGGACTCGTCCCGACATCCGCGCACCGCTGCGCCCCAGTTTAGACTTTATCGGCGGCACCCGGCTGCAATTTGAACTCGACTGCACTGCACGAGAAAATTGTAAACCGATCGATATTGCCGCTGTCCGCGAAGTCCTGGACTCCCAAGGTTTGGCTGGTAGCAGCATTCAAGTTATCGGCCAAGAACAGCGCGGTTTGTCGCTGCGCACGAAAACTTTGGATGTCGAACAGCGGAGTAATTTACAAACAGCTTTGAGCAAAAAAATAGGCGCTTTTGCTCCTCAATCTACTCAAATTGATACGGTTGGGCCTACCCTCGGCAAACAGTTGTTTACTTCCGGTTTGCTGGCTTTGTTCCTTTCTTTTGCTGGCATTACTATTTATCTGACGTTCCGATTTCAGTTGGATTATGCTTTTTTTGCTTTTGTGGCTCTCTTCCACGACGTGTTGGTTACTCTTGGTGTTTTCTCGTTTTTGGGTTTAGTTCAAGGAGTGGAAGTTGACAGTTTATTTGTGGTCGCGCTCTTGACAATTATCGGTTTTTCTGTTAACGATACAGTGGTAATTTACGATCGCGTGCGGGAAGTTATCAAGCTAAATCCCGGACAGTCGATCGATCGAATTGTCGATGATGCCGTAATGCAGACGCTGGGAAGGTCAATTAACACGACGATGACCACGCTGCTGACATTGTTTTCCATCTTTTTGTTTGGCGGCGAAACCCTCAAATACTTTGCTTTAGCATTGATTGTCGGCTTTATTGCCGGTGCGTATTCGAGTATTTTCATTGCCAGCACGCTGCTAGCTTGGTGGCGCAGTCGCACGGGCAACTCCATCGCCGTCCCCGCAGAAGGTATTAACCCATCAGAAGAAGTTTAGTTGACAGTTGACAGTTGACAGTTGACAGTTGACAGTTAACAGTTGACAGTTGACAGTTGACAGTTGACAGTTGACAGTTAACCGTTAACCGTTAACTAATGACTACTGACTACTGACTACTGACTACTGACTAATAACTAATGACTAATGAAAGCGACCCAAATTTGCAAATTGAAGTCCACAGGCTTCACAAACTAACAGTTTACGGCCGTTGGTTAACTGTAATATTGCTGTGGATTAGCGTCGGTTCTTTGAGCATTTGGGGTTTGCGCGGCGAAATCGCTTTGTGGTTAGAAAACTTCACTTGGGCGGCGGTGCGCTACGGTTTATATTTTCACCGCTGGCCTACTCTCGGTTTGGTTTTGTGCTTGGGGATGACTTTAGCAGTGTTAACGAAGCAAAGTCGCAATGTGCGAGGATTGCCCCAGCGGGAAAAACAGCGTTTAGAACAACAAGTGCGCCGCATTCGCCAGCAGGGGCCGAGTCATCCTTTGTGGAAGTGGGTTTGCAAAGGTAGTCAGTAGTCAGTTGACCTGTGACAGTTGACAGTTGACCTGTGACAGTTGACCTGTGACAGTTGTCATTAATCATGAGTGCTGTCCCCGCTCGCCAACAGCTAGTGCGATCGCACAAGAGCGATCGAACAGCAGTTAGGCAAAGCGAGGTAACATATGTGCTGGGGAAGACTGTTGAAGTGGAATCTCGATCGCAAATTCTGTTCCTTTTCCCGGTTCCGAAAAGCACTTCAATTCCCCGCCGTGTTGGTTGACAACAATTTCATAGCTAATCGACAGTCCCAAACCCGTTCCTTGGCCGACAGGCTTTGTGGTAAAGAAAGGGTCAAACAACCGCTTCCGAACATCTTCTGTCATCCCCGGGCCGTTGTCATAAATTCTAATTATTACCTTTTTTCCCTCGATTAACTCCGTCCGAATCCGAATCGCAGGCATCCGACGGGTAGAATTAGAACTTGAGGATTGAGTGTTTGCACGGGAATCATTTTTCTCGCCGGCTTGCCAATTGTTCTGGCTTTTTTCATCGACATTTTCGTGTTTGTTCCACTCAACAAGAGCGTAAATGGCATTAACTAAAATATTCATAAATACCTGATTTAGCTGTCCGGGATAGCACTGCACCAGCGGCAAGTCGCTGTATTCTTTGTGAATTGCGATCGCCTCCTGCCCGGGTTTGCCTTTAAGCTGGCTTTGCAAAAGCATAATCGTGTTGTTGATACCGTCGTGAATGTTGACCGGCTTCATTTGGGCTTCGTCTAACCTGCAAAAATTCCGCAGCGACAAAACGATGTCGCGTACCCTTTCTGCACCTTGCTGCATGGAATTAAGCACTTTGGGTAAGTCTTCCAGCAAATAATCGAGTTCGATGTTTGCTGATTCCGCTTCAATTTCTGCGATGGATTCGGGACAGTGCTGCTGGTACAGGTAAAGCATCCGCATTAAACTTTCAGTATACTCTTTAGCGTGGTGCAAATTGCTGTAGATAAAGCCGATCGGATTGTTAATTTCGTGAGCTACTCCTGCTACTAACTGCCCCAAAGAAGACATTTTTTCTGTTTGAATTAGTTGGGTTTGAGTGCGCTGAAGTTCCAGCAGGGCCAGTTCTAGCTGTTGGGCTTGATACCTCAACTGTGCTTGGGATTCCCGCATCGCCACTGTTGACAGCTCGTGAATTTGCAACTGAGAAAGCAGCAGTTGGTGCACGTCTAAAAGTTTGTAATTGTCCGGCTCTACCTGCACTACAATTGGTTCGTGGATTAGTTCGGGCGATCGCTCCAAAGACTGCCGCACTGCCGTCATAATTGAGGTTTTGCGATCGAGAACCAACATATCAGTTTTAGTAAAGCGGTAGAGGATGAACAAAGGCTGTTGAGAAAATAACTCCAAGCTGTAGGGGCGGCTCATGTGTTCAAAATAACGCCGCCGCGAAATCATCCCTGTAAACTTTCCTTTCTCAGTAATGATGATGCCGGGAAGTAAAGGGTTTGCTTGAAAAATTTTAGCAACTTCGCCACCCAGACATTCTGACTCTAGGAGAAAGTTGTACAGGGTTAATTCCTCTAGAGTCGATCGCAAACCCAGCGGCGATTTCAGGGGACTCAACCCGTCAGTTTCATACACTGCTCCCTCCTTTGGTAATTGGCAGTTGCGGTTGGCTGCTAGAGTATTGACTGCGTACTATTTGCACTGCATTTTCAACTCTTTTTATAGCTTTGCAATCAACTATACTCGGCTCGCTCCCATCCAGTTAATTCAGCATGATTTGTTTTCCTTAAATCCTGCTGGTGTCACCCGGAAAGATATGGCAGGTTAGATTAATTTAACAGCAGACACCCCTTTGAAACCTGACTATTTAGTGAATTTCATCTATCTTTAATGTTTCATAACATTAATTTGATTCAGATTGATAGACATCCGCAACCTGTGCCAGTAGACTTGGTATTACTCCTTACTTAGAATTATATGACAATCAGACAAGGAGTAGCGACAAATCTGGAGCCGATCGCCAGCTTTGAGAATTCCAGCACAACCTGTTTCTGGGAATTGGCAAGAAATGTCAATTGTCAGTTGTTTCGCACAAATGCCGATCGCTCTCAACGCGCGGATTGTATTGCAGGTAGTCTCCCAGCCAGCGACAGCCGACTGCGAGCAATTTGTCAAGTTCGGTAGTTTCTTCTACTTTAGCAGCATCGAGACTCCAAAGCTTCACCGACGCATCTTTGCCTGCAGATGCTAAAGTTGTGCGATCGGGACTAAAACTCACACTCCACACATCGGCTTGATGTGCCCTAAAAGTTTGCAGCAAAGTACCGTCAGCCCGCCAAAGTCTCACCTTGCCGTCAGTGCTGCCCCCTGCAAGCATCTTGCTGTCTGCGCTCCAACTGACACTGCCCAAACCTGCTGTAGAATCGTCGAGAGTTTTGAGCAACTTGCCGTCAGCATTCCAAAGTTTCACAGTCCAATCGTGACTCGCAGAGGCAATCATCTCACCGTCTGGCGAGAAATTGCAGCCCCAGACTTCATCTCCGTGTCCCAAAAGAGTTTTCTCAAGTCGAAACTTTGTTTTCCCGCTGCGTTTCCAAAGTTTGACAGTTCGATCTTGACTGGTGGAAGCCAACATATTGCCGTCGGGACTGAACCTGACTGATGTAACTGGTCTAGTATGTCCTTTTAAAGTGTGCAGCAAAACGCCGCCGGCACCCCAAATCTTAATAGTTTTATCGGAACTAGCAGTAGCAATTAGTTGAGAATCCGGGCTAAAACTCGCACTCCAAACTAAATCTCGGTGTCCTTTCAAAATTTGCTGTAAACTTCCGTCGCGGCGCCAAATTTTGACAGTTTTGTCAAAACTTGTAGAAGCAATTAACTGACTGTCTGGACTAAAAACCAGCTCAGTAATTGACTGGCTGTGTCCCGGAAAACTCAAAATTAACTTGCCGTTAGGCTGAAACAAATTCACATGAAATTCGTCCCCCGCACTCACAATTAACTTGCCATCCGGGCTAAAATTAGCCGTATGTCCGTTAGGCAAACGATTGCGTTCTCGGACTGCATTTAGCGTTCGGTGCAGTATATTTACCGTCTGTGTTTTGAGCGCTGGGGAAACTTCAATTCCTCGCAATTTTTGGCCCGCGCTGACTGCTGCAATTAAGGCTCCTAGCTGGTCGTAGCTGAGGGAAATATCGGCGGTGGAGTTGAGCGCTTCTATGTGGGTAATTATCGCTTGTTTTTTTTGATTTTCAGCTTTCTGGGCAACTCGCTGCGCCTGCACGACGACGCTAGCAGAGATTGCGGAAATTGCAGCGAGTCCAAACAAACTAAATTGGACTGTTCGCTTGGCTTTTTGCTGAGCTTTAGTCAATACTAAATTTGCTTCGGCTAATATTTGCGAAGCTGCTTTTTCTAGTTCCAAAGCTCTTTGAACTTCCTGATTTTGGAGTTCTTGGCTAGCTGATAGGAATTGATAATCGCGATCGCCCAAACTTTTGTCTGCAGCCCAGGTTAACGCTTCTGCGAGAGCTCTGCCTTGCAGCAAGCGGGAAGTGTCGGTGCGGTTGGAGGCGAACCAAGCGCAGATAGACTCGGAGTAAGGCAGGAGCTTTGCTAATTCTTGCTGTATCCATTCTCGGTTAAAAACAGAGGCATAAATCGGGTTGTAAACTCTCAGTTTACCTCCGTCTTTGACGATTAAACCTGACAGTAAAAGTTCCATTTTTTCTGAACTGTCTTCAGAAGAAGCAGCTCGATCGATTAACTCTCCTGCTGGTTTTTCTGTGGGGTTCGGGAGAGTCACATCGCCGTCTAAAATTTGTTGGTAAAGTGCCAGCAAGCGGCCGGTGCGCTCTTGATTTCTCAGGAGGCGATCGCGAATTGTTTTGAGATGTTCCGGTTCGTCTTGAAATTCCCAATTGTCGATGGCGCTAGACTGCACTAATTCGGCAATGAATAATTGACAGTTGGCTGGGCTATTGCAGTCGCTGCTGGTTGGTGCTGCTAACTTCTGAGCTGTTAATTGACAAAGCTTTTGAGTGAGAAATGGCTGTCCTCCCGTCCATGCTAATATTTCTTTGAGAATTTCTTGGGAATTGTCGATTTTTTCGGGCCATCC
Organism: Microcoleus sp. ARI1-B5; assembly: GCF_036705795.1. Lineage (NCBI taxonomy): Bacteria > Bacillati > Cyanobacteriota > Cyanophyceae > Oscillatoriales > Microcoleaceae > Microcoleus > Microcoleus sp. ARI1-B5. The sequence goes on from NZ_JAUBVK010000032.1 coordinate 79,775, forward strand.
TCGGGCTAAAGGTGCGGCTTCGGCAAGATCGAATCCTTTGAGTTCAATGGCGCGGCCGATATTAAAAGGAGTTCGGGTTTTGTCAGAGATTAAATCTTGAGGAGTTGCGACTCCAAATAAGGCAAAAGTCAGGCGGTTGTATTCGGGATTTTCGGCGCGTTTGTTGTAGCAGCCGCGCACCCAGGCAAAAAAGTCGTCGCTGGAGAAGTTGAGGGAGAGAATGCTGTCAATTTCGTCGATAAAAATCACGATATTGCGCTCGGTGGCCCGAAGCAATACCTGTTCGATAAATTCATTTAATCTGACGACTGGCGGCAAGTGTTCGCGATCGCGCCACCAAGTCTTGACATTCATTTTAATTTTAAAGCTGTTGGCGAGAGTGGCTGTAAAGCCTGCATACCACTGCACTGGAGTTATTTCGGCCGTGCCAATTCCTGTGATGTCAACAATTGAGCAGGCAATGTTTTCTGCAAGCAAGCGGCGGGCTGTTTGCACCCGCAGACTCGATTTTCCCATTTGTCGGGAGGTGAGCACGTAGCAAAATTCGCCTGCTTTTAACGAGTCGTAAAGTTCGCTATCTGCTGCTCTGGTGACGTAGGTAAGAGCGTTCGCCTGCAAACTGCCACCAACTTGATATGTAAATTCTGTTGCTGGCAAATCGGACACGGGCAATACAGGGGAAGCAGAAGGAAGTAATTCTAGTTTACCCGACTTTTTCCCAACCTCAATCTCAATTTGAGGAAGTTGGTTTTGTGGCGATAATATTTCGATCATAATTACTTCTCCTTCCCCTTGATTTTAAGCAATTCTCATTAGAAACTCTAAGATGTTCGTGGGAGGAACCTCGGGGGGCCGGGTTTTTTTGGGCGATCGCACGCAGTTGAATAGAAATGACTGTTGAGAAAAGTAAGCGACGGTTTCCATGTGCGGTTTGCCGAACTAGATGTGTTAACTCTATAAACGGCTGGGCGATCGCACTTTCAGTACGATGTCAGTATTTCAACCTGTACACCTGTTGAGTCTGAGTCTCTGAGAGCGTGAATGTAGCTCTAATCCTTTGGCTGTATCGATCGGAGGTTTTTCACGGGTGCGGCGGTGGGAGGCTCAGAGGTAGACAGTTAGCGTATTGGCACAAGGGGAGTGGGAGAGGGGGAGAGGGGGATTCGGGGAGAGAGGAAATTGCGCCCTCAAAGATGAAGAGAGAAATGCACGACAGCACCAGCAGCAATATCACCCAAAAGTATGATTTATCGACAAAAAGTTGCGTGTTATGTTTCTAAAGAATTCTATACAAAAATACTTTTACCGAAAAGGAGAACAAAAAATGGAGACACCTACAGACCGCCTACAAGAACCAGTCGGAGCCAGAGAACTCGAATCAATACCTGTATCGGGAAAAGTCTCTGCCGAAAAAGTTGCTGAGGTTAACTTTGAGGCGACTCCTTTAGAAACTCCTGTTTATAATACTCAGGATAAAGTTAGCGTCGAGGAGTTGAAGATTAACGGCGAGGATTTGGTTGCTAAAGTTAAAGAGCTGATTCACGAAGGAAATATCCGGCGCCTGATTCTCAAAAATGAAGAGGGACGCATTTTGGTAGAAGTTCCTCTAACGGTGGGACTTGTCGGCGGAGTCATCAGTGCGGCTTTGTTCCCAGTAATTGCAGCAGTAGGAGCGATCGGCGCATTAGTCGCTCACATGACCATTATCATTGAAAGAAAAGAGTAAAAAACTCAGTCTCCCGTAATGCTAATGTCCGGTTAATTTCCTGTCGTAAAGCTGGTTTGTAGTGAGGACTTTAGTCCTCTTTTTATTTATCAGGACTCAGGCCAAAAGTGGTTTGACGCGGGAATTATAGCGGTAAGGTGCAAGGCATGGTTCAGGGAGCATCTTAATTATTGTAAAAAGCATTTTTTGTGTTTGAGTGCTATTCAAGAGTTTTTGAATAGCGAGTCTTGTACAATAAACCTCTTGCAAAAATCGCAAATAATCTTGAAAAGCATCTGCGTTGCATCTGCATTGCATCTGCCTTGAAGGAGCGGTTTATCAAAAATCTGGGTTTAAAACCCCGTCCTTGCAGGACGGCTTTCTCTTAATGTACTATGACATCGGCTTGTTAAGCTTTGTGAACAAATTTAGCAATATTAAGCTGACGCTGTTAGCATAAGGATATCGTGATGAGGTCGAACTCATGCTAGTTTTTGAATTCAAAGCATACGGTAAAAAGCAGCAATTTGATGCTGTAGATGAAGCAATTAGAACAGTGCAGTTCATCCGTAACAAAGCATTGCGCTTTTGGATGGAAAACGAAAAAGTCAACAAGTATGACTTG
>NZ_JAUBVK010000033.1:0-37209 GCF_036705795.1 Microcoleus sp. ARI1-B5
CTGTTTGTTTTGGGAATTGAATTCACCTCTGTTCCAGATATACACAATAGAGTTATTTTGTCAATGCGTAAGTCCTACTGATATCGTGTCCGGTCGATTACCATAACAAAACAGTCCGCCAAAGCGGAGTTAAGTCCGCTCCATTTTGCGGACTTAACTCCGCTTTGGCGGACGAATCTAATTGCCGTTAATGGATCGGACACGATCTGACTATGTAATTATCGATGTTTCAGGCTGATAAATTGAGAGGCTTTTAATGATATCCAGGAATTGCTGTAAAATGGTGGATGAATGATTTGGCCGCCAAACAGCAGTTAAGTTAGTGGTTGCCGTTGGTTCCAAAATCGGACGATACACCACTCCTTCGCGTTGAATATTCTGTACGTGAGATGGCAGAATGCTGATACCAGTTTCGCCTGCAACTAACCCCAAAATCGTGACCATAAAGACGGCTGTTTGAACAACTTTAGGAACAAATCCTGCTTGCGAACATAGATGGTAAATTTGTTCAGACAAGCCCGCTACAACCTGATGCAGGGGCATGACGAATTCTCGATCTTTTAGGTCGTCAAGCGAAATTTTGGATTGGGCTGCAAGCGGATGGTTTTTGGGTAAAACGGCGACAAGTGGTTCTTGCGTGAGAGACATCGTTTCTAAATCATTGTCTTCAGAAATTTCGTGGTAGAGATACAGAAAAATAATATCAGTTTGGCGATCGCGCAACCTCTGAATTAGAAAAGCACTGTGTTCTTCCTGCAAAATCAGTTTTACCTCTGGATATCGCTGTCGAAACGTTCGCAGCATCTCTGGAAAGACACCATTTGCGATCGAACTCGTAAAACTCACCGTCAAATAGCCCAATTCACCCTGATGAATGCGCTGGGTTTTATGTACCGCTTGTTCTAACTGTGCCAGAGTTGCACGAGATTCTTCTAAAAATGTCTGTCCTGCTGGCGTTAGCTGAAGTGGGCGACTTCTGCGATCGAATAGCTGCACGCCCAATTCATCCTCCAAATCTTTAATTTGACGACTTACCGCCGATTGGGCAATGTACAATCCCTCTGCCGCGTTGCTAAAGCTCAGTTTGTCGGCCACTGCTATGAAGTAACGGAGATGGCGAAGTTCCATAGATTATACCATTTTAAATTTTAATTTTTAGACTTGGGCATAAATAATTACTATAACGGTTATTGATTAGATACCGCTATGCTTTCTGAGCATATTATTATATCAAAACAAGTATTTGACATCTAGTAATAACTTCTTTATCTTGAAATTAATAGTTAACTAATTCCGCCAATAATTCCACTCTAAGTATTGTTAAATGAGGATTATTTATGCTTTCACACGTAATTCGACGAGTTGCAGTTGTGGGAGGAACCCACGGAAATGAGTTAACAGGGGTTTACCTGATTAGGAAGTTTCAACAATTCCCAGACTTGCTGAAACGATCGACCTTTGAGACTGTTGCCTTATTAGCCAACCCGAAAGCGGTGGCGCTGAATCGGCGTTATGTCGATCGCGATTTGAACCGTTGCTTTGCCGCCCAAGATTTGGCTAACCCAGAGTTGATGGGTTATGAAGACATACGTGCTAAGGAAATCTCCGCCCAACTATGTCCTAAAGACCAACATGGCGCTGATGTCATCATCGACCTTCACAGCACAACGGCCAACATGGGGCTGACCATTTTACCGTCCAGCAAACATCCATTTAATTTGCAATTATTAGCCTATTTGAGTGAGCTCGATCGCTCAGTTCGAGTTTGTTTCCGAGAGGATGATGGTGAGGATGCGCCAATGTTGCGATCGCTCTCTGCTTTCGGTGGTACCATAGAAGTAGGCCCGATCGCCCAGGGAGTCGTCAATGCCCCTGGGCTTCAGCAAACCGAAATGCTGGTTCACGCCATTTTGGATTATCTCGATGCAACAAATCGGGGCAAGCCGCTTGCTATACCATCACATTTAACTGTATATCAGGCGATCGGCTCCGTAGACTATCCCAGAAATTCAGTAGGTGAACTGCAAGCCGCAATCCATCCGCAACTTCAGTTCAAAGACTACGAACCCTTACATCCCGGTGAACCGATGTTTCTCAACTTTACAGGAGAATCGCTCCCCTATCAAGGAGAATCTACAGTTTTCCCTGTATTCATTAACGAAGCTGCCTATTACGAAAAGCACATAGCGATGGTTTTGACGGAAAAACAACAGCTTCAGCTTGAAACTGCATAACTTCCCAAGGAGTCAAAATATGACTTTTATGAAATTAGGGTTATGACTTTTATGAATTCAAACAATGAATTTATGAATTGACGTATCATCTCGCCTATGTAATAATGTTAATTAATTTCAAATCAACAAGTATTTTTTTTCATAAACACAAGTGAATCTAAACTTATCAGGATCTAACTTATGGAAAGTACAGGTATACTTGCAATCGATCGCGAACCGCAGCAATTAGCATTAACCACCTTTGGTAACAGCGGTCAGCTTAATTTCTTCACTGCATCGAGTCAATTTAACGGCAGCTTTCCCGGCAACGGCTTTGACACGGCTCATTTGACAGCGAGCGCGATCGGCGAACCACAACAAATAGCAGATTTTTTAGTACCGGAAACCAGCGATATCCTGAGTTTCTGGGCCAACGATCGAGTCGCTAGCGTTACACCTCGTACTCAACAATCAAACTCAGAGGCTCTCGCTGTCGGCACAGATCCCCTAACAGGAACGAGAACCGCATCTCAGTTGAATTTATCAGATCCAGGCAACTCCCTAGCAACTGCTCGAAATGTTGTTGGCGTTGAGAACGGCCGCGTCAACTTAAGCGATTTTGTCGGAGTTGGCGATACCGATGATTATTACCGCTTTACTATTAACAGCAATAGCGATTTAAGCTTGCGTATCGACGCTTTGACTGGCAATGCCGGCCTCGAGTTAATTCAAGATAAGAACCGCAACGGTCGGACTGATTATGATGAATATCTTGGCAGCGATTATGCCTTAGCGGGTACATCCGGCGAGATAAATTTCTTCGGTCTGACTCCCGGAACTTACTATGTCGGAGTCTATCGTTACGTTGGCTCTACGAATTACAACCTGACTCTTTCTGCAACCCCTGCTACTGGTTTTAGCAGCAATTACGGCTACGGTTTAGTGGATGCAAACGCAGCCGTTTCCCGCACGCTGAACAGTCCAACTCTCTTCCCAGAAGTTCCTAATTTGGGCGGTAACGATTGGGGACGAGACATGATAAATGCGCCGGAAGTTTGGAATCGGGGAATTACTGGAAAGGACATCGTAGTTGCGGTAGTAGACAGCGGTGTTGACTACACCCATCCCGATTTGGACGACAATATTTGGCAGAATGCGGGTGAAATTCCCGACAACGGCATTGACGACGATCGCAACGGCTATGTAGATGATGTCAGGGGTTGGGATTTTGTGTCTAATGATAACAACCCGATGGATGAGGATATCTACGGTCACGGGACTCACGTAGCAGGTGCGATCGCGGCCGAACAAAATGATTTTGGCATAACTGGAGTTGCCTACAATGCAAAAATTATGCCGGTGAGAGTATTATCAACTGTTGGTTCTGGAAACTTCAATAATAGTGGTGCTGGAATTCGCTATGCTGCTGATAATGGAGCTAATGTAATTAACTTTAGTGCGGGTAGCGAATTTCCTAACAGGGTGACTAATGAGGCAATTCAGTACGCAACTGACAAAGGAGTTGTTGTCGTCATGGCAGCAGGAAATGATGATTTTTCTAAACCGGCTTATCCAGCTATCAATGCCGATCGCTTTGGAATTGCCGTAGGAGGAATTGATATCAATGGCAGGAGGTATGAATACTCAAATCGCGCGGGTTCTAAACTTTTGGATTACGTAGTTGCACCGGGAGTAGATATTTATTCTACAACTCCCTATAACACCTACGAAACCTACAGTGGCACGTCGATGGCAACCCCTCACGTAGCGGGTGTAGCGGCTTTGATTTTGAATGCCAATCCGACTCTAACTCCGGCTCAAGTTGAGTACATCTTGACGACTACAGCCAACCCAAATGCGATAACTGTCTAGAAAGAATAGGCAGCAACTATTCCGAAACATTAGCCGATCGCCCTACAAGCGCGCTAATCTGTCTTGTCAGAAGTTGCGGGGGCGATCGACCAAACACTTGTCAATTTACAAAAGTTGTATTTTTAGTGTGAGGAATTATGACTATTACTCGCGTTTCTGTAGACTCAGCCGGCAATCAGGGAAACCGCTTTTCCGAGCAACCCTCCACCTCAGCCGACGGGCGGTTTGTAGCGTTTGCATCAGATGCCAGCAACCTCGTGCCGGGGGACACCAACAATAACACCGACATCTTCGTGCGCGACAGGCTCACCAATACCACCACCCGCGTCTCTGTTGACTCAGCCGGCCAGGGGGCGAACAACTTCTCCAACTCTCCATCCATCTCAGCCGACGGGAGGTTTGTGAGGTTTAATTCTGTTGCCTCCAACCTCGTGCCGGGGAACACTAACAATATCTCGGATATCTTCGTGCGCGACACCATCGCCAATACCACCACTCGTGTCTCTGTGCCAGCAGGCCAGGGGGCGAACAGCGGCTCCGGTAGCCCCTTCATCTCGCCTGAGGGGAGGTTTGTGGCGTTTAGTTCTTTTGCCTCCAATCTCGTGCCGGGGGACACTAATAATAACTTCGATGTCTTCGTGCGAGACTTATCAACCAATACCACCACCCTTGTCTCAGTTGACTCAGCCGGCAATCAGGGGAAAAGCGGCTCCGGTGGGCCCTCCATCTCGGCCGACGGGCGGTTTGTGGCCTTTATATCTGGCGACAACCTCGTGCCGGAGGACACTAACAATACCCAAGACATCTTCGTGCGCGACTTGTCAACCAACACCACCACCCGCATTTCTGTAGACTCAGCAGGCAATCAGGCAAACGACTTCTCTTACTCTCCATCGATCTCAGCCGACGGGCGGTTTGTCGCGTTTCAATCTGCGGCCACCAACCTTGTGCCGGGGGACACTAACAATAACGCCGACATCTTCGTGCGCGACTTGTCAACAAATACCACCACCCTCGTTTCAGTCAGCTCCAGGGGCGATCGGGCAAACACTGGCTCCGGTACCCCCTCCATCTCAGCCGACGGGCGGTTTGTGGCGTTTACTTCTCTTGCCACCAACCTCGCGCCGGGAGACACTAAAAATCAAAGCCAGATATTCGTGCGCGACAGGCTTACCAATACCACAACCCTCGTCTCAGTTGACTCAGCCGGCAATCCGGGGAACACTCCAGTGGGCCCAAGTGGCAATCAGGGGAACACTGGCTCCAACAACCCCTCGATCTCAGCCGACGGGCGGTTTGTGGTGTTTGACTCTGATGCCACCAACCTCGTGCCGGGGGATACTAACAATAGCCGAGACATCTTCGTTGCTGACATAACCAGCACTCCAGGCGTCATCAATAACCCTCCAAACACCATCAACGGCACTCCCGCCAACGACTACCTCACAGGCACTCCCAGCAGCGATAATATCAACGGTTTTGAGGGCGATGACACACTCGCCGGTTTGCGAGGTAACGACATTCTCAATGGGGGCGACGGCAGCGATATCCTTTTCGGAGGCAAAGGTTTTGACACGCTCAACGGCGGTTTGGGCAACGATCTTCTCATCGGTGGCGTCGGTAATGATGTATTTGTTTTAGGTGCGGGTTTGGGAATTGATACTATCTCTGATTTCACCAACGGTGTAGATACCGTGCAATTAATCAACGGCTTGAATTTCCGACAGCTATCAATTTCGGCTGCAACTAACGGCACATTAATTAGCGTCACCAGCAGCGGTGAAGTTTTAGCTTCTTTGACAGGCGTTGGTCTCAGCTCGATCGGTCCTGAAGATTTCCTCTCTGTTTAGATATCTGCCAATTCTCAATTGTCTGCTGTAGAAACACAGCACTGCTTTGTGCTTTAATTCAATATCTCACTTTGACTTAAATAACATGATTAAACTTCACAAACAATCCCTCGCCCTCGCATTGAGCGGCACATTCCTGGCCGTTTTGCAACCAGCTTTTACCGTAAATGCGCAAGAAACTAACAGCGAATTGGGCAAACTCCAAAGCTTGTTAGAATCTAAAAAATGGTACGAAGCAGATCAGGAAACAGTCTCTCTGATCCGCAACAACCCCGCCAATCTGTCTTGTCCGAACCTCCGGGCGATCGATCGCCTGTGGATGCAATCGAGCAACGGCAAATACGGATTGACCCCGCAGTTAGAGATTTGGCAGAAAGTCGGCGGTTCTACCTGCCGCACTTGTGAAGGTCAAATTCAACAATTTAGCCAACAAGTAAGATGGAACCTGGGTTCACCAGTAAGTCCTATACCAGGGGATTTTCCTGGCCAGTATCCAACAGTTGCTGCATTAAGTTGGCAAAGTTATGTTGACAGCGATAACAGCTTCACCAGAAACAGTCTTTTTGCTGGGGGACAGACATGGCAAGCGTGGAGGGTTACAGAATTTAACCTATTTTCTACTTTCGCCAATTGCGGCAAGTAACATTTACAGTCCTGGACACATCAGGCTTTCATAACTGGGTTTTTTATCTCATCTGCTGGCTGTAACCTTTGTATTTTCGTAAAAAACCCGGTTTCCGATCGCCCGTGAGTAAGTCCTAAGTCGATCGCCCGATTAAGCACTGAATTTTAATGATTTTTGATGTCGCCCAGAATCCAATACGGTTCACTTAAGGCTGATCCCCCCTAACCCCCCGATCGCGCAGGGGGGGACAACAAAGCTCTCTTTCGTCAACCCCTACTCCCCTTATTAAGGGGAGTAGGGGTCGAGTAGGGGGTAGGCGAGGGGGATCTCCGGGGCATAAATAGTGTTAACAATCGCGTATTGGGCCACAATCATCACTTAAATCCCGACCATTACCTTGCAAAAAGGCTGTCAAGTTTTGGGAACAAAGGAGATATTTATGAACACCGATCGATTGAACCTCTACCAGCGCATAGAATCATTTTCTTTAGATGAACCAGATACAAATTTACCGTTCAGCAAGCGGCTAGCGCGAGATAACGGTTGGACTGCAAATGACACTCAGCGAGTCATTGCAGAATACAAAAAGTTTGCTTTTCTTGCTGTTGTTGCCGGACATCCAGTTACACCTTCCGATCGAGTCGATCGAGTTTGGCATTTGCACTTAGTTTACACGCACTCTTATTGGGGCGAATTTTGCCCGAATGTCTTAGGGAAGCCACTGCATCACGGCCCGACTCGCGGCGGCAAACGCGAACATCAAAAATTTACTGATTGGTACAATAAGACTTTAGCTAGCTACGAACATTTCTTTGGGCAAAAACCGCCCGAAGATATTTGGCCGCCAGCGCACATACGTTTAGGTCGCGACGTGCATTTTCAGCGCGTTAACACTCAACAAAACTGGATTTTGCCGAAGCCGGATTTACTGCAAATCCGCCGGGATTTAGAGCAATTGCCCAAGCCGCAACTGGCGATCGCTCTTTTAGTCTTGGCCGCTGCACTAACAATTACAGGTTGCCAGCCATCTATTTTGGCAAGCCTCCCCAACCCGCTTGATTTCAAAGGGCCCGAATTTCTCATTTTTTACATTTTAGTGACAATTGTAGCGGTTTGGTTGACAGGATTTTTGCGCTCGTGTTTGCGAAACTCTAACCACAATTACTCTCAAAATTTACCAGATTTATCGCTTGATGAAATTAAATATTTAGCAGAAAAGTTCAATGAAGTGACGCTAGATAGTGTACAGCTCCGCCATCGCTTACAGAACCTGGGGCTGTTAGTGAATACAACTAAAATCGCGATCGCGCAGTTATGTGTACTTCCGATCGCGCTGGTATTGCTTTTAGGAATTACCAAAATTGTAGTCGGTATTTCTCGCGGCAAACCAGTAGGTTTTTTGGTAATCCTTTGTATCATCACAGCATTGATATGCTACGGTTTTTGGTTAGCAAAACCGCACCGCACTCCCTATGGCGATCGCGTGCTGGAACAGTTGCGATCGAGAATTAAGCCAGAAATAACTTATCCACAGACATCCACAAGAATTGTTGGAGGAGTCTATTCGCCTAGAAGCGGTGGCGGTGATGGTGGCGGTGATGGTGGTGGCGGTGGCTGCGGTGGTGGCGGTGGCTGCGGTGGCTGCGGTGGCTGCGGTGGCTGAGAAAAGATCGATCGCCCGTTCTAGTTTCAGCGCCAAAGGTACGGTTCATTCAGTTGACAGTTGACAGTTGACAGTTGACCGCTTTCTAGCGACCTCTACCTGGAAGTCCGAGGATTGGAGTAATGAATAGTCTTCTTTTAATTTCTCCCTACAAGGCTTGGGGCTTTAAACCAATTCTTTCTGGTAATTTTTTTTTATAGTCCTGGACGCAACTGTCACAATAGTTAAAGATTTTTTTAGGTATGTTGTTGCGTCCAGGACTGTTTTAAATTCCTCAAAAAAACTCCTAATTTTTCCCGTATCTACTTGACTTTTCCCGGCATTTCGTTGTATATTATTTAATAATTGGATCTGGCAAAAATAATATTGTGAAATATATTTCGTTGAAAACAGCAGAGTCTTTAAATTATTAGCTTGTCAAACATTTTATGAAAACAATTCCTCTGCTCGCCATTAGTTTTTTAGTAGCAATCTTAGCCAGCGCGATCGGCATTCTTTCAGTGCAGAACGCCGCCCCAGTAGCCTTAAACTTTATCTTTTTTAAATCCATACAAATGCCCGTAGGAGTAGTATTGGCGATGAGTATTAGTGCGGGACTGATCGGAGGTGCGCTGCTGCAACCGCTGTGGAACCTTTCAGATTCCCCCGGCTCCCGTCCCAAATTTCAGGCAAATCCCGAAGACTCCGAAACCCTAGAATATTAGGTAAATTTCTGAATCCTTAGAGGGAATAGACCTGACCGTCAATCAGCAGCCGAGTGATTCCTTTGGCTAGCAAGTAAGGCGCCGCTTTTTGCAGCAACCTGCCGTCAGGAATCTTGAACACTCTTTGATTGCGAGTAGAAAATCGGCGGGCTACTCGGTGATTGTCAAACACTGGCAGGGTTTTCTCGCGAATTTCCGCCGCCGGAATTTGACCGAGTTCGCCAAAAGCTTTTAGAGGTCTTGTGATTAACTCCGCCGCGCGATCGACTACTAAATAGCAAATTTTGGGCACAGATGCTTCGCTTAAAGGCAAAACTTGAATCGGCCCTGTCGCCCGCAGCTCGTTAGACTCGCCCGACGATCTAGAACCCAGCAGACTGCCTTCAAACAGAGAGTCTTCATCGTCTAAATCTTCGTCGAAGTCATCTAAATCGTCCTCGTCCTCGTCCTCATCCTCATCCTCATCTTCGTCGAAATCGCTAAAATCTTCATCCGCCAGCAGTCCTGATTCTGGCAGCATTGCCTGCTGTTCCCCACTCACAGCAGCGCTGTCGCTGCGAGGAGCAAGATTGGCTGATAAAGCATCTGGCAAATCAGAAGCCTCTAAATCCGACTGTAAATTTCCTCGAATTTCGAGATCGGCAACTGGTTGGGCCGCTGATACAGAACGCTTTCGGATCGTCGGCCTCGAATTTGGGGCTGACGGCGCGACGGGCACTGACTCAGACAGGGGAGTATCTAAAGGGGCGGTTTCGCTGCCAGCCGAGGATTCAGCAGTCGTCTCTGTCGGTTCAGAAACGCTGGTGCGATCGGACAAACGCTTTTGTTTTTGCTGGACTAGAAATTCGTATTCCGGCTCCGACAAAGCGCCCTGAAGGATGCGCCTCACAGTCGAACTGCTCACTCCGTAGCGCTTTGCCAAAGTGATAGTATTCTCCTCCGACTGTCGGTACAGCCGGAGGAGTTCCCGTTTGTCTGAATCGGACAGTTTTGTGGGCGTCATGCCAAGTTTTCCAGCAAAAAGACGTGAAAAGACGCAGGAAGTGCGATCGGCGAACTGTGATTTTTCATTGTCGATTGGAAGTTGAGAGATGCCGGCAAGGGATCTCAAAGCTTTCGCCTGACGCACCCTTGCCCGAGCAACCCCAATCTCAAATCGCTACGCGCCGCGCCGAGTCCGCCTGCTCTGACGAGAACGGGTTGAGATGTCATGTTCCAAGACAGCTCCTATTCCGAACAGGATGCCGCTAAAAACAAAAAAGACTTCCAGCAAACTGCCGCTTTGATAACTACCCTCAGCCTGAGTATCGCGCCATTTAAAGTACATATCTGCGATGTAAAGCGAAAAAGTTGCCGCCGCAATCATCCTCCAAGATTGGGAAAAACGTCCTCCCCAAAACGCCAGCAGCAGTGCAGTCGCAATAATCAGCAGAAAAACGTCCCCGACGATGTAAAACAAATTGATTGCATAGGCGTAAGGCGACAGTTGCTTGTCTAGTGCCGTCACCCATGCGGGAGTTTTAGTTGCTTCTGCTTCTGCTGCTTCTTCTTCCGGTGCAGATTGAGCAGCAGAAGCGGCCGCTCCTTTTGCCTTTGACTGGGCCGAATTGTCCGCGGCAGGTGCTTTTCCTTTGGCAGCCGCTGGTGCGGAGCCTGTCACTACTTCCTGAGGGGCCGCCGGAGCCATTCCTAGCTGTACTTTCCAAGAGTCAGGTGCAGCAACCCAGATAGCTACAGCAATCCCAAAGGCTGCTATTCCCGCTAACAAACCCCACTGCCAAATTTCTAGATTCAGCCGCTTGCTCGTCACGGCTACAACCATGCCTCCGATCAGCACCACATAGCTGCCGAGATAAAACGCATCTGCTGGGGAAACGTCTGGGTCTAACTCGAAATAGAGTTCCCAAATCCCGAACAGCACGCCGGCGATGAAATAGAAGAGCATCCCCAGACCAATGCCCAGCCAGACGTTGCGCCCGCTGACCATGTGCGGGCTTCTCCAGTTTCTAAAACAAACTAAAGCTGCTCCCAGATATGCCCCGCATTCAAAAATATAAGTGCCGATCGAGTACCAAGGCGGTAAACCCTCTTCTTGTGAGAGGGGGACGCTGAACAGCAAAAAGAACAGCAGCGCCATGACAGCCCAGACAATGCCCGCAATCACTAGGGTCTGAGCTGATAGTAAAGATGTAGATGTAGATGACTTTTCTGAAGTGCTACTCATAGGGATTTCACGAGACCTAACTAGCGGTTGAACGCACCCCATCTCAATTTTTGATTGTAGATGAGGATTCTTTCGCCAAAAAACCTTGCTCTGACTCGAACGGAAAAACTGGCGCCTGATGCGTGTTGTCGGGACGGTTGCCCTCCTACACTCTAGAAAGACTAAGCAAGAATAATATCTCTTTACTAATTCAAGGAATTAGTCGTCAGTCGATCTTTTGCCCGGAAATAATAGATGATAGAAATACGGTCTATGTCTTCACCATTAAGGCTTTTACAGTACCAAATCTACCTCTGAAATCATACCCTCAAATGTTGCTGTCTCTGTTTTTTTGGGTTTCGCACTCCCCCACTCATATCGATGATTGTGGGTGGGGACTGCGATCGAATTTTAGTTAAATTGCCAGACTGTCGCTGGCCCCCAAACCGACTCAACAATTTTGTCGGTCGATACAAGTTGGCCATCCAACCTGTATATCCCTTACCCCTGACAGTGCAAATATCTCAGCTTAATTATCTGCGTCCAATTGTCTGAGCAATTGTCAAAGATTTTCTATGCTGCGATCCACAACTTGTTGAGGGTTGATTGTTTCAGCCAATCTAGAAACTGAGTGCGATCCGGTGCTGGCATATCTTGCAGCACATCGCTCACTCCGTCAGCGAAGTCGGTATTGCCAAAATATGATTTGCCCAAACGGTGAAGTTCTTGCAATAAGGTCTTGAGATGTTGCTCTTGCCAAGGGGGCACCTTATGATTTTGCAAGGGACTAACGGTCAGCCAATTTTTGATCGCATCAGCGGAGTCTGCCTGGGGGAAGTTTCCTTGCTGAAATACCTTGGCGATATCTTTCTGAAACGATGCGGCTTGCCTTGCGCCTAAAAGGTCTTCTACATCAAAGTAAACTGCTTGGAGGAGCAGCAGACAACCCTGCGCGAACAGCGGTGCTTTAGCGGATTCTGTGCCTGCCGGTTCTTCACCCGCAAGCTGATCTAAACGAACTTTTCCCCAGACGCTATATCTATCCGGCTCTTCTAGCAGAACGCAGGCTTTGCCTCGGTTGTCGGTTAAATCCCGCCACAAGGCTCTGGCGTCTTCTGCTTGTTTGCCGTTGAAGGCGCTGATCAGGCGAAAAGTCTGCCCCTGATAATTGAGAATGGGAATTTGTTGATCCCGTTTTGGGTGTTGAAAATTGGTTATTTCAACATCCTGCCGTTTCAGAATAAACATGACACTGCGATTTGACTCCTGTCATGGCCGAGGTGCTGTGCTTTGGAAGCTCCCCAGGCTTTTAGGCTTGGGGATGCTTGATTCAACTTCGAGCCCGCTTAAATTAGCTGGATTGCCCGGATCAAGCGTTCCGATACTTTTTTGCTAACAAATGCTAACAAATATCTAAGCTGAGATTGTCTCTCAACCATGGCATATGAACTAATGCACGAAGGAAATTCCCCGCGCACAACTTACGACTGCTGTACTGGCAACGCTTGATTTTCGAGCTCGTGCCGATCGGGCGATTGACTGTTTTGCTTTGATGCCGTAGAGGAAGCTTATATATGCTCCATACCATCATGGATTTTCACCTGAGTCTTTCAATCCTAGTTCTACCACATTTTTCTCAAATATCGAGTCGAGCTCAATATTAGCAAATATAACTAAATATCACCAAATTAGTCACTGTGGCTCAACTGCTATACAAAACTTGGCTAAACTTATCTCGCGTTTCACCATTTAACTACAAGTAATTCCAGAGGCTCTGCTTCCTCTCTCAAGCTGCTGGTGTCGGCTCCCAATTGTGGGCCCGATCCGATTCTGGCCGGACAGCGCCCTCTGCGCGGTCAGCTTGTAACTATTGCTTTTGAAGCTTTCAGCCATTTTTCAACCGTTATTTTCAACCAATTTAACCCATCGTGGTATCCCGATCGACCGGCGTTGCAGGACTGTCAGTTTTGCATCGACTGTGGTTTACTTTCTTGTCAATCTCAGCCTTGGTTGTCGAAATCCTGGTAAATATACCAGATAATTACCCACCTGTCAATACCCCCGCGATCGCCAGAGTTAAGTTTAGTCAAGTATGGGGCGATCGAGTCAAACTCTGGTACTGTCTCAGGGCCGACTTAATTTCTGGAGATATGCGATCGACAAATTATTTGGGTTTCAACTCGACAGCTAAATACCTGACTCTAGTTCACCTTGGTTTTTTACCCCCCAGCCATGGCGCTCCACACCGTATTTTTGTAGATCGAACCGGTTTCTGGGCAAGTCATAAAATATTTACTTGCTCGATCGCACATTGCGCCGATACAATAATAATGTTGTTAACGATTTTTTGAGTTGGGTGCGTAACTCAGTTGGATAGAGTAGCTGCCTTCTAAGCAGCGAGCCGCAGGTTCAAGTCCTGCCGTACCCGTGAGATAAACCTAATAGCATCAATGGTTTGAGCCGTTTTCTGCCGCCCGGGAGAGAGCGGCCGGGGCCTTATTTGTTGTGCATTTGTTTCGCATTTGTTTCGCATTTGTTTCGGATGCCCGAATCCGAAACACCGTCCGATCCGCCTGCTTTCGCGAAGCCAATCTTCCCGCATCTGAGGCGATCGACACTCCTACGCCTCTGAATATATGTTTGACCCAGCCGATGTGTTATCATAAAAAGTCTATTGTGTCAATAGCCCAGAAGTTAAAACAGCAGCAGCCGATTGTGGGCCGAGTAGCCCTCAAGAGTTATCCTTAGTGATCGGGCTATTTTTGGACAGGTTTGGACAATGTTCCCAGCAACTCTATTTCATATTCCCCAAAATTTAATGCTATTACTCGACCGCAGCGCGATCGACCAATTACAGCCAGTATTGGCGCAAGCAACCGGAATGCCGATCGTGGCATCGGAAAATACCGCAACAATTGCACTCCTATTGGTTGCTCTCTTAATTCTGGGTTGGGGATTTTATCGCGCCAAGCCTTTTGGCAAACTGGGAATTTTGGCTTGGTTGCAGTCAGTGGCGCTGATGAGTCCCTGGCTGCTGTTCTTTGGTTTGTTCGCCGCCGGGATTTACCTCAATCTAGTTGCGGTATTGTTGCTGCTCGTGGCATCCACGGGATTGTACATTTATCTGGGCCGGCAATTGCGTAAGGCAGCAGCCGATGCAGCGATCGACTCGCGCCCCGCCGATCGTGCCGAGCTAAAGCCCCAAAGTGATGGCAGCTCCGCCCCAAACGAACAGCCGGCACCAGCCAAAGAAATCATTAAAATCGTCACATCGCCTGGAACTAATGAATTAGAAATAATTCCCGTTCCAGTTGAAGACCTCAAAGCAATTAAAGGCATCTTTGGGATCGATACTTTCTTTGCCACAGAAACGATTCCCTATCAAGATGGGGTAATCTTGAAAGGCAATCTGCGGGGAGATCCAGAACAAGTACACTCGCGTTTGACGGCAAGTTTGCAAGAAAGATTAAACGATCGCTACCGCCTGTTTTTAGTAGAAAATCAGGACGACAAGCCGGTAGTTATTATCTTGCCCAGCACCAACGACCCGCAGCCAACTACCCTATCTCAAAAAATCCTCGCAGTCGTGCTGCTGCTGGCAACAATTGCTACCAGCTTGGAAACAGGCGGTTTGCTGCTGGGTTTCGATTTCTTCAACTCGCCGCATCGATATTTAGAAGTTATGCCAATTGCGGCGGGAATTTGGGCGGTTTTAGGCTCAGGCGAAATTGCTCGCCGAGTGCGGGCAAATCAGTACAAGGTTGGCTTGAGTTGGCCGTTTTTTATACCAACTTTCCAGATAGGTTCTTTTGGGGCGATCGACCGTTTTGAGTCGCTGCTCCCCAACCGTAAAGTTTTGTTTGACATCGCTTTTGCCGGCTCAGCGGCTGGGGGAATAGTTTCTCTGCTAATGCTGGTAACTGGTTTGCTGCTGTCTCACCCCGGCAGTTTGTTTCAAATTCCCGCAGAATATTTCAAGGGCTCGGTTTTGGTGGGAACTCTAGCAAAAGTGGTTTTGGGTTCGGCATTGCAGCAGCAGATTGTTGACGTTCACCCGCTGGTAGTTATCGGTTGGTTGGGCTTGGTAATCGCGGCGATTAATTTGATGCCGGCGGGACAGTTGGACGGGGGTAGAATCGTGCAAGCAATCTACGGCCGGAAAATTGCCAGTCGCGCTACTTTGGCGACGTTTGTGGTGCTGGCGATCGCTTCTTTAGTTAATCCTTTGGCTCTGTATTGGGCGATCGTGATTCTAATTTTACAGCGGAATCTGGAGCGACCGAGCCTCAACGAGCTGAGTGAGCCTGACGACGCTCGCGCAGCTTTGGGTTTGTTGGCTTTGTTCTTGATGATTTCTGTACTGTTGCCGTTGACTCCGGCTTTAGCTGGGCGTTTAGGAATTGGAAACTAATCATCAGATTATTGGTGCGCCCTTTGCGCTTGGGCGCACCCCAGATATTTATAAATTGACCCAATGGAAAAGCTCGGAATTTGTTTAAACTTAATTTAGCAAGTAAAAATCACCGATCTGAGCATCTAGGCTAAAGTTATGGCTAATCAACTTCCTCCTGTATTGGTAACTTTTGATGCAGATGTTTTGATGGCTGGCAGAACCCAAGTTTGGCAAGAATATGCCAAGGTGGGAAGTTGCTATCTCCCGGAAGTAGTGTATGACGAAATAGATTATCTGACAGGGAAAGCGGTAGAAAAAGCTCAAGAGCAAGTGGCTAGGGAGTTTATGCGCTTTTTTGCAGAGAGTGGCTGGATTGTGACTGATGCTCAAGAAACGCATCGGGCCCTAGAACCCTCGATTAAAAATCAAAGCGCACAAGCAATGCTAGTCGTAGCTACAGCTCAGTGCGTTTACGGTTTGGCTCAGGAACACCCCGATTCACTGGTGGTTTTTGTGTCCAACAGTCAGCCTCTGCTGAAGCGGATAGGTTCTGTGGGGGCTGCTAATCTGTGCGGCATTACTGCGGCGATGCTGTTAAATTGGGCGAGGAAAGGGGAACGCCCGCCGGCGGCGACTCAGCAATTGCAAAGTTTGATGCGAACTTTAGCCGATCGCCAATCGACTCAGCGCTCTAACAGCAGAATTCAAAATGCTGCTGTTGGGAAAACCGGGACTTCTGCTAGCAAGCTAACGACGCGCGACGCTTCTGAGTTAAAGTCGCCCAGCAGTTCTACTAAAACTAATAAAACGGGTTTGACAGGGGCTAGCAGTGCGACTTCGCGCGCCAAAAAGACGGCGCGCAGTCGCGAGGAACGGAAAGATTACGAGCCGGCTGTATATCGCATCAAACATATTACGCCTCCGAAAAAAAGGGATGGCGGTTTTCTGTCTGGTGCGTTCAATTTGTTGGGAGCGTTATTTTTCTTGACGGTAGCGGTGGGTATTTTGTGGCGAGTGTTTGATGTTAAGGGTTTTAGAAAGACTTTTGTGCCGGCTCTACCGCAGCCAGTCCAACAATTTGTTAAGTCGATCGACCCTAAATGATCTGTTTATCTTAAAATTCCGCGTTCTACCTTCAATAAGGACTCTAACCCTCGACAGCAAGTAGCAAAAGTCTGTGAAGCGCGTTAATCTGAAATTGCCAACCAGGTTGACTGCAAACTATTGGAAGATTGGGAGCCGATCGAAATGAGCGAGAAAACATTAGCGGAATTAGATTTTACATCTTTGCGCGATCGCAAATTTTTTCCTTCTCCTGTGGCTTGGGAAGACCAAGTGCTATATTTTTTAATGCTCGATCGATTCTCAGACGGCAAAGAAAACGGTAACAAGGACGATCGGGGAAAAGTCGTCACCAGCGGGACTACTCCGATGTTTACCCCCTCAGATAGCGGCAATGCGATTAAAACCCCAGAGGAGGCGCAGCAGTGGCGGGAAGCCGGCGCAAAATGGCTGGGAGGAACTCTCAAAGGACTGACAAGTAAAATTGGCTACTTGAAACGCTTGGGCGTGACAGCGCTGTGGGTAAGCCCGATTTTCAAACAAGTTGCTTTTCAAGAAAGCTATCACGGTTACGGCATTCAAAATTTTCTGGATGTCGATCCAAATTTCGGCACTCGCGAAGATTTGAAAGAACTCGTAGAAACGGCGCACCAAAATGGCATCTACGTAATTCTAGATATCATCCTAAACCATGTTGGGGATGTATTTACTTACGATGCTGAAAATCCTTTTTGGCCCGGACCGTATGCGGTGAAAGGATTTAACGACAAAGAAGGCAAACCGACTATTCCTTTCGGGGCGATCGATTTAGTAAAATATCCCGAAGCTTTCCCAGACGGAGCAATTTGGCCAGCAGAATTTCAAGAGCCATCCAACTATAGCAAAAAAGGTTATATCCGAAATTGGGATAATTACCCTGAGTATGTGGAAGGAGATTTTTTTAGTCTGAAAGATATCCATACAGGTGCAGGAAGCACTGATTTTTACCAGCCTTCTCAGGCGCTGGTAAATCTTTGCGAAGCTTACAAGTTTTGGATGGCTTATGCAGATATCGATGGATTTCGAGTTGATACAGTCAAGCACGTGGATTTGGGTGCAACTCGGTTATTTGCGGAAATTATCCACGAATTTGCTCAGTTAATCGGCAAGGAAAATTTTTATTTAATCGGCGAGATTACCGGAGGGCGCCAACAAGCGTTTTCTACTTTAGAAGTGACTGGTTTGAATGCGGCTTTAGGAATTAGCGAAATCCCCGATCGCCTCGCCTATATGGTAAAAGGATATCGCGATCCCAGTGTTTATTTTTCTTTGTTTCGCAATTCTCTGCTGCTGCAAAAAGAGTCTCACGTTTGGTTTAAGAATAAAGTGGTCACGATGTTTGACGACCACGACATGGTAGAAAAAGGAAACAATAAATCGCGTTTTTGTGCCAGCGAAAATGGGGAAAAAGTAGTATTAAATGCTTTAGCTATGAATGCGATGACTTTGGGAATTCCTTGCATTTATTACGGTACAGAACAGTGTTTTAATGGGGCTGGAGATAGCGACCGCTACATCAGAGAGACCATGTTCGGCGGCAAATTTGGCTCTTTTCAAAGTCGAGACAGGCACTTTTTTAATGAAGACAATCCGGTTTATCGAGAATTAGCAAAAATTCTTGAAATCCGGGCGCAAAAAATTACTTTGCGCCGGGGACGGCAATATTTGCGGCCGATTTCGGGCAATGGTGAAGATTTTGGTTTGCCGCGAATGTTGGGGAACGAGATTCGATCCGTTGTTCCTTGGTCGCGTTTGTTGGACAAAGATGAGATAGTTTTGGCAATTAATACGGATTACGATCGCTCGCTGACAGTTTGGGTAAATATCGACTACAATTTACACCAAGTCGGGGACAGTTTTAAGTGCATTTACTCGACTGACAGCGCGCAAATTAACAGTACAGTTCAGGTTGAGGACAGAAAGGTAAAATGTATTTCGCTGACTGTACCGGGGGCTGGGTTTGTAATTTATGAGCCGGTGAAAGTTAAGGGTTAGGACATTTCTAATTTGTAGATTTTTATTTATCATTTATAAGGTTTGTAGTGAGGACTGAAGTCCGCATCAAAAATCAGAGGACAGAAGTCCGAACGATCGACACCTATTTTATAGCGGTTGTTCGAGCGCAAATAATATTAATTAAGATTTCACCATTTGCCACCTAATTTAACAATGCTGAACTGGAACAAAATAATTAGTGGATTAGCCTTAGCTGTTGCGGGTTTTGCTTATGCTTTAGTCTTTTTTGTGCTTCTTCCCTTCAGACAGTACGATTGTGCCGCACCGGTTTGGGCTATAGGAATGGCGATCGCCCTTACTGTAGCAATGAATTGGCTGCTGTCTGCATCATTGCTAACTGGGTGGACTTGGGTAGCTGCATTATTTGGTTGTCAGATAGTGCTCATATTTTTTGGTAGCGTGTTTTTGGGAGATGGGCTGTTACTGCCAAATTGTTTGTTTTTCGGAATTCTGCTAGTAGGAGTTGCGAGCGTTTATAGCAATTTTTCGCAACAAAAAACACTGCTAATTGTGGGTTTGTGTACGCTATTTTTCCTAGCTTCAATGTACTTATCTTTGATTGGCGGCTATGTGCTAAAAGGCAAAAATCCGTTTCAGGGTTCTTCTACCGAGATGCAGCCGCTGTTGAATCAAAGGGTAGAAATTCGCACCGACAATCCCAAACAATTGTATTTGAATGGCAAAACTGGCAAGCTCACGCAGATTGACCGTTATGAGGTGACAGTGAAACTAGATGACAAGACATTGATGTGGCCCTATGTTTATGTTTGGTGGCAGGATATCAAGGCTGCTAACTAACAGAACTACCAAGATTTATAAGCTCTCAATAACCTTCTCGCTTTCTCTTCTCTCAGCGCCCTCATTGGTAATGGGGAAAAAGGTAATTGGTAATGGGTAAGGGGGAAAAAGGCTATAGCAATTTTTTGCGGTTTCTAAAACGTCTTGGCGATCGGCGGTCAATTCACCCCAAACTAGCCAACTTTGACTGATAAGTAGAAGGAAGAAGTCCGATGGAAGTCGGAAGAAGGAAGAAGACTTACACAGCAAGCTTGAGCGCGATCTGTATTTTACGTTTAATTAGGTGGATCTACTTAGTAGCAACCTTCTTGGCTTTTAGGACATAGATAAGCTCATGAATAGAACCCGAGACCCCTCTACCCTAAACGGTTTGATTCCCATATGTAACTGTCAAGCGGTCAATTGTCAACTGTCAACTGCTATAAATTAAGCAGATTGTACCCGCTTGTACGCCACCAATTCCAAACCGGAAACCGAAAATTCCACTCCTTCCCACTCTTGCTTGTCACCCTCAAACTTTTCAAACGCCGCTGAGGTAAGCAAAATCTCTCCCCGTTCGGCCAAATCCTCTCCCAGCTTGGATGCCAGATTAAATTCCGAGCCGTACATATCCTCTCCTTCCAGCATCAAAACATCGCCGCAGCCAATACCAATGCAGAGGTAAATATCCATTTCCGGCGGCAGAGTTGTGTTAACAGCGGCCGTTTGTTTCAGAGAGTCTATCGCAGCTTCCACCGCCGATTTTACATCGGGAAATACTGCAAAAATATTGTCTGCTTCTTCCTTAACGACAGTACCGCCGCCTTCGGAAATTATCGGTTTGACAATTACGTGCATCCGGTGAATCATTGCTAAAAAATGAATGATTCCGTAGCGGACAGTCGTGCGAGAAAAACCCGACATATCCATTACTAAAATCGCGTGAGTTTGGCGGAAAGTGGCATTAATCTTCTCATCAATCTCTGCCATTCTTTCGGGATGTTCGTTTCTTTCTTGCAGCAACTTTTGCAAACAAGTGCGGTTATTTGTTTTCATTTTAGTTTAATTAAATTCCCAATCGCGACACAGTTCTTGAGGGCGGCCAGCGGGATGCACCGCACAATTGATGCCGTCCTTGCCGTAATAATAATCGCAGACTTTGCAAGGTTGAGTTTCCTCTAATTTTTTCATCAAAATTGCCCGGATTGTCTGGACTCGGTTTCGATACTTGTTTGCATTCGAGTGACTCGGTTCAATTGCCAAAGCTTGCTGGAAAGCTGCTAAGCTGGAATCGTACAATTTAATAATTTGGCCGCTGTATTTTGTCCAAGCATCGGCGCGACTTTGATACAGTTCGATGGTATTTAAGTTTAAAATACCGTATTCCGTCCAAGCGTCAGCCGAAGCTCGATCGAACTTGATATTGGGATTGAGCAACACTTTTTTGATAGTTGCCAAAAGTTCCCTCGGCTGCCAAGGTTTGCTAACATAAGCCTCCGCGCGATCGATCGCCCTGGAGAACAAAGCTAACTGCTGTCCCTTCCCTGTTAAAAATACGATCGGTATGTTCCGAGTTTCGGGATTAGCTTTAATTAAACGGCAAACACCGTAGCCATCTAGGTGCGGCATTACGATATCTAATAATACTAAATCCGGGCAATTTTTCTCAATTTTATCCAGCGCTTCCACACCGTCTGATGCCTGAATTACATTCAATCCGCTGCATCTCAACTGATGTGAAATGCACTCCCGCTGGCTGCGGGAATCTTCCACCACTAAAACTGTACTCATCACTCCCACCCGGTTTTTGAGGTAAACTTGTTCGCTGCTGTGAGTTGTCCTTGCTGAAATCAGTTTACCCACATTGGATGAATTTGTTATCACTGGTGAGCCGGATTTACTAAAATTGCAACAAATCTTAATTTTTAAGTCCGACAGGTTGAAACAAATGTTGGTTTTTCCGTGGGTGCGATCGCTTAAAAGTGCGATCGATCTCATCCCCATTTTGACAAATCCTCAGCAGTCAATTACTGCCATTCTGCAAGCCGATAAAGACGAAAAATTCAAAACTCCTGCCACTCCAAATAGGATTTATTTAGTGTCTGCTCCATCTTCACCAGCTTGCGTTAAAATGGAACATCTGCCTTCTGAGTGTCATTCCCAAGCCGCTCCGAGAAACAAGAATTCTATCGTTGTCAACCATTTGCGAAGTAATCTCAAGCCTCAATATTACTCAAAATATGTACTTAAATTACCGGAAAAATATCGCACTATTATTGATAGTAGCTGTAGTTGCCGTTGCCTGTAAAAGTCGATCGCAGTTGCCAACTGCTACAGAAGCACAACTACCAAATACCGAAAAAAATATTTGTACAAACCCACATCTTTGCCAACCAAAACGCACTCTCTCTAGATTCATAAAATCTATCTATTCTGTTGCTTTTACCCCCGACCAAAAAACTATTGCCAGCAGCATTGATGACGGTACAATTAAGATGTGGAACCTCAAAACAGGAGAGTTAATCCGCAACTTACCAGGGCATTCAAGTTTAGTTTATTCTATTGCAGTCAGTTCCGACGGTCAATTTATGGTTAGCGGCAGCGACGACAAAACTATCAAAATTTGGAATCTCAAAACCGGGCAGCTAATCCGCACTCTGTCGGGACATCCAAAAACTGTTTACTCTGTTGCTATTAGCCCTGACAGCAAAACTATCGCTAGCGGGAGTTTTGACGAAACGATAAAACTTTGGGATTTCAAAACAGGACAAGAAATCCGCACGCTGAAAGGACATTCAAATTTAGTTTATTCTGCGGTGTTTAGCCCCGACAGCCAAACTCTTATTAGCGGCAGTGACGATAAAACAATCAAAATTTGGAATCTCAAGACAAAAGAAGAAATTCGCACTTTGAAAGGGCATTCAAACTCGGTTATTTCTCTTGCTTTGAGCAAAGATGGCAAGACACTTGCCAGCGGCAGTGCTGACAGCAATGTCAAAATTTGGGATGCCAATACCGGACAGGAACTTCGCACTCTTAAAGGACATTCTAGTGCTGTTTATTCGGTCGCTATTTCCCCGTCTGGCGATCGCTTAGTTAGCGGCAGTGCTGACAATACAGTCAAACTTTGGGATCTGAAAACAGGACGGGAAATTCGCACGCTTTCAGGACATTCTAGCTTGGCGATTTCTGTTGCTTTCAGTCCTAATGGAAAAACTATTGCTAGCGGCAGTTTGGATGGTACTATTAAAATTTGGAATGCAAATTAGATGAGCGACAGCTTATCTCACTTTTTAAACTGTTTCAACTGCTGCAAAACTTTACTCTGGCGACTAGACATCAATTACCGCTGCCGTCTTTTGTCAACTCCAGTAAAAGGCTCGTCAAAGAAAATAATTCCGCTTCTTGGGCCAAAGCTTGGGTCAAAAATACGCGCTGTTGCTGCCCTAAGGAAGCAAGGGCGAAAGTTTCACCGCGAGAATTGTTTGCCGACGGTTTGGGAGAACCGGGAAGCGAAGGCGATACTTATCAGAAAATGCTGGTTGCGAATACGCGGACAATTGTTGAAGGTTTGGGGGGCAAATATTCGGCTTTTAAGCCTTAATAACGGCAAATCGTACTGATGTCGGACAAAAACCTTGTTGAATTGCAACAGATAATCGGCTACTGTATACGTTGAAGTTCTCTCTTGACGACAAATGAATCGATTGCTCCTCACTTTACTTGTAAGTCCGACGCTGTTTGGATCTGTGATGTCTTTGAGCGCGATCGCAAATCCCGCTCAAATTGGCGAAACACCGGGCCGATCGGCTGATTCGCCCCGCTGCGTGCGATCGCCCCACACTCAGCGCCTGACTTGCGTTCGGCTTCCCGCCAAAACCGCTGCTTCAAATTCTAAACAGTCGATCGGCTGGCAGCCGCCGGATGGCCAGCCTGTGGCGATGATGGACTTTACAGAAGAAGAAAGCGATGCCGCCGTGGCGTTATTTGGCTGCGACTGCCCGGTTTGCATGAATTCTCTGCGCCAGTTGCGCGGTTTGCCGCCGTTACAGGCGAGTTGAGGGCGGCGCGATCGCACGGGGCTAGGCTCAAAAAAACCTGGTTTCCGAGCCCCGCGCGCTACAGTTCCAAATAGTTAGTTCGCGGCGCCCTCCGAGCACAAATACCAGCGGTTCATCCCAACTTCGCAAGACTCAAGCGAAACATATTTTTAAAAGGTGGAATTGATAAAATCAAGCTGTTGAATAAACCCATCCGCTGATAATATTGTGACGGTGCATCTTTCATGGTTCTGACTTCCATAATTTGGTAGCGAGAATCCCAGTGAGCGATATCTCGACTATCTTTGATTCCCCACTGAAACTTCGCTGAGAAATGCTTCATTGCGTCGTGTTGCTTCTGATTTTTTACCATGAAAGGCGACATGGAATCAAAGGCAAAGTAGCAGCCGGGAAAGTTTTCGACTAACAAGGCAAATAACTGCTTTACCTGCGATTCAGTAAAATACATCAACACTCCTTCAGCCACAAACATTATCGGGCGGGAACCGACTGCTTTTACTCGATCGACCCAGCTAGAGTCTAGTACGGAAGACGCGATAAACTTGCGCCGATCTGTCTCTTGAAAGTATTTTTCCCGCACTGCGATCGAGTCAGGCATATCCAAATCAAACCATTGTACTTGACCGTTATCAACCCGTTCAAAGCGAGTATTTAGTCCGCAGCCAATTTCAACAAAACTGCTATTAGGATTTTCCTGAAGAAAAGATTTCACCCACTGGTCAAGTATTAGTCCGCGCAAGCAAACGCCAATTTGACTGCCTTTTGCTTTCTCAAGTTTAGAGAAATCGTACTCAATTTGTTCGAGAATTTCCACAGATTTTGGATCTCTGATAATTGGGTCTGTTTTGGCTGTTTCGATTGCTCTTGCCCACAAAGTAATTAACAAAGTTTCTTGGACTGTTCCGAGTTCAAGTTGAGTTTTAGTCATGGGTTTCTTCGGTAAATTGTAAGAATTGAAACTGAAGCAGAAACCGGGTTTTTTTGCGAAAATATCGGACTTTCGCTTTTAATTGTGAAAAACCCGGTTTCTTTGGTATCGATGTCTCTAACTACCGACTGCGCGAATTCCGACCCTCGCACTGTATAATTCCGATCGCACTCAACTGTCAACTGTCAACTGTCAACTGTCAACTGTTCGCCCTACTTTTTCGCGAGAACTTGTTTTAGTTCTGAAGTTGCTTGCTCAATTTTTTCGATACTCCCTGGATTGACAAATCCGTAGTAGTCAAAAACGTAAATTCGGTTGTTTTTGGTTGCTTTAAGTTGCTGCCAAAACGAGTCAGCTTGAAACTCTTTTAACATTCCCTCTCCGCGATCGACTACAATGATGACTTCGGGATTCGCCTCTAAGATTTTTTCGGCTGAAAGCGTTACGTAGCCTCGAACCGGGCTTTCTCCTTGCAATTGGGCGGCGACGTTTTTGACGTTAAACTTGTCGAGCAAATCTCCGGCCCAACTAATTTTATTCGGCGATAAAATGGGTTGACGGCTTACTAATACTAAAGCTGCGGGGTTTTGAGCAGGTATGTCCGCTAAAAAGGTTTGGTAGCGTTTCAACAGCGGTTGGGGATTGGCATTGAGAGATTTAGCTAAGGTTGTTGTCAACTCTTCTAAGGATTTCCAGCTATCAATTTGAGTTAATAAAGTTTTGATACCAAGCTGTTGCAATTTTTGCATTGTTTGGTCGTGAAATCCCGCCGCACCTACTACTAAATCTGGTTTTAAGGCGATAATTTTTTCTAAATTAGGCGGAGTGCGATCGGCCGTTACGGCGGGAATTCCTGTAAATTTGGGGTTGCTGCTGACTAATTTGCTGCCGGGAATTCCTACAAGTTTGGTTTTGTCGAGTTGATGGATAATATCGGCGGTTAAAGGTGTCAAAGCTACTACTTTTTGTGCTGCTTCGCTTTTGGCTGTTTCCGATCGCTCTGCTGGCGGCGAAGCATTAGGAGTTGACTGCTGGCTTTGCGGTGGAGTGGCAGCGGAGCAAGCGGCAAATGCTAAACTCAGCAGCAGTATCGCGGTGCGGGAAAACAAGGTTTGGTACATAGTTTAGGCTGGATTTGCAGCGAGTTGAGCGGCGGAGGAGACTGAGTTGCCGGGAAGTTCGATCGCACTTTCGCACTTAATGACTTAAATTATCAATAATTTCTTATAGAACTTTTTCTAAGAAACCGCATTTTTTGACGAACTTGAGATTTTTTAAGTATTTCTTAACTTTTGCTCAATAGCCTGCAACTCAGACCGAGCAAAGGTTTGATCGTTCGGACTTGAGTCCTCGGAATCTGCGGACTCAAGTCCGCACTACAAACCTTACTTATTACAATCGATCGACCGGACAGGATCTGAGAAAGATACTAAGTGCGAGAAGTAGGGGCGATCGGGCAAATCTGCAAACCCGCAGGAGTTTCTAAAATAACAACTTCTACACCAAATGTCTGAGCTAAATTCTCAGGATTTAAGACTTGTGCGGGAGTTCCCACACAAAAAAGTTCACCTTTATTTAACATAGCAATTCGCGAACTGTACCTAGCAGCCAAATTAATTTCGTGCAGCACAGTAATAATCGTCAATTTGTAGTCTTGATTGAGGTTTTTGAGCAATTGCAGTAACTGCAACTGATAACAAATATCTAAATAAGTAGTAGGTTCGTCTAATAGCAAAATCTGCGGATTTTGAGCCAAAGATAAGGCAAGAAAAGCGCGCTGGCGTTCGCCTCCCGATAGTTGTTCTACGGGGCGATCGACAAACCGTTCCATCCCAGTTTGACTAATAGCAACATCCACTTTTTCCGCATCCTCCTGACTCAATTGCCACTGCCACCAACCCTGATGAGGAGCGCGCCCCAAACTGACTAATTGTCTTACAGTCAAGCCTTCTGGTACAGTTTGTTGCTGCGGCAAAATCGCTAATTTTTGAGCAACAATGGCAGCAGGTTCAGCGTGAATTGCTTTGCCGTCAAGCAACACGAGTCCCTGCTGCGGTGTTAGGATACGACTGATTAACTTCAAAAAAGTAGACTTGCCAGAACCGTTGGCACCGATGAGACTCAACCACTCACCCGACTGCAAAGATAAAGTGATGTTTTGGGCGATCGCAACTTCGCCGTAGCCACCAGTTAAATTCCTAATTTCTAAAGACATAAGATACAGTTGACAGTTGACAGTTGACAGTTGATAGTTGACAGTTGATAGTTGATAGTCGATCGTTGATAGTTGAGAAATACATCCGCTACATCCGCTACAAAATCCGTTGCCGAACTTCCTTCTACTGACTAGAACGCCGATAAAGCAACCACACAAACAGCGGAGAACCCAACAAAGCCGTAACAGTTCCCACAGGCAATTCTACCGCACCCAAACGCGCCAACAAATCGGCAAAAGTCAATACCCAAGCACCGCCAACGGCGCTCATCGGCAACACAAACCGATAATCATTTCCCACCAACAAACGCACTCCGTGAGGCACAACCAACCCCACAAAACCAATCAATCCGCCGATGCTGACAGCACTCGCAGCCAGCAGAGTTGCAACTCCGCCAATCAACAAGCGCGATCGCCCTAGCGAAACCCCCAAACCCACAGCCAAATCGTCACCCAAAGCCAGCAAATTGAGCGATCGCCCCAAAAAACACCCTAACAGCAAAGCCACCAAAATATAAGGTGCAGCCACCTGCAAATCCGACCAGCCGCGACCGTTCAAACTGCCAATCAACCAATTCAAAGCCGCCTGCACCCGACTGTCTTCAGCTAACAGCAACAGCGTAGTTTGTATCGCCCCAAATAAAGAACTCACAGCAACACCAGCCAACACCAAACGTTCGACAGAAATCCCCGTTTTAGTTTTTCCCAAAAAATACACCAACATCGCCGTTAAAATTGCACCAATCCAAGCGGCCAAAGGCACCCAAGTTTGAACGATTCCCAAAGTCAGCATGGTAATAGCAACCAAGCCCGCACCGGCCGAAATTCCCAATACAAAAGGATCGGCTAAACCGTTGCGGAGCAAGCCTTGCAGCAAAGCTCCCGACATTCCCAAAGCTGCACCGACTGTCAGCGATGCCGCAATTCTTGGCAAACGCAGTTCCCATAAAATAGTTTGATTCACAGCATCGCCTCGGTGCAGAAATGCTTGCCAAAGTTGAGCTGCACTCATCGGCACCGCCCCCAAAGAAAGCGAGAGGGCAACTGTTAATAGCAAGCCCGATCCTAAGATCGCAACTGCCTGAAAAACTTGATGTTTTAGCCAGATTTTTTGCAAATTCACTGCGTTACACTACTTTGCTTGATAAAGAAGAGAGTAATATTATGTCCGGTCGATAATCCTTAATATGGTAGGGGCTCCCCTCACCAACAATATTTGCCAAAAATCGACAATCTCAAAAACCCGCCCCGGCCTATGTGTTGTGGTCAATCGACCGCACATGATATAACACCAAATGCGCTTGTCCGACTTAGACTAAAGAAAATTTTAACATTGTCAGATTATTGAGAAAGATTATTGAAAAAACTTGATTTTAAATGAGATTAATGATAAATACTAGCAATAGTGTTTCAAAACCTCTAAGCCAGAGAAACAAACAAGATATGACTTTTGACGAATATAGGACGATCGCGCAGTTATCAGGCCCCTCTTCTCAAAACGCGGCACAGCCAAGAGGTGCCATCTTCTCAGGGACTCGCGGCAATGATGCCGTGACTGCCCAAAGCGCCCCTTCTCAGGTGGCTGGGGTTGAGTTGGAGGCTCGCCCAGAACAGGGACAAACAGCTTTATTGGCTAAGAATACAGGCGCAGGCGAGGTTGATACCTTGATTGGCTCACCAGGAAGAAATTTCTTCATCTTGGGCGCTCCTCAACAACTAGGAGGTAAGCCTCAGCCATTTTATGTAGGTCAGGGCGATCGCGACTATGCCTTAATCAAGAACTTCGATCCCAAAAAAGATTTCATCCAACTTGCTAATGATGATTCTGATTTGGTGATGTCCTATATCAGGTTCGCTGACAAGTACAGCTTAGAAACGGTCAATGGCAACACCCGGATCTCCACTAAAGCAGGAGACTTAGTGGCGATCGTTGAGGGAGTGACGGAGCTCAAACCATTCACAGGCTACACGCCCCCCGGCAATATTTCCCTGGTGTCGCTAGAAAATAAGTTGTTTAGCAACAAGGTCCAGCCGACATTCTATGAACCCTGGTACAGAGAATTTGATACTGCTGACTATAACAGTTCAGCACAGAAGGCGGTTGAGGCTGGAGTGTTCAAGAATATTTACGATCAATTCCTCAACCTTGGACAATACGAGTTCCGAGAAGACGATCTATTTGCTGCTAACACAGTTGGAAACAACACTGTGTATGGTTTTGGGTACGAGTCAGGTAATGTGGGCGTACCAATTACCGCTGGGGTGTACACCAGAGATGTCAAACCTGTAAACACTGGCGTGGGAGAGGTGGATATCCTGATTGGTTCCCCAGGTGAAAACACCTTTTTCCTGGGCAATGCTGCAATCTTGAACCAAGCTCCGCAACCCTTCTATGTGGGTCAGGGAGACAATGACTACGCACTGATCAAAGATTTGGCCAACACCGTATATGGCGTTTCCTATGGAGAAAAGCCAGAATTTATAGCCAACCCAGAAGACCTAGAGGGTGTAGATCCGACTACCCTAGAGACACTAATCGATCGCCTCATGTTAGCGGGCAGAGCCTTCGACTACGACTTTGAACAAGTCGGCAGCGACTTGAGGATTTCCACCCTGACCGGCGATTTGGTTGCCATCATAGAAGGCAATCCCCCAATTGATGTGCCTTATAGCATTCCCGGCGGAACTTACGTCTATGGAGTTGGTAACACAACCTCGTTTGACTCTGAGAGTTTCGGCAGTGAAGCTCGCTTCTGGGAACCCTTCTACCTGGAAGAAAACCCCGGCGTGGCACAAGCGGTGACGCGGGGAGAATATGCGTCTGCCTTTGAACACTATGTGAAGGTTGGGCAGTTCAACAAAGAAAAAGAGGTAATTTTTGCAGGCACGTCTGAAGATAATTTCGTTGCTGGTTTCGGCGGCTCTGACTTGCTGTTTGGCGTTCCAATAACCTCTCTCAACAGGGAAACAGGAGCATTCAGCACTGAAACAACAGGTGTGGGTGAAGCTGACTTTCTCCTCGGCGGGTTAGGCGATACGACTTATTTCATCGGCAATGATAACCTGATTAACCCAAGCAAGGGAGCGGAAGTTTGGTATGTTGGCGAAGGCGATAAAGACTATGTAAGCATCATGGGTTTCGATCCTTACAAAGACTTTCTCTTCACCACCGGCAAGTTTGAGGACTATTCCTTCGAGGTTGTGGGGAAAACGGATGACATCTTTGGGCGGCAAGTGCCTTACAAGAGTTTGGAAGTTTCTTACAAGCAAGACTTGGTGGCAGTGCTGGAGTATATTGACGGCGGTTTGACTGTGCCAGAGATTTCGCTTCAGCCTTTCTCAATTCCTAATCGTCCCAATGCTTTGGCGCTGGCTGCTCCACAGAATCAGTTACTAAGGTAGGCGACGCGGGAAACCCGGAGTTACGACCACCTATAACTCCGGGGCTCCTCCAGGAAAAAGTGATTTAACTAATATCTTGCACCTGTGGCGATCGCCCTTTTATAGGCGGGGCGATCGACAAACTATGTCGCTGAGGATATCGTAAGAATGATTATCATTGGAGCTTGTTATCGATTAGGTAGTCTCGAAGAGGCTCATAAAGCCGTCTTGCATGTGGTTTTCCATGTGACAGTGAAACAGGCTTAACCCAGGTCGATCGGCAATGAAATCAACCTCAATATGTCCGTTGGGTTCGATACAAACAGTGTCCTTAATTATTCCTGATGTGGATTTCCCCTCAATATTTGTCAATTCAAAGCTATGTCGGTGTAAGTGTAGTGGATGAAGCTCATCGCTTTGATTTCGGAAAATCAGACGATATCGATGACCCATTTTCAGTTTATAAGTATCCTGCTCCCAAAATGGCTTGCCGTTAACTTGCCAGGGATTTCCCCAACCCCAACCCCAGTTGAAAACCATTTCAATCATTTCGTCGGGTTTTGTCACCGCGCCAGCTCCGCCAAAGATTGTGTAATCCCAGTTTTGTTGAAACGATCCCTGCCATTGTGGTTGTCCCGCTTTGTTGGCATATTCGATGACAATACCTAACCCGCCATCGCGCCTATCTTTGCGGATGTCACCCAAGATCCAGACTCCGGGGCTATTCATTTCGACGATCGCATCAATCCGCTCTCCAGAACCCATACGCAGAACTTCTAAAGTTTGGGGCTGGGGCACTGGATTTCCATCTAGTGCCACGATCTTGAAACGGTGTCCTGGGAGGGCTAAATAGATTTCTTGCTCGGCATTGCCGTTGACGATGCGAAACAGAACTTTTTCCCCATTTTTAACCCGCACTGGTTCGCCGAACCCAAGTGCTTTACCGTTAATAGAAAATGTCGGCCCTGATGCAAAAAAGCCTGCTGTTTCTTCCACGAGTTTGTGCCAGTCGTGGGTGATGAGAATGACTTCGCGATCGAAATTGCCTGGTTCGTCTTTTCCACCGACAATGAGGACTCCTTGCTGACCTGTATATAACCCTCCATTTGTGTGAGCGTGAGTGTGATACCAATGGGTTCCTGTTGGTGTTGGTTTAAAGAGGAATTTAAGGTGTCCTCCAGGGGCGATCGCAGGGCTGCCCTCCTCCAATGCACCATCTATTTCTGACAGTAAATGTTGTGCGTGTAGGTGTATGGTTTCGGGATGCGCTGATTCATTAAAGATTTCCAATGCTGTTGGGATGCCAGCACGCATCCGCAGTACCGGGCCTGGTGAACCTCCATCGTAGCCAATGGTTGGCAAAATCAATCCCTTGGCAATTTCTAGGGAAATAGGCGTAATCCGCAGTCGATGGGTATCTTTGATAGAAGCCGGGTCAAGATTACCCAAGGTTCCTGTTTTTAAAGTTATATGTTGTTTTGAATGGTGAGTTTTCTGATGTCCTATTTTTGCAATACCACCCACTAAAGCTATGCCGCCCAGTCCTACCAGCAGGATTCTTCGTCTGGTCAGATTAAAATTAGGTTTTTTAGGCTGTATCATGAGCTTTTTTATTGTGCAGAATACAGTTAGCTATCCTATTTTAACTGTATGGGCGGCTAGGATGCGCAGTCCACAAGAGTTTTAGGCTACAGGAATTAAATCCGCGACAACCAACTTAGGACTTGCGCGCAAATCACATCGTCGAATACGATGAGAATGATTATCACAATAATGGCGGTTGATAAGCTCGATCGCCCGTACATCGCTCGTGCGTTGTGCGTCTTGCTGAGTCTGTGAAGTGCGATCGGGCTACGATTACCTTGGGATGCTTTGCGGCTTTCCAAGTTCAAACAAAGCCTCTACAATTAATAGATGAGGAACAATGACTAATCTCGCTGTACAAACCCCAGATTTAATTTCCGACATCCCCAAAAGAGGAATGCCAGTAACTATAATTACCGGCTTTCTCGGCAGCGGAAAAACCACTTTCCTCAATCAAATTATCAAAAATCGCCAAGATTTACAAGTGGCAGTTTTAGTTAACGAATTTGGCGATATCAATATCGACGCGCAGCTTTTAATTTCTACCGAAGACGACATGGTAGAACTCAGCAACGGCTGTATTTGCTGTACCATCAATGAAGGCTTAGTTGATGCCGTTTACCGAGTATTAGAACGGGAAGACCGCATCGACTGCACGGTCATCGAAACCACCGGAGTTGCCGACCCGCTGCCGATTATCCTGACATTTGTCGGCACGGAATTGCGGGGTTTGACCCTGTTGGATTCTGTACTTACAGTAGTTGATAGCGAAACATTCACTCCCGACCATTTTGACAGCGAAGCAGCTTTTAAACAAGTAGCATTGGCAGATATTGTGCTGCTGAACAAAACTGATTTAGCTCCTGAAAAAAAGGTAAGTGAATTAGAAGCTTACATCAGGACTGTCAAGGAAGGAGCGAGAATTCTCCCCTCTCAACATGGTGAAGTTCCTTTACCGTTAATTTTGGGTGTAGAGTTGACCTCAGCCGAGGCTTTTAACAATCTTGAAACCGAAGAAAAACACGAACACCACAACGATCGCGAACACCATCACCACCACGGGCACCACTCTCGCCACTTAGATAACGACGGATTTGTATCCCTGTCATTTGAGAGCGATCGACCCTTTGATGTCCACAAGTTTCAAGAATTTCTCACCGATAGAATGCCCTTCGATGTGTTTCGGGCAAAAGGCATTCTCTGGTTTCAAGACAGTCCGATGAGACACATCTTTCAACTCAGCGGCCCCAGATACGAACTAGATGCCGGTGAATGGTCTTCCACACCTAAAAATCAGCTCGCAGTCATGGGGCGCAACTTAGATACAGATGGAATTCGAGAACGGCTCAACAGTTGTTTAGTTTGAGATTTCATCAGTCTATAACTTTGCCGTTTGTAGTTGCCAAGGTTCTTCGCAGCCACACGGACTCGACTTTTGGCAAAAGTTGTGGTTTTGAATTTTTAACGGCAGATTAACGCCGATGTTGCAGATATATCGCACCTGCTGCTAAAATAGAATGTATAATATTAGCGAAGTAAACCGCTACTCGAAATCATGTCCGCAAATACCGCGCTACCCGCCACCCTAGCTAAAATTGTCCAGCGCTTCCAGCGACACTCCGATCCGAAACAGCGCTACGAACAACTGCTGTGGTATGCGAAGCGACTGCCAGCATTTCCCGAAAGCAATAAACTGCCGGAAAACAAAGTTTCGGGCTGCGTGTCACAAGTTTATATTACCGCAACTTTAGCCGACGGAAAAGTTTCCTTTGAAGGCGATTCAGACGCTCAGTTAGTTAAAGGCTTAGTTGGCTTGCTCGTCGAAGGTTTGAGCGGATTGACGCCTGCGGAAATAGTCAGCGTTACCCCAGATTTTATTCAAGATACGGGATTGAATGTGAGCCTGACACCTTCCCGCGCTAACGGATTTTACAACATCTTTCAAATGATGAGAAACAAGGCACTGGCTTGCGAAGTTAGCGCGCAAGCAGAAGCAAATTAACAGGAGAAAAAGCCGTGACTCAGACTGCTGATGTAACCCAATCTAATTCTGCTAACTATCCCGCGACTGTTCAGGAATATCTCTGGAACTGGAAAGGAACGCAAATCAAAGTTATTTACGAAACCAGAGGACAGGGAAACACCGTATTGTTGCTGCCAGCTTTCAGTACGGTTTCGACGCGAGCAGAAATGCGTCCTTTAGCAGAATTGTTAGCTCCTAACTTTCAAGTTGTGAGTGTAGATTGGCCTGGTTTCGGCGACTCGGATCGACCGCGCACCGACTACGAACCGCAATTGTACCATCAATTTCTTCAGGATTTTGTTGAGTCAAATTTTAATATTCCTGTGGCTGTAGTTGCGGCCGGTCACGCTGCGGGTTATGCGATGCAATTAGCGCAGTCAAAGCCGAATGTTTGGTCGAAGATTGTGTTGGCTGCGCCAACTTGGCGCGGGCCTTTACCGACGATGAGCAAGCAGCAAAGCGGTTGGCACGGAATCGTGAGAGAATTAGTACGATCGCCCTTACTCGGTCAATTCCTTTACAAACTGAACACTGCGCCGTCATTCCTGGGTTTGATGTACCGCCGCCACGTCTGGGCGGATGCAGCCAAAGTCACGCCGGATTTCATCCAAAACAAGTGGAAAGTCACGCAGAAAGCAGGGGCGAGATTTGGTTCGGCGGCTTTTGTAACTGGTGGTTTAGATCCTGCAAAAACCAGGGAAGAATTTATCGCTAACTTCCAAAATTTAGCAGTGCCGGTGATGGTTGTAATTGCTGAGAAATCGCCGCCAAAGTCTAAGGCTGAAATGGAAGTATTAGCCCAATTACCGGGTGTTGAATCGCGATTTATTCCGGGTTCTTTGGGCTTGCACGAAGAGTATGCAGCCGATTTGGCAAATGCGGTTAAATCTTTTCTTTAACGGTTCGTAGTGTGGACTTTAGTCCGCAGCATTTTGCGGACTAAAGTCCACACTACGAACTAATCTTCTTGCAGTAAGACGAGTTCGGACAAGATATAACCCCGATTTAGGAGACCCTAGGGTGCGTTTTCTTGCCTCTGAGATCCCCCCCGGCCCCCCTTTTTAAGGGGGGAGAAAGAGTCTAAAAGTGGGTCTTTTTAAGGGGGATTTAGGGGGATATGGATCTGAGGTCGCAGTTTGAAAACACGCCCTAGGGTGCGTCGCTACGAACAATTCTCGCCTCAAACCAATATCTCACAAGCGACGCACTTTTGCGACATCACAAAGAAGATTACTTTCCCCGGATTTGGTACTATATCGACTTTTTTTAAGTTAGCTGGCGTAAAAATTAAGTGTTTTTTGTTCGATCGATTAAGTTAAAAATTGCTGCAATAGTTGCAATTTTTTGTATTGTTTGCTGTGGGTTTAGCCAGCCTGTTTGTGCTGTCGGAGATTTGCAGATAGAAGGTGCGATCGACTTTCACATCCATTCGTCTCCCGATGTGATTCCCCGCAGGTTGGACGATTTTGAGGTAGCTGAGTCAGCCGCGCGATCGCACATGAAAGCAGTTGTCTTAAAAAATCACTATGCCAGCACAGCAGCGCGCGCAGTTTTGGTCAATAAAATTGTACCGCAAATCGAAGTTTTCGGGGGAATTGTTCTCAATCATGCCGTAGGTGGGCTTAATCCCGACGCTGTAGAAGCAATGCACCGCATCGGCGGCAAATACGGTAAAATAGTGTGGCTGCCAACCGTTGATGCCGAACATCATTTAAAGGTTTTTGGCAAGTCGGGAATTGGGATTAAAGTAGCAGAAAACGGCAAACTTTTACCGGAAACTGAAGCGGTACTCAAGATTGTAGCTAGAGATAATTTAGTGCTGGAAACCGGGCATATTTCCTCAGAAGAAGTGATGGCAGTTGTCCGGCAAGCCAACCTTCTCAACATTAAAAACATCCTGATTACCCACGCAATGGCCGACGTACCCGGTTTGTCCCTAGAAAACATGAAAACAGCCGCCGCAACGGGAGCCTTTCTAGAACTAGCATTTGTCAACGATTTGATGGGAGAAAATGCCGCTGACAAGGGACACAGAAACTGGCATCACGTTTCAATTAATCAGATGGTAGCAGCGATTAAACTAATCGGAGCCGAGCATTTTGTTCTCAGCACCGATTTGGGAAGAAAACCCGATCCTTTACCCGCAGAAGGTTACAAGTTATTTGTAGAAAAGTTGATGGATGAAGGCATTTCTCAGGGCGAAATTGATTTAATGATGAAGGAAAACCCCGCTCGCTTGTTAGGAATTGATGAACGAGATTAAACCCGCAACCCAGAAGTCCGGCAGGGGTTTAAACCCCTGCCTCATAGCTTAAGTCGGTTAAAACCGACTGTTAATTACAATAAAAATTACGGTAAATTTTAGTTTTCTTTTAGAGGACTTTCGCTATGAGACAGGGGTTTTTAACCCCTGTCGGACTCTCGGAAAAATCGATCGAATCTCGGCAAGATCGATAAAACTTCCTTAACCAACGATCGACTATCAACGATCGACTATTCTTGATTGCCTTTGCCGCGCACGTATCCATTATCTGCAATCCGCCAAGCACCCCCAGCATTGCCCGTTAAATCGCAATCATCCACCGTAGCAATGCTATTTCTATAAACTGCGATCGCCTCGCTTCCATTACCATTAATCCGACACCTGCGCGCTATCAATTTCCCTCCTAATCCGACACCGATGCCCAGACTGCCATTCTCATAAATACTGCAATCTTCCACCGTTGCTTTGCCATCATCCGAAATAAAAATTCCGTTCCATACCCCGTCATGAATTTGACAGCGGCGGATCACAGAATCAGCCTCAGGCCCGCAAATTCCGACCACAGAATAGTCAGCAGAAGTGATATCGCTATCTTCTACGATTAACTCGCCTTTGCGAACATCTACAGCATAAAATTTCCCCGTCGAAATCATTGTTAAACCGCGCACTAAAGCACTGTCTGATTCCATTTTGATGCAGTTTGAATCGGTGCTTTCAATAGTGACGCTACCAGCTTCTGTGCAGCCGATAATTTCTACAGATTTGTCGAGAATTATACTTTCTCTATACAAACCGGGCTGTACGTAAATCCGCTTACCGGGAGCAGCATTTTTTACCGCTTCGCTAATAGTGGTATAATTGCCTTGACCCTGTTGACAAACCACCCATTCTTTACTACTTTTTCCCAATCGGCGAGCCGAAGTAGATCCTGTTTTTGGCGCTGATTCAGCTTCTGCAAATTCTCGATCGCCCGCTGCGGAAAGTTGCGATCTTAGCAGCAACCGTTCTTGATGCGCCGTTTCTAACTGCTGTTGTAACTCGGATACTTGAGATTGCAGTTGATTTTGATTTTGCTCGGCTGTCTCGATTTGATTTTGCAATTGAGACTGTTGAGAATTGAGTTGAGATTCCAATTGCGATCGAGTTTGATGCGCCGTTTCTAACTGCTGTTGTAACTCGGATACTTGAGATTGCAGTTGATTTTGATTTTGATTGGCTGTCTCGATTTGACTTTGCAATTGAGACTGTTGAGCATTGAGTTGAGATTCCAATTCTGAGCGAGTTTGACGCCCACTTTCTAACTGATTTTCTAACTCGGATATTTGAGATTGCAGTTG
>NZ_JAUBVK010000033.1:37309-44595 GCF_036705795.1 Microcoleus sp. ARI1-B5
TCTAACTGATTTTCTAACTCGGATATTTGAGATTGCAGTTGAGTTTGATTTTGGTTGGCTGTCTCGATTTGAGTTTGAAGTTCCGAGATTTGAGAATTGAGCTGAGATTCCAATTGCCAGCGAGTTTGACGCCCACTTTCTAACTGATTTTCTAACTCGGATATTTGAGATTGCAGTTGAGTTTGATTTTGGTTGGCTGTCTCGATTTGAGTTTGCAACTCCGAGATTTGAGAATTGAGCTGCGATTCCAATTCTGAGCGAGTTTGACGCCCACTTTCTAACTGATTTTCTAACTCGGATATTTGAGATTGCAGTTGATTTTGATTTTGGTTGGCTGTCTCGATTTGAGTTTGCAACTCCGAGATTTGAGAATTGAGCTGCGATTCCAATTCTGAGCGAGTTTGACGCCCACTTTCTAACTGATTTTCTAACTCG
This sequence comes from Microcoleus sp. ARI1-B5, assembly GCF_036705795.1. NCBI lineage: Bacteria > Bacillati > Cyanobacteriota > Cyanophyceae > Oscillatoriales > Microcoleaceae > Microcoleus > Microcoleus sp. ARI1-B5. The sequence continues at coordinate 37,745 of NZ_JAUBVK010000033.1, forward strand.
GATATTTGAGATTGCAGTTGATTTTGATTTTGGTTGGCTGTCTCGATTTGAGTTTGCAACTCCGAGATTTGAGAATTGAGCTGAGATTCCAATTCTGAGCGAGTTTGACGCCCACTTTCTAACTGATTTTCTAACTCGGATATTTGAGATTGCAGTTGAGTTTGATTTTGGTTGGCTGTCTCGATTTGAGTTTGAAGTTCCGAGATTTGAGAATTGAGCTGCGATCGCTCTGTGTTAGCATTTTCTAAATCAGATTGCAGTTGCGATCGCTCTTGATATACAATTTCTAAATGCTGTTCTAACTCAGATACTTGAGATTGCAGTTGAGTTTGACTCTCATTGGCTGTCTCGATTTGACTTGGGAATTCGGAGAGTTGAGAGTAAAGGTGCGATCGCTCTCTGTTAGCCGTTTCTAATTGAGCCTGCAATTCTGACAACTGAGACAGCAGTTGTTCTCGCTCTCGAACCACCATTTCTGATTGACTTTGCAGCTCGGAAACTTGATAGTTTAACTGCATTTTATCCCGATTAGCAGCTTCTAACTGTCTTTCCAGCTCTAATAATTCAGGTTGCGGTTGATTTAGTTGTTGGCTAGCGGTTTGCAATTGAGAATTGAGTATTTCTCGTTCTTGCTCTGCACTCTCCAGTTGAGCTTGCAAGCCCGAGAGTTGAGACTGAAGCTGCTCCCGCTCTTGAATCGAGCGATCGAACTTAATTTGAATTTCCGACAACTGGTACTGTACCTGCAATCTGCTTTGACTAGCAGTTTCCAACTGACTTTCAAATTCCGACAGCAGACCGTGAAATTGAGAACGTTCTGCATCAACTGTCTCTAATTCTGCTTGCATTTCCAGCATTTGAGCGTTAAGTTGCGATCGCTCCTGAGTTGCAACTTCTAACTGATATTTAAGTTCTGCCACTTCCGCTAACTGAGACTGAGCTTGTTCAGCATTTTCTAGCTGAAACTGCAAATCCGCAATCAGAGAATTAACTTGCGATCGCTCCTCGGCAATTCCTGCCAAAAATCCTTCCAATTCCGACACTTGAGTATTTAACAAATCTTGCTCGCCCGTCACAACTTCTAAGCGAGTTTGCAACTGGGACAATTCTGAATTTAGCTCATTTTCATTCTGCATCTTTTCCCGCAATTCCGAAGTTCGGGCATCCAACTGCGACGCCAGCTTCGATATCGCCTCCTGCGAACCCTGCATCCGCACCAAATTCCGTGAATTTCGCTTATTCAAAATTAGCCAGCAGACTAAGGCCCCGCCTCCAAATCCTATTAATAAAAGTAATGCTTCCATTTGTTTTATCTAATTCATATAAATTGATTTGCCTTGCAGCTTGCCCTCAAAAAAGGGACATCCAGAAATCGCTAACTTACTCAGGCTATCACAACTTGCGCGCCTGTGTTCACTTGGCTCGGCAATTTATATTTATTTACAAAAACCCAACAGGTAAGGTGTGCATTGGTGTCAACAATCGCCTGAAAACCTTTGTATCTCTCGTTTATAGCCGAGTCTCGCTCCCCCTCGCATACCCCTTCAAAAGGGGAGTAGGGGTTGACGCAAGAGCGCTTCCGGTTGCCCCCTACTCCCCCCTTAAGAAGGGGGGTTAGGGGGGCTCGAAGACCTAATCGTCAAACAGTAGATCGGCACTAAATTTGACGCGCTTGTTGACACTACAGTCAGATATTCTGCGCAAGTCCGATTAGCGAAGCAAATCCACAATATGAGGAATAATCTCGATATGCTGAGTCAGCAAATAATCCAAGTAACCCCCAGTAAAATTTTTAATTTCTAAACACATTTTATTTTAGTAATTAGGAATTGAGCCTTAAGCATTGAGATTTGAAAATTGAGACTTCAAAAATGAAAATAGGAAATTCAAAATAGGAGAAAAATAAGAAAAAAAAAAGCCTAACATTTGATTTTTTTCATTTTCCTTCTTGCCTCTTCCGTTTTCCTTCTTCCTTCTTCCGTTTTCCTTCTTCCGTTTTCCTTCTTCCTTCTTCCTTCTTCCTTCTTCCGTTTTCCTTCTTCCGTTTTCCTTCTTCCTTCTTCCTTCTTTCCTACTGAGTAGAACGCCGATAAAGCAGCCAGACCAACAGCGCAGAACCCAACAAAGCCGTAACCGTACCCACAGGCAATTCTACGGCACCCAAACGAGCCAAAAAATCAGCAAAAGTCAACACCCAAGCACCGCCGATCGCACTCATCGGCAACACAAACCGATATTCATTACCAAGCAACAAACGCACCCCGTGAGGCACAACCAATCCCACAAAACCAATCAATCCGCCGATGCTGACAGCACTCGCAGCTAGCAAAGTAGCAACCCCCCAATCAACAAGCGCGATCGCACCAGCGAAACCCCCAAACCAACAGCTAAATCGTCGCCCAAAGGCAGCAAATTTATCGATCGACGCTACCCGCACCCCTAGCTAAAATCGTCCAGCGCTTTCAGCGACATTCCGATCCGAAACAGCGCTACTAACAACTGCTGTGGTATGCCAAGAGACTCCCAGCATTTCCCGAAAGCGATACAGCAGATTCTATGTATATGTGGTACACTACATTCAGTTTCGGTTTGAGCTTGCACCAGATGGCGTACTCCTTTGGGGTACACAAAATTTGGATAATGCCAGCATATTCCCCATATCTATCTTCACATGGAGGCTACTATGGAAATAATGAAGTCAATATTAAAGAGTTGTTTATACCCACTAAAACAGCTAGTTGTGCCGGATTCTCAGATTTACTGGCTGTATCTGCTTTCCTCATTATCAATAGCACTACTGCTCTACCTACTGCACTTTGCCAAGACAGAAGAGAAGAAGAGCTTCCTGCAATACTGCTTTCCCAAAGACATTTATCTTCATCATTCCGCAATCCTGGATTATCAGAACTACTTACCCATTATATTGATAAAAAGCTTGATCGTAGTACCAATCGCCACAGTCATATCTGCAACCGCTATTGCTGGTGTAGTCAGCGGCTCTCTAACCGAGCTAACTGGCGTAACTACCCTTTTCCCAGTAACCGAGACGCAGCTTTGGCATGATGTTGCTTTTAGTATTTTTCTAATACTGGCTATTGACTTTGGCTATTTCTACAATCATTACCTAAGGCATAAAATTCCTTTGCTCTGGGAATTCCATAAAATCCATCACACGGCTGAAGTGCTTACTCCATTTACTTTATACCGCCATCATCCTGTCGATTATGTTGTCCAAACAATGGCGGTCTCTATCAGTTCCGGTATAGCGATAGGATTGTGGACATATCTGTTTGGCAGCCAGATGCAGGTTCTATATCTCAATGGCATACCCTTTCTGCTGTTCGCCTTTTATATCACTGGTAACTTCCGCCATTCTCATATCTGGCTAGCATTTCCTTCCTGGCTCAGCCATGTTTTTATTAGTCCAGCTCAACACTATATTCATCATGCTAACGATTCCAAGTATTATGACGCAAACTACGGTAAGATATTCGCAGTTTGGGACTGGATGTTTGCTACATTGTACGTGCCGCAAAGCTATGAAAAGCTAGATTTAGGTTTACCTGGCGATGAAGCAAAACCGTTTAATAGTGTAGCAAACTTCTATTTGCAGCCATTTAAGGCAATACGCAAAAATCCACAAAACTGAAAACTTTTCTTTTTCTCACTTCGACCATAATTTTTGGACTTCATGACATCGATAATCTAGCGCCCATATATTTAATTACCTTGGTAGAGGTCTTCCCTGTCTTTACTTATTTTAACATAGTTCGGTTTTTTCGCACCGACCTACTTAGTCAAAGGATTAGTTGGCTTGGTGGTGGAAGGTTTGAGCGGATTAACGCCTGCTGAAATTGTCACCATTACCCCAGATTTTATTCAAGACACGGGATTGAATGTGAGTTTGAGACCTTCCCCCGCTAACGGATTTTACAACATTTTTCAAATGATGAAAAAGAAAGCGCTGGAATCCCAGGGAAGTGAGCAATCAGAACTGAATTAAGCCTGAAAAATCCTTACTAAAATCAACAGCAAATGATTTTTATAGGAGAGCCGCTTTTTTATTCTCTCTCCACCAAAACAAAGTTGCAAACATTGTCGAAACCATTAATAAAACCCCAAGCACCAAAAAAGTAGTATGTGTAGCAAAAAGTAATGCTTGTACAGGCGCATTGCTAATATCGATATTCGGTGCAAAATTAGCGCTAAAACTTGTGGTAAAGAAGAACAAAGCACCTACTATTGGTACTCCCAGCATCTGCCCTAATATCCGCGAAAATGACAACAATCCCGAAGCAATACCTAATCGCTCTTGTGGTGCGGCTCCCATAATAGAGCTATTGTTAGGAGAGTTGAACATCGCCACTCCTACCCCATAGGGAATAATCCCCAAAATATACTTGATGACAGTTAATTCAGTATCAAATCTGCTGATTAAAAAACATCCAATTGCCATAAATACTAGACCCATTAAAGTAATTACCTGCGTGCCAAAACGGTCGGAAAGAATACCCGAAATAGGCGCAGTCGTCACAATCAGAAGTGACGGTACTACCATTAAAAAACCAGATTTTTGAGTTGAATAGTGTTCAAGGAAAGTGAAGAAAAAAGGAAGGATGAAGATGACACCTGCGATCGCGAAATTTGCAATAAAACGTAGCGTTAAGCCCAGGCTCAACTCTAGGGAGCGAAACATTTTCAAGTCGATCATTGGTGCTGCTATTCGGGATTCTAACCATAAAAAGCCAATCAAGCTGACGACAGAAAAACCCAGCATATATATGGCAATATGAGAATTACCCTTCTGTAATAGGGTAATGCCAAGAATAAAAGAAGTTAAGACGGTGGTCAATATCAGCGTACCGATGATATCAAAGTTTTCGGGGTTTCCACTAATCGCAGAATTCGGTACAAAAAAAGCCACAATCAAAATGGCAACAATCCCAATCGGAACATTCACCCAGAAAATTAAAGGCCAGCCTCCCACACTCATCAGCACTCCTCCTACCATGGGCCCCAAGGTAATCCCCATTCCGTAAATTCCCGCTCTAATACCTAGTCCCAGTCCCCGCTCTGCCGCTGGAAATGCCTCCACAATCATCGCAGTTCCCAAGCCAGATAAAAACGCAGCACCTACTCCTTGCAATCCTCGAAACGCTATTAAAAACCAGACATTTGGCGCCATTCCACACAATAGTGAACTGATCGTAAAGATTGTTAAGCCAATAATGTACAATCGCTTCTTGTTCCAGATATCACCTAATTTTGATACCAATATTACAAATATGGCGATTGCCAGCAAGTAACTTAAAACTACCCATTGAATCGTGGCAAAACTGGTATGGAGAGATTCAACCATAACTGGCAAAGCCAAGTTAACTATATACACATCCAAAGCAAAAATGAATACGCCAATACCAATACCAACTAGAGTCCACCATTTTTCAGATGATGTCTTCTCTTCTTGCCTTAATTCGTTAGAGTTTTCTGCTGGGGTTATTGACATTATTACTATCTAGGGAGAGGTGTGTATTATTCTGAAATCATCCAAACTATAGCATTTTTCACTGGGTAGGTGCTACTGTAAATTAGTAATTATCAATAAATTCTAGAAATTCTTTCTCGATATCGATTGGGGTTCCTCTTTTAGCAATTTCTTTAATTTCTTTAAGAATCTTAGCTACTAAATATTTGTTTTCAGCCAGTTCCTCTCTGCCAATCTGCTTTAGAGCTAATTCAACAGCAGTCAATCCCGATTGCATCCCTAATGCTATACTACTTTTAATTCCAAAAATTTCTGGATTTAAACTTTGATATAGGCGCTCATTTTTTGCCATTGCCGTAACGTGAACACCTGCATAATGGGTAAAAGCATTTTTCCCCACGGCAGGGTGATGAGGAGAAATAGGTACATGAGAATACTCGCTTACCAAATTATACAAATCTTTCAAATATTCTAGTTTCCAAAAGTTTTTCTCCTCAATAAGGTCGGATAAATTTATTAGTAACTCAGCCAAATCTACTATACCAGCTCTTTCCCCTAGTCCCATCACGCTGACATCAATAATATCTGTTCCCGCTCTGTAGGCATCCAAGGCATTTGCTAAAGCTAAACCTCGGTCGTTGTGGCAATGAACTTCTATTTGTGGATATAATTCTCGTTTGGCTAGTTCCTCCTTCAGGATTTTGACAAAATAATAAATACTACGTTTTTGTTGAAATGGGTTTGTATATCCAGTGGTATCAGCTATGCTGATTATATTAGCTCCAGCCTGCACTGCTGCGCTAGCCGCCTCAATCACATTTTTCATAGGAGAGCGAACTGTATCTTCCGGCGTATAGCGAATCAATAAACTATCATTCTGCTCTCTAGCATAAGTTATTACTTCCACAATTTTATCTAGGGCTTCATCTAAACAGATATTATAGTCGCATTGCAATCGTTGAGAGGATACACTAAAAAACACGCCTAAAAAGCTGACATTACAATCCAGGGCTTTTTTAACATCATCTATTCGGCAGAGCGAATGAGCGCCTATTTTTGCTTTTAGTCCAGCATTGGCAATGCGGGTAACGGCTAAAGCAATTTCGCTATCTACAGCAGGATTGCCAGCTTCAATAATATCAACTCCTATGTGGTCTAAAAACTCCGCAATTTTTAACTTTGTTTCAGGTGCGAAATAAACTCCAGGGGTTTGTTCTCCCTCTCTCAAGGTAGAATCAAGAATTTTAATCATAATCTAGGATCAATTTAGGTACTAACAAAATCTTGAAAAAGGGGCTGGCTTCGGCGAGGGCACAATACCTTATACAAACTTGAGCCATGACCCCCAATAGATATCTCCAAAAAA
>NZ_JAUBVK010000033.1:44695-81440 GCF_036705795.1 Microcoleus sp. ARI1-B5
ACAGTCAAAGGCAGCCAGGATGCCTGCTCCACAAAAGTTATTGGGGAGATATAACAGATAAGTCTAAGGGTTGATCGCCAACTTTGTCAAAATAGATATCTCCAAAAAAAACAGTCAAAGGCAGCCAGGATGCCTGCTCCACAAAAGTTATTGGGGAGATATAACAGATAAGTCTAAGGGTTGATCGTTAACTTTGTCAAAGCTGCCTGCACTGTTGCGGGTAATTGACGCATAATCTTACCTTTCTCGCGATCGACACCAACCAAAGTTACCTGTGCCGTCACATATAACTCCTGAGTATCAGCCGATCGAATTTCGTAATCCCAAAGCAGCCGCACACCCTCGCTAGCAGCCATCCGCGTTCTGACTGCCACAGATTGACCCATTTGTACAGAGCGGTGGTAGCGCAGCGAAAGCTCAACCACCGGCAATTCCACACCCTGCGCCACCCACTCTGCATACTCGATGCCGAGAGAGCGCAAACTTTCCACCCTAGCTTCCTCCATCCAAGCCAGATAAGTCCCGTGCCAAACCGCGCCGCTGTAGTCAGTATGGTGGGGGTAGACTCGCACCAAATATTCAAACCAGCCCTCCGAGTCCATCCCCGACCGCTTTTGAATAGCGCCAGCCGCTGCGAGTTCTGGTTGAGTTCGATCGTTCTCTAACACGTTACAAATTGTTCCAAAACGCTACATTTCTACAAATCATAAAGCAAACTTCAGGCTTATGCTTGACATTAAGCCACTAGAGTAACAACGCCCTAGTGAGAGCGCCGCACAACAAAACTCAACTGTTTTCACACCAAAAACCATGATAGAAAAAATTTTAGTAGCCGTCGCCGGTCGCGGCTTGTGCGAAGAGATGTTTAATATGTTGATGGACATCCCTTCCTTGCAACAAAGCTCTGTCACCGTCTTGCACGTCGTGCCGCAGCAAGTAACCTCCGAAGGCATGGCCGCCAAGTTGGAAGAAGGAGGCAAGATTTTAGCACAAGCAGTCCAGTCTTTGAAAATAGATCCCAGCAAAGTCAATCCGCGGCTGAAACAGGGAGACCCGAAAACCACAGTTTGCCAAGTCGCAGAAGAAGAACAATCCGACTTAGTAATTATGGGTTCCCGGGGACTCGGACGGCTGCAATCGATTTTGGAAAACTCAGTCAGCCAGTACGTTTTCCAGCTAACATCCAGACCGATGCTGTTAGTAAAAGACGATATCTACGTCAAAAGAATCAAGCGCGTCATGGTGGCGCTAGACAACTCAGAATCCGCCAAACAGTCATTGCAGCTTGCGCTATCTTTGGTCAAAGAAGTCAGCGGCGGACAGATAATTCTAGTACACGTCACCAAAGATTTGACGGGAAAATCCACTGAAGATTTAACAGCAACTGCTGAAAAAGACCCCGTATTGGCCCCTGCAGTAGCACTCGCGAAACAAATGGGAATTAGCTACCGCTGCGTGAGTGCCACAGGCAAGCCCGGGGAAGCTATTTGTCAAATTGCAGACGACTTGAATGCCGATTTGTTGGTAATCGGTTCTCCCGATCGGCGGCCAAACGTTGCTAAAAACTTTGTGGATCTCGATCGACTCCTGGGAAATTCGCTATCAGACTACGTGCGAGTCTACGCCAACTGTCCCGTCTTGCTAGCCCGCACAGTCGGCTAAACTGTCAGCGCTAACAGTTAACAAAAAAAGCGCCCCAGCAAAAAACTGTTGGCGCTTTTTTTTGCAATCAGCTTTCGCCAGAAAGAAATAGCAGCAGTGGCTACTCTTTTCCGCCTTGACGGCTAGCCGTTTGAATGTACAGAATGATTAGAAAAACGCTGGGAACCAATACAAACAGAATGGTTGCCACAAACCCTAAATCGTTAACTTCCATGAAGACCCCCGCCTCTATCGAAAAATAGGAAAACACACACGACTAGGATACCACTCAAAGGCAAAAGGAAAACTCGAAGACAGAAGGAGCCTCGGAGACTCGGAGACTCGGAGCTTGGGAGATCCCCAGAAGCGGAGAGCGGGAGAATGTCTACTTCTTCTTCACGCTTGACTTCTTTTTACCCGCTCGCGAAGCCGAAGCGAGCCTTCTTCACGCTTGACTTCTTCCTTCTTCCTTCTTCCTTCTTCCTTCCTTCGGAAACCCCAGCTAGGGCTTAGTTTTCACGCTCACCGGGCCGTTAACCATAGCTTGACAAGCCAAACGATAATTTTCGGGCTTTTTCTTGAGCTTGCGGTTCTCAAAGTCAGTGCGGGGCGACAGATTTTCACTTCCCTCGACAATTTCCACAATGCAGGTGCCGCATTGACCGTAGCCCCCGCAATTCATCATCTTTCCCGAAAACCTGTACAAGTCGATGCGGTTTTCTAGAGCTTTGAGCCTCAAATTGGCTCCGTCTGCTGCGATGACTTCCTGATTTTCCTTCACAAACTTGATATTGGCCATTGCCGATCCTTTAACGCAGTTGACATAGAACTCTATTACAAAATATTAAGTGAAGTGTCGGATATTTAACAAATGTCTAATTGCCTTTTTGATTCAAGGACACGTGGCGTAGCTATCCCGAGCAGGAATCGCCCCAAGCCAACCCAACCCAACCCAACCCAACCCAACCCATTTTAGATTTTAGATTTTAGAATTGGGAATGAGTGATGAGTGGGATTGACTGATGCAGATCGTGGCTTGGAGTTGAGGTATAGTGGGCTTTTTTTTACCAGAAAGAATTGGTTTAAAGCCCGCCCGCTCGAGCGGGAGAAATTAAAATCAGACTATTCATTGCTCCAATCCTCGGACTTCAAGGTACAGGTCGAGGTCGAGGTCGAGGTCGCTGTCAACTGTCAACTGTCAACTGTCAACTGTCAACTCTCAACTGTCAACTGTCAACTGTCAACTCTCAACTGTCAACTGTCAACTGTCAACTGTCAACTGTCAACTGGTATCAAGGAGCATCCGAGAGGTTATTAGTGGGAAGATTGCTCACAGCCCGCTGGAGAGACGAAAGGCCCAGGTTGTAGTTGACAATTGCCGACAATCGGTTTCTCTCAGCCCTAGTCAAATCCGTTTCCGCCTGAATCACATCCGTCTGAGTGCCCACACCAGCTTGAAACCGCAATCTGGCAAGACGCAGAGCTTCCCTCGACTGCAAAACCCCCGCCTCAGAAGTTTCGATATTTTCAAAACTCGACTCCAAGCCAAAATAAGCTTGTTCAACTTCCCGGCGCACCTGGTTGCGGAGTTGGTCAAATCGACTTTCGGCGATCGCAATATCAGCATCCCGCTGTTGCACCCTCGCCCTCGTCGCGCCCCCGTCGAAGATACTCCAAGTCAGATTCGCTTGCACCGCATATCCGCTCGCCCAGCCGCGAGTTGCAAACGGGTCTGGGTTGTCAGAAGTTTGCCCCAAGAAGTTGTAGGAACCAGTGACATTCACTTGAGGCAGCCCCCCCGCCCGAATCGATCGCCTCTGCTGCTGGCTGATATTCCTCTGTACCAACTGCTGTTCCAACTCGGGGCGATTCTTAAAAGCCTGCACGATACTTTCTTCCAAAGACAGCCGCCAAGAGCCAGCTTGCTCCACCGGGTCAGCCGCCGTCAAATTCGCCGACTGACTGATATTCAAAATCTCAGCCAGCCGCCGCTGGGCCACTCGCTGATCGCGACGGGCCACTGACAATAGCTGCACTTCGTTAGCCAAATTTGCCTGAGCCTGCAACACAGCAAACCGCGTTCCCACCCCGGCCCGTTCCAAAGCTTCGGCATCCCGCAAACTTTGCTGGGCATTTCTCACCGAAGCTTGGCGGATAGCAACTTGTCCGTCGGAGTTTTGCAGGTTGTAGTAAGCCTCAGCAGTGTCGAAGCGGAGTTGCTCGGCTTGGCGTTCCACATCCAGTTCCCGGAAGCGCAACTGTTCCCTAGCCGCGCGGATATTAGCCGTGCGGCGGCCGAAAATGTCGAGGTCGTAGCTCAACTGCAAAGTGTTGTTGAGACTGGTGCTGCCGAAATTTTGAAACTCGGGAGAGTTCGCCGGCAGTTGGCGGTTGGCGGGTAAAGCATCATTCTGGCGGAGCCGAGTCTGCACCCCAATCTGTCCGCTGGCGCTGACGCTGCGGCTCGCGCCCATTTGAAAAGTCAGGTCTGGAAATAAGGCAGCTTGCTGTTCGCGCAGTACCGATCGAGTTTGTTCGACTTGTTGCTGGGCGATTTGCAAAGTTTGACTGTTGCGGCGGGCGAGGTCGATCGCCTGCTGCAAGGTAATTGACTCAGTTTGCTCGATCCTGACATCCTCGGGATTTGTCGGAAACTGCAGCGGATTCGGGTTTGGTTCCAGGGAACCCGGAGGCCGGGTCTCTAAAATACCCTTCGGGGTGAGAGGGGGGAAACTTTCGTTGGGAGTGCCGCGGGGAACTGGTGTTGGCAAAGAAGGCACCGGAACATTGTTAGGGCTGCTCGGGACAGGTTTCTGCCTCTCGCCTGTCGGTACCGGTATTCGAGATTGCGCCAAATTCTGCGGAGACTGCATTGAGGGGGCAGCCGGAGCAGCCTGTTGAGGCTTTGATGCCAGGGAGGGCTCGGTTGGGAGAGTTGAGGCGATGTTAGACTCGGAGGTTTGTTGGTTAAGGGCGATCGACTGTTCGGGATCTGATGCTGGTTCTGAGGCTGTGTTCGAGGTCGATCGAATATCCTGCGTTAATTCGATCTGATTGCTAAGGGGGGAACTGTCCTGAGATTGAGCCGGAGGCTGCGCTGAAGCACTCTGTCCGGCGTTGCTGAAAGTAATTGCAGCGCCCACTCCGACCACCACGATTTGACGAAAAACACGCATAATTTTTTAATTACTTTGCAATTCTAGAGACAATTTTAAAGCAAGATTGAGGTCTCAAGTTTCTAGTTTGTTTCCTGAACCCGACAGTTACAAGTCACAATTACCGTACTCGTGTTGCTTTTGAAGGCTTGATTCAAAATTTACAATGGAACTTGTGCAGTTGCCAGACCGATCGCCCCCGAGATTAGTTCCTCTACTCCGCTCACCGGCAAAATCCGGGTTTTCAGCGAGTTTTCGAGCTGTTCTACGGTCATGTCGTCGAGAAAACGAGGTTCCCCCTGTTTTAGCATCACCGAAGGCAGGAGGATGCCATCTCCCAAGTCTTTTCCCTGCAAAGCTTCCAGCAAATCTTGCCCGGTGAGCAAACCCGTGACAGTGATAGTTTGTCCCCAGTAGCGGCTGGACAGTGCCACCATGTTGACGGACAAGCCGGGAATTTGGTTTAGTTGTTGTGCGATCGGCCGAAAAGCCTTTTCAACAGCATTTCCCACCACCCAAACCAATCGGCGCGGCCCAATAACCGGCAGCGGTTGCAGCTTAGCAAAAGCCGTTTCAAACTGCCCAATAAACTGGCGGATCGAACCCACACCGTTACCAATTTGGGGATAATCCTCATAATCAGCAGCAGACGGCAAATCCAAACCAGCGATTAAAAACCACTCATCAGCCAACCAAATACAACCAGATTTTGAATTTCGCCTTGCCACAGGGAAGTTTAAATCTTCTAAATCTTCTAACTCTTCTCCCCCCCTTACTAAGGGGGGGCTGGGGGGGGTAAATTTTGAACTTTTTTTATTCGCCTTTTTACCGCTTTTCCCCTTACTCAAAACAGCTTGAATTTGCTGCACTTGCGCGATGACTTCCCGCGCTTTTTCCGGAGTCACGGCAATCAATTCATCTTCAGCAGGACGAAAGCGAGTCAAACCCACCGGCACCACAGCCACCGAAGCCACAGCGGGAATATTTCCCCTATGAAACTTTGCCAAATCCAACAAAGTGCGTTCCAAATGTTCCCCATCATTAATCCCGGGACAAACAACAACTTGAGCGTGAATTTGCAAGCGGCGCTCTTTAAACCATTTAATTTGTTCTAAAATCTTCCCAGCCCGAAAATTTTTCAGCAGCCTAATTCGCACATCCGGTTCCGTAGCGTGTACCGAAACGTACAGAGGAGAAAGCCGCATTTGTTCGATTCGGTTCCATTCTTTTTCAGTCAGATTCGTGAGAGTCAGATAGCTGCCGTAAAGAAAGCTGAGGCGGTAGTCATCATCCTTGAGATAGAGAGTTTCGCGCTTTCCCGGAGGCTGCTGGTCAATAAAGCAAAAAGGGCAGCGGTTGTTGCACTGAATTAGTCCGTCGAACAGGGCAGTTTCAAATTCCACACCCAAGTCTTCGTCATACTCTTTTTCTATTTCCAACTTGTGAGTTTTGCCTTTGGCATCTAAAACTTCAAGTTCGATAAATTCATCGGCGCACAGGAATTGATAGTCGATCAAGTCGCGAGGTTTTTGGCCGTTAACGGCGACGATGGAGTCTCCGGGTTCAAATCCCATTTCGGCGCAGATGCTGTCGGGGATAACTTTGGTGATTAGGGCTGGTCTGGTTGATGAGTCGCTCATAATTTCTGGATTTTTTTATAAATTATGTATGAGTTTTTTGTATGTTTGAATGTGTAAATATAATTATCATACTATGTCTCATCCACCTGTCTCAATATCGAGCGTGACAATTTGGATCGCTTTTAGCTGCGGCTCCAAGCATGGAAAGCTCTGGCTATGCGTTCGTCAATTTCGTTGGCAATATTGCCGATATTTATGTCGCGGTCAACGTGATTATAAATACCGTCCGTATTGACTTCAAGAACAAGCCAATTACCTTTTTCATTTTTCATCAAATCGGCACATCCAAATGAGTTGATAAGGTTTGTGCAAGTCAGGGCTTGGCGAGCTTGAAACTCCGCTTCAGGTGGAGCACAACCCTCTGCTTCGTATCTCGCGCCTCGAGCATGAGCAACAAATAGAGAAGCCTTTGCACCTGAAGGAAAACGTCTGGCGTTCCAGCCAAAAGTTTCGCCTGCCACGCAGTAGAGCCGATATACTTCCGGCACTTCGACACGAATGAATTCTTGAAGAACATAAGGGCGAGGCCAGTCCTGCCCAATGGGCGTATTTAGTTCTTGCAAGCGATGTCCTGAAGCACCGCAACCCGTCGGCCACTTGAGAATCCATTGACTTTTCACTTCCTTTTGGATTAGTTGCTTAACTTCCTCCTCTGATTCAAGTAGATATGTTCTGGGGATAGCGACCTGATGTTTGGTGAAAATTTCCGCAAGTTGGCGCTTGTCAGACGCCCACACAATTGCTGTAAATGGAATGAAACATTTGCCTGTTGGAGGTTCTGAACTTTCCCAACCGAGCAGATAATTATGGTCTGACGGCGTTGCACTAATCTCAAGAGTCATTACACGCGCTAAACGCTGCGCGTGTTCTTCAAAAATCCATGCCGCATTACCTGCGTTGAGAATTGCCTTTTTCATACCTCTGATTTTACCGCACTCGTCACCGCGCATGAGCGCATGAGGCAGAACGGTTTAGCTCAACCGCAGCCGTTACGCGACGCGGTTAAGTTGTTGCGCCAATAAACAAAGGTTTCGCCATCAATTGGGGGGTATGGGTAGAGGCTTCAATCGCTGCGTCAATTTTAGTTCTAACCGACTCAACCCACTCGGCATCAGCGCGATCGTACTCATCCAGCAACCGCAAAGCTATTTCCTGAATTTATTCGGCGGAGCGATATTTTCCAGCTAGGAGTTTTGTTTGAATAAAGCGTTCTTGCTTGGGAGTAAGACTGATGCTCATAGAAAATTTTTGTTGTCATTATGCTTCATTTTAACAAGTTAAGTACAACTTTGGTTTCTCGGCAGCGAGCGCAGCGATCGGAACCGCATAATGAATTTCATCGCCTCGAAAATGCGCGCCAATCCCCAGACTGTCAACACCAATATCTTCTCTAAAAATTTGCCGGATCTTATCCCCATCGCCGGGGTTTGGGAAAGAAGCAGCTAACTGCTGTTCCATCTCTAATTCTACCTTGTAAAAGGCTAAATTGATATTTTGAAGATTGGCATCGGCGACTAATTTAGAAAACTCTTCCAAAGTCAAGGCGCGAGTATGAGACGGATCGCGAAGCTTCTCAATATAGTTGTAAGCATCAACTTTTTCCGGGGGCATCGCCACATCAGCAATCAAAATTATACCGCCCCGACGGCACACGCGAACCATCTCCGAGAGCACGACATCCGGCTGTAAAAAATGATGGAAAGCGTAGCGACTCAAAACAATAGAAAAACTCTCATCGGGAAACGGTAGCGTCTCAATATCGCCTTGGTGCCACGAGAGATTAGTTAAGTTTTTTTGCTGTGCTAAACTCCGGGCTCGATCGAGCATTGCTGGTGTTAAATCGATGCCGGTAACGTGACTGGAAACCGCAGCAAAAGCACAAGCAACTATACCCGGTCCGCAAGCAACATCTAAAACTGTGTCGCTTTTGGATACCCTTGCCATCTTCATCAATAAATCCAGAGATTCTTGATTGGTGTGGCCGTACAATTTGGAGAATGGCACAGCCTGACGGGTGAACTGGTCGATGATGGATTCCTGATGTGCGGTCATTTTTCTTGTTCCTTTTGATTGTTAAAGTTTTCGTCCTTCAGCATAGCCGATCGACTCTTCCCGCTCTAATATATTTTTTCTGCACTTCCTCCTGAAATCCGCACCTCAAAGGTTATTCCAGAGCGCTGAGGCTGCCATCCGAGTTGCAGTGCTTGCCGTATCCATTGTGCTACATCAGAGGGTATTACTGGTATCACTTTGTTAATTGAACCCCAACATTGAGGATGGGGTCGATCGGTGATAATAACTAATACCGAACCTGAATTTTCAGCGTGTTCGACAGCAACATGAAGTTTTCCGCAACCGTAGTCGGCTTGCATATTACTAGCTTGTCTGCGGATGAGCCAGATGAAAGGCTCCCCGTCAACTATTATTTTTTTAGTTCCTTTTTTCGGTATTGACATAGTTTGTTTCAACTGAAATATTTCCGCCTTTTCAATAAGCATTGAGAAACCGGGTTTCTGACGAAAAATATAGTTTTTGTTGCATAATTTTTGCCAGAAACCCGGTTTCTGACCTCTCATGCGTAAGTCCTATGTGCTTTCTAAATCTTCCCGGTCAGATGAGAAAGCGGTATAAACTGCTCTTCCACAAAGGCGATTGCTACCGAGGACTAAGTTTTTGCTATCAAAAATATGCCAACCGCGATCGTGACGCAGCCAGCAGCAATATTGATGCCTTTTCTTATTTTAGAACTAATTAGCAATCTAGCTCGATCGGCCGCGAGTGCGTAACCCAGTTTTACACCGCCTACAGACACTATAGCAATTGCGATAACGATGGCGGTATCAAAATAAGATATTGTATAAAGATCGAGAAAAGCAGGAAAAAATCCGAGATAGAATAAAGTTGCTTTTTGGTCGCCCAATGTAATAAACAGTCCAGTTAAAAAACTAGATATCAAAGAGGATTTAACAACTTCTTCTGTCTCCACATCCTGTAATTTTGACCTGCACAGCCCTATTCCCAGCCAGATTAGATAAGCCCCGCCGAGGTATTTGATTAGGAAAAATAGGCTGCCCATCTTTTCCGCAAGCAGCGATAAACCTAAAATAGCTATCAGGATGAAAATGATGTCACCAAGCACTATCCCTAGAGTGGTAAAAACACCGTGAATGAAGCCAAATGCGGCCGATCGAGTGGAGACGGCCAACACGCTGATACTGGGAATAGCAGCCAAGACTGTCATCGCACAGAATAATGCCACAATACTGCTAAAATTCATATTGCTAAGCACTTTTTTTGCTATAACAAGTGTAGATTTTTTAGCTGAGAAAAGTCAATGAAACTCAAGTCTATTAGCTGGCATTGCCTGTTTTTGAGTGCGATCGCCCTCTCCCTTGAATTGACAGTTTGCAGTCGCCTTTCTGTTTCGGCACAAGAACTACCTACTTTAGCAAAAAATATGTCCTATGTCGCAGCGAGGGCGCGTTTGCAAGATGCGGGGTGGCAAGCTGCTTACAATTATTACTCCCCCGGTCGGATTGCAGCCTTAAATGCGATTGAAAAATATATTATCACCAAGTTTTGGTTTGCAGAACTGGTCGCTTGTCCGGAAACGGCACGGGGATTGTGTTATTTTAAGTTTGTCACGGCCGAGGGGAAAACTTTAACTATTACAACAACTAATAATAGCGCCGGAAAACAACCCTCGATCGTCCGTTGGGAGGTAGAACCGGCAAAATTTAAACTCTCTCAACCCCTACCAATGTTGCGTCAGGATAGCCCCTATGCCGAGGTGAGACAAGCTTTAATTAATGCTGGGTGGCAACCAGTTTCCGACTCTTATTTATCGCCCTCCGATCGCGATCGTGCCGATCGATCTGGGTATCCAGAATTGCAAGCCTGTAGCGGTACGGGTTTGGGATTTTGTAGCTTTATCTTTAGCGCAGCCAACGGTCAAAAACTCCGAGTGATAACGGCCGGACAAAATTCGACACTTTATGGGTGGTCGATCGAAACAGGAAGATAATACAGCAGATTCCAGGTTGATGAAGCACACCCCAGAAACCCGGTTTCTTTAAGAAACCGGGTTTCTCTGTACCCAATTACCTGAAAACCGCTATAATACTTTTAACTCCCCACGATCGCATACCACAAACTAACCATCAAACACGCGCTCGCTAAATGCTGCGGTATCAAAGATTTAATCGATCGCTTGGCAATTTTTTGAGTCACAAATAATGTCACCAACAATGATACAATTAAAGTCACACCTTGCAAGAAACTAATCACGGCTGGATCTCCTACAAAACTCGGCAAATCATCTCTAATTTGTCCGAAAGTAGCAAAAGTTACGGGAATCACTCGCCCGCCTTCCTGCAAACCCAATCGCCAATAGTGAGCCAAACTACCGCCCCAGACTAGAGGTAGATATCCGTAGGCGAGACAGACAAATGAAAGGGGTTTAGTAATTTTAAATGGGATAGTTTCTGCTTTTCCCAATCGGTAAATTGCCTGCATGACTGCATAAGCAGCTAAGGGAATCATCGGCGGGATAATTAACACTGCGATCGACAGTCCTAAATGTGGTAAAAATTGCTCTAAATTGATGCCCAGCCCCAACAAACTATTTATCTCCGGCAAGCGGTGGAGATAGATACCGCCTAATAATAGAAATAATAGGGCAACTTCATAACTGTGGGGAACGTGGGTAGTCCATAATTCGATGCCGGGAGGGCGCAGATTTAATTCTACCGATCGATGGGGACAAGCTTTCAAGCAAGTCATGCACAACACGCAATCTTTATTATCAGTTAATTGGGCTGGATGGGAATAAACCGGACATCCATTAGTAGTTAATCCTTCCCCAAAACCTTCGCCTCCTTTATAACAATGGTAGGTGCTGCATTCCGCCGCGCAGGTTCCTTGTTGGGCGCGCAGTTCGATAATTGAGAGTTTAGCAAATAATCCATTCATCCCCCCGATCGGGCATAAATAACGGCACCAAAACCGCCTCTCGAAAATCAGCGAAAAAATTACCGCGCCGGCGGTGATGAGTAACAACAAACAACTGGATAAATAGGCGGTATTTTCTAAATTCCACAACTCTTCCCACAGAAATATCAAAGTAAATAGTCCGAAGAGAAACCAGCCACCCCATTTTTCAGCTTGTTGGCGGGGCCATTTATTGAGAGTTCGCGGGAAAATTTTCAGCGAGAGTTTTTGGACGATTTCCCCATAAATCATAAACGGGCAAAAAGCACACCACAATCGCCCGACGATCGGGAATAATAATAAAATTAACGGCCACCACCACGCCCAAAAGATATTCAAAGCAAAATTATGCTGTCTGTCTTGGGGGGCGACAAACAGGGTAATTACTACCACTGCAAATACCCAAGTGGTAAACCAATAATTCACGCGCTCGGGATACCAATCGCTCCGCAAAAATTGCCGAAATTTGGGATATATCTTGAATAAATTAAGCCGAAATTTTTGTTGTTTTGCCGCCTGCGCCCAAAACACTTCTTCCGTTAATACCTGATTTCCCTGTGCTTGAACTAAAGCGCGATCGACCATTCCCTGCAATTCCTGCAAGTTCCCTGGAAAATCGTAGGTTTGCAAGCGGCGAATTGCTTCCGGCGTGACTTGGGGCTTGACTAATTTCTTTTGGCGACAAATGAGGTTGAGATAATAGTTAACCTGTGCTTCTAAATCTGCTTTTCGCACCCGCAATGATGGGACTTTAATCTTATGTTGCGTCAGGTTATCTAGCAGGGGTTGGACGATTTCTGAGATTAAAATTATCCGGGCGTTGCTAGAACGCGGTGGGGGCGGTATTTGTCCTTCCCTTACAACTGGCGTATAGGTTCCGTCGGTTAATAGTTGCTGAATTTTGGGGCATAATTGAGCGGGTAATTCTTGAACGTCATTTAAAATTAACGTCCCTTCTCCCAACCATTCCAACAGTCCCGGTTTACCGCCCAAACGCCCGAATAATTCGGCTCCATTTGTCTGAAGCAAGGCACTTTTTATCTGAATAATTGGCTCGCTGCGACGACTTGAACCGAAATGAATTAAAGCAGCTAAATTATCCTTTTGTAAACCAGGTTCGCCAGAGATTAACACCGATCGACTGTCACTCGATGCAGCCCGAATTTGTTGGCGCAATTTCACCGCATAACGGCTATTTCCAATTACTCCCCGTTTCGCCCTGGTTACTAGATAGCTGCGGAGGGCATTTTGACGCTCTCTTTCGTAGGCAATTTCTGCTTCTAGCTGTTCTAATTTCGCGGCCAAACGTTGAGCGTAGGCTTCGGTAATGCGCGGATATCTTTCTAGCAAACTGCGCCAGCGATCGGCACTAATTACCCAAAATTGACATTCTGTACGAGTGACAATTCGACTATCTGCAGGTTGCGATCGTTGGAGGGCGGATAAATTTGCGATCGCCCCCGGTAATAAACTACTCGCCCACATTAAACCAGGTTGTTTGCGGCGGTAGCGATCTGCCTGTCCTCGTTCTAAAATGTAGAGGTTAGTGACAGGCGCATCTTCGATTACCACTCGAAAACCAGGGGGAAAAGTTGTCGCTTGCATTTCACGCGCGAGATCCTGTAAAATCTCGCGGGGTAATATGCCTAATTCGGTGCTCTCTTCGAGCCAGTTAACTAATGTTTCGGTAGACATCGCTTAGCGCCGGCGAAAGCCGAATCGTGGTAGTTGGTGTAGAATCTATTATATTCAAAAACTCGACAACCATTCCTCAGCTAGGTTTCTCAATTTTCCACCAATACTTTTGCTACTTTTTGCAACAAAGATGATTGACTATTCTCGCTAATCTTTAAAACATTTTTAGTTAGCGTACTAAAATGTAAAGCTGTGATTGGATGTTCGATAAGTTCAGATGTTGGAATTGCCTCTTTAGAATATTTACACCCGATCGCATGGTAGACTCTAAACCCTCTTTTTATAATCGCATCTATAGCTTGTGCAGGTGGAACATAATACTGGATGAATGTTGCATTTTGTAAATCCAAACAAATCATATTTTGGATGCGGTTAATGGGTTTAACCTCGCCGTTATAATAGGATACTAAAGGTAATAGTTTACTACTATTTTCACCTTGAATTTGTCTGTTGACTTTTAGTTTTCCGTTTTCTAGCTCTTCAAGAATACCATTTCTTCCAACTAAAGTTGGTGTATATATATCGCTCGTATAACAACTAATATATAATTGCTCTGCTTCATCTACGAGATATTGTTGATTGTCTAGTAAATTTTCGGATTTTTTTCTATTTTTTAAAAATTTAAATCTCTTTTTAATCTCCTCCATATCGCGCATTACATTTTTTATGTATATGCAACCGTCTTTATAAAGAAATTCGATCGCAACTGCTTTAGCTTCCTTGTTTCTAGGGCTGCGTACATATATAGTAAAGAATTGTTTCTCAGAAAATGATTGAGGAGTAATGGGCAAGCCCAAATTGGAATTTACAAAACTTTGCCTCATCCAATTCTTAATTCCCAGTTCGAGCCAAACCTTCTGAAATTGCGGTGAGATCTTTATCTTGTATTTCTCGCAAAATTTTTCCCATTCTTTTTTGTCTTCTTGCTTTCTTAAATAACAGGAAATAGCATCATCTACGTCCAATAATTCCGCATCAGTAAAATCCTGCGTATCTTGGTTCAGAATATTTATATCGATTTTTTTGCTATAATTGAAAAGCGACAAAGCAGCTTTTTTTACATATCCAACAGCCCTAAATTCAGGTATATTTATCCCCTGCGTACTAAAAAACTCTCCGGTATCCAAATAGTTGAGTTTTTTCTTTAACTGAGAATAGAAATCAACTTTTGACTTGTTATATATTTGTGTTGATGGATTCCAGAAGCCGTCACCTCTCTGGTAAGCCATTGAACCCGCTTCTTCCTCCAAAAGTTTATTAAAAACTAAATAGTTTTTTTCCTTGTCGAGTTCAATACTTGACCAAGGAACAACTTCAGTAATTTTCCAACAAGGATCGTCCTCACCCTCAAGTTCTACTTGTTCGTAGTTAGTAATGGTTTTTCCAGAATTATAAAAAGTGAGATCGGAAACTCCCTGATGTTTCAGACAATTTTTCAAGAATTGTCGCTCGGATTCAGTTAGATCGATTCCAGTATTGTTAAGAATTTCTAATGATTCTATAGATTCTAAATTTTTATCCTTAATAAAATGATTTTTTAAGTAGTGGTCAGCCTGAAAAGGAAGAGGTTCAAATGCGATAGCGCACTCCTTTAAAAAACTCTCAAGTTTAGTCATGAGATTTTGGTAATGATAAAGCTGAGTCTTTTTGAATTTGTCAAAATCTGCGTCATCTTTATCGAATCGCATAAAATCAATCTTATTTTTGTGACGAGCATCGCGATCGCGATCGAAGTAGTAGTTTTTATATTCATAAACTAACAACTCTCCCACATCGTCACCATCTACGGTGCTGTACCGATCTTTTGGTAAAAATCGTCTGCTTTTTCTAGATAAGGTTAATGTGAGTACATCGTGGTGATTATATTTGATTAATAAATTCTGTCCCCAGACCAAAAGAGCATCTTTCGATTTCGATTCAGTTAGCTCTTTGGAATGGATGAATAGTAGTTCTTCAAAACCATTCATTGTGTCAACAGATAAGTTTTGAGCCAGAATATAAAACTTAAACGCTAAATTTAAAATCCTTTCTCGATTGCTAAGCCGATCGCTAAATAACTGTTTCCATCCAGAATGATTTCTATGGGAGGATATAAAAAATACATATTTTTGTCCATCAACATCTGACATGAAGTATTGAATATCTGAAAATTTCGGCTTTTTTCCATCTACAGAAAGCCGTTCTTGGATCTGTTTTTTAATGTAGATATGCCTTTTATTATAAAAATTAGCCTTGGAATCCTCATCTTCCGTTCCTCCATCTTCAGCCCGTGAATATTGCAGAAGAAAATGCTCGATTCCCTTGCCCATTTTAAAAAGGTATTGGAAAAGTTTTTCAGCAACTTTTTCAGGAGTCTCTAATATTTTTAGCTGGTTTGTTCTCGATGGATCTGATAATGCTTGGATTTTGTTTTTCATTTTATTTCTCAGATGTGAATAAAAAGTCTTGGAGAATATTGGATGCAACCGGACAATTACGCTCGTCAAAGTAAATCAAATTTCCCGAAAATAGCGTTGGTGAGTATTGGTGATTTTTTTCTTGGTTTGCGTGCAAATTTAGAAGCAATCCTTTCACAGCTTTAAATTCTGGATAGTCTGAAACAATTGCATTCAGCTTGTTTTGGGTTTTTTCCAGCGTTTGATTGGAAAGGCGATTTCCTGAAGCTCTACTCCATGCTTTAACATCAACACAAAATAGTCGGTTGTCTTTGATATAGTACAGATCGAACCGCTCATACAGCTTACAATATTTTTTGAAATCTAGCAAGGGTTCAAAACCATATATGGCTTTGATAGCTTTCCAGTCTTGGCCTTGGAAAATTACATCTTTAATCCAACTCTCCACAAAATTTTCAGTTAGTGATGGATACAACACATCATAAAAGAAACGCGGACGCGGAATATAAGTATTAAAAATTTCTGGTTGTGGAATCAAGTCATTGTATAGTCTGTAAATTCTCTCCGTATAAGGATCTAGCAATCCAAGTTCATTACCTTCCAAGTCATAACCCCGAGCATTTGTTTTGAGATATTCAGGATATAATCGCTTTTGATAAGGATAGATTTTTTCCCCATTGATGCTATCGCTGATAACCTGAAACTTTTTGCCATCTTCCTCCTCTGACGCTAAATAGGGTATAAACTCAGCTTGTTCTAGGTTGTGATAGAAGAGTGATTCAATAAAATCAGCAGGAAATAGCTTGAAATCTTGTAATTTTTTGAGATACTTATCTGGGTTGTGGAATACAACTGGATCGCGTACAGCATCCCATGCTTTTGTAATATCAAACGTATTTTTGTGTTCGTGAAACTTATCGATTTCTTCTAACATTGTTTGTCTGAATTTTTGAAAAGCTCGATCGGCATCAATCTCATCACAGACATGATCTTCATAATTATTAATCGAGCGCTTCTTTTCTTCTTCTCGCAGGCTTAGATAAACTTGGTGGTTGTTTGCAGAAAGTTTGCGAATTTCATTAGGTTCCGAGCGTTCTAAGTATCCGTAAAAATTTAGTAAATTTTGTCTGGTTTCTTCATTGATGAAGATTTTTACAACCTGATTCGGAAAATCCCGTCGCTCCGCTCTACCTATCGCTTGTAAAACTCCTTTTCCTAATAAAATTTGATGTTGCAACTCTCTAAATTCCGCCGCTTCAGGTTGGCTCAGGTATTTGTTAAAATCTTTAATCTCAAAAGTAGAGTTTCCCAACTTTACAATACTTTTCATTAACGCAAAATGGTAAAGTGTAGTAGATTTTTCAGAATCTGTTGATTTCTTGAGTGGTGGTTTCATTACAGTATAGTAACTGTCCATTAGCACAGCTAAAGAGTCAAAATCTTTTTCCTCACCGCTTGGTTTTTTGATAATGGGGTTTAATCCTTTTGAAGCTGACTGATAAGCTGATACAAAGAAAATTTTCTGCCCTTCTACTTCAACAAGCTCGTTTATGTATGTTTTCTGAGCTGCTTTATCTTCGTAAAGACTGTTGAAAGATGCCTCATATAACATGAGTTTAATCCGAATATTACTGTGATATTTGGGGTGATCGACTCGCACGCTATATATGTTTGGATGTTCGGGCGATCGCTCAAATACAAAGTTAGCCTGATGGATTTTTTCACAATAATCTATTAACTGTTTAATCCAGTGTAGGGTTTGAGTAAAAGCAATTGTTTCTTGAATCGAGTCATCTTCAAAAAGATAAAACAATAATCGAATAAAATTTTGCAATTCTTGTGTTTTGTAAATACTAAACCAAGTACCATCATTCTTTAAAGAATCGATAAAACCTTTTAATACAATTTTTTCAAACTTCTCGACAACTTGTTTAGTTTGTTGGTTGGGGAAAGATGATACATCTTTGTTGAAAAAATTTACTGTAATCTGTCGCTGTGCCTGACGATGAGCTCGGATTTCTTCACAAAGCAATATTTCTTCTTCACTCATTGTATTGAATGAACTTTGCCCAGACTCATCGCGCAAATTATCTTCTAAATAACTCTGGTCGTAGCTTGTGCTTAAATCTCCAAAAATACCCCCCGTTGCTGAAATCATAAACATCACATTACTGCGATTATTTAGCATTGACTTTATCTTGAATTCAGGAGAAGTAAATATGGCTGTACTGCCAATAGAAACTTCTCTAAGTGCGGGATCGATTAGGTTATTCTTAGAACTTTGATAGCGAGAAATTTCTTTAATATTTACGATCGACTTATAGCTTTCATAGACATAAGCACGGTTTAAGTATTTGAGCGGTTGATTTTTTGTTGTACTCTCTTCACTTGCATTTTGAAATTTAGCTATCTGTTTCGACCAAATATCTAAAGAACGGGATTGCGAATCCTCAGCATCTAGGACATTAGCCAGAAGTTCTTTGATGGTTTTAATTTGCAATCGAACTGCTAGAATGGCATAAATTAATTCTGCTACAGAGGTATTGTCTGAAACTTTTTCTTCAGTGATGTGGACATGACCGCTGGAAGCTCTGGTTAAAAATAGTTGTTTGAGAGGCTCAATGTTATAAATATATATATTGTTGTATGAAAAAATATTCATCATATCGTTGCCAATCTTGTTGTAAAGTTTTTGAGGAATCAGCAAACTTCTGTTATTCTCGAATCTTGAAAAAACTCTGGATAACATTTCAAAATCCAATTGGATAAGATTCTCTCTATCGCAGTCGTTCAGAAGCTCGAAGATTTCCTTCAGCGATTTTTCGAGTGTTTTTTTAATTACTACAACTTGTTGCAAAAAATCGATCGAGTTCCCTTCCTCAGCAGTCAATCGTTGATATATAGAAGCTAATTGTTGGAGATTATTTTCCAGAAATTTGCCTTTTTCAAAATGTTCTTGAAATTCATGAAAAGCACCCTTGTTCTTATCGATAAAACTTAAAAATTCTCGGTTGTCAGTGCTTCGTTGAGAAAAGAGAATAGAAAATTCTCTATTTATAGATGAGAGTGCATTATTAATAGCTAGTGCTTTAGGAGAGATGATGTCAATCTTTTCCTCTAACATAATTTGATAGCCATCTTCCTGCTCATCAAAGGCAAAAATGAACTTTCTGGAGTTGTTTGTGTCCTGAATAACATATTCATCGAGATAGCTGCTTTTCTTTATCCATGTTTCACCATTATGTCTAAAGTACGGAATATTCGTCTCAAATTTCTTATAAGTGAGCATCAATATCCCAGATTTTTCGCGCAGGAGATGGAGAGGAAAGAATATTTCCATTAGCTTGAAACATTCGTTCAACCAGCTATTTTCATTGGGCTTGCATCTGACAAGAAATTCTAAAAACTTTTCAATAAGATTGTTCAGTTCTTGTTCTGCTTTTTCGATCTGGTCTTCGTTAACTTTATTGTCTCCAAAATCGGTTTTCTTTACATATTCAAGGCGGTTAATCACACCTGTTGCTGTTTTGAGATTTTCTCTAGCTGCCTCGACTTTTTCCCGAGGATATTCTTTGTCGCTAATCTTCCAAAAACTTTTATCCTTTAGGATCGAAGGTATCCATTTTTTGTACGATTTAATATACTCGTCCGTCGTTTTCATTTTTAATGAATTTAGTTTGTAGACGGGAATATTTGGATATTGACTCGCGACAGAATCTGGCACCACTAGATGCTCTCTTAATGGGGCAACATATATACCAATTACCTGAATATTTGGACGGTCTTCAATCGTTTTATATATGGCTTGAAACAATTGGTGAGTTTTTCCTGACCCCGTACCATAATTGATGAGTTTGAGTTGGGAACGGTTTTCCCGAAAACTATCTTCAATAGTCGTAAGGTAGGAATTAAGAATTTTGGAACGAGATGATTCTAACTGCTGATGAAGAAAGTCTGTTTGCTTGTCCATGACCCGCCATCACCTTATCTAGGGTTAATACATAATAATGACCGCATTTTACCACAGTTGACTACAAATGAGTAGAATTTGAGTGAAGTTTTCTCATACTTGAGTTCGATCGATGCTGGCTAGGGTTCGGATGAACTTTCAAACTGCCAGTTGACAGGTTGCCAATCAAATCCACCCCGATCGCGCGATCGCAAATGTCCGATTCCCGGATACGGAAAATGATAGGCAAACATTAACGTGCGATCGCCCGCAATTTTTTCCAGCACGGCTTGGCGGGTAGTTGCAGCCATCTCTCGATCGGCATCAAAAATCGGTTTCCAGCTTGGATTCCACAAGTTAATTGTATGAATGTGAACCGTATCGGCCGTATGCACCATCACAGCATTTCCAGACGCAATTCGGATGGCAACGTGACCGGGTGTGTGACCGTAGGCAGGAATAGCTGTAAATCCCGGCAAAAACTCTTGGTTAACATCGAATTGAGTGACGCGATCGCGAATCAAACTTAACTGGGTTTTCGCAATCTCAATCATCTGCTGCTTCATCTCGGCGGGCCCGCCAAACTTGGGCAAATCCACCTCGCGCCCCGTCCAAAAATTCCACTCTTGTTTGCTGATAAAATAGCGCGCATTGGGAAAAGTCAACCCGCTTTTCCCATTCAAACCACCCACATGATCTCCGTGGGCGTGAGTCAAAATCACCGCCGTAATATCGATCGGTTTAATCTGTGCCTGCTGCAAGTTTTCTATCAGCTTGCCAACAGTTGCTCCATTCAACAAACCGCTGCCCGTATCGATTAAAACTTTGTTCGCCCCGGTATCCACCAATAAAACATTACAATCTGCGGCCAGCGTTTCCCCTTGAAAACCCTGTTTTAAAACCTCTTGCAACTCTTCTGGTTTGGCATTGCCGGCAAAGATTGCTGCCGGGACGCTCAACGTTCCATCGCTAATCGAAATCAGGTTGAAATTTCCCAACTTAAATCGATAGATGCCTGTATTGCGGGGCATCGTGCGTTGAGGGGTTTGTGCCAGCAAACGGCCAGCGGTGGGTAGGGCGAAGGAAGTGGCGATCGCCCCTGTGAGAAAGATTCGACGAGAAATAGGCATTGTTCCGAATACTCTTGAATATTAATAACAGATTGTCGTGCCTCAAGTATTTTACGATCGGCTAGATTGACAGTCAATACGGCTTAAGCTCAACGATATACACTTTGGATCGAAGCAACACTGCGAGGCTTGTGTAATTCGTCACCCAAATTCAGCATCCGGTTGCGCTCTAACAAAACCTCAATTCGTCGATCGGGTTGCCCATCTAAAATCAGATAACGTAATTTTCGATTGGTTTCTAATGCAGTAATTAATGCTATTTTTCCCCCCTCAGTAATTCCATTTTTGGCCAGATTTAGCTTAAATAAAGTTTGGTTGTCTCTCAGGAAATTCGCGATCGCGCTTGCACCGATATCTCCAATCTGATTGGGCAGTGCCTTTAACACTTGTGTAGAAGGACTGTAACCTAAATCCAGATTGCCGATCGCGGGGTGAGTTTGCAGTGCTGCTAATAATTCCTCACAACCCTCTACCCCAATGCCATTGCTAGCCAATCCTAAATCGAGCGGTGTTTTATTTTCTGCCAATCCACCTGCTAAAACTGTAACACCTCGATCGCCCAAATGATTGACATTAAGAAATAAGCCAGTAATTACAGGATTCTCAGCTAAAAGATTAGCCAGTAAAGCAGCCTGGTTTGCTTGAATTTGATTGCCGCCCAAGTACAGCCGTTCAACAGTACGATTGGTGTAAGTCAAAACCTCTAAAATGGCGGCCAATCCCTCATTTCCGATTTGGGTATTGACCAAATCCAGCGTGCGGATACTTGTATTGTGACGCAACATTTCCGCTAGATAATATGCACCTGCTACGCCGATCGGATTGCGTTTTAACCACAACCCAGTTACAGATTGATTGTGCGTCAGCGCTTCGGCAAGTGCAGCAATACCTGTGGATGAAATCGCATTGCAACCTAAATAGACAATCTCTAAACGGTTGTTGCGTTGAATCAATCGCGCCACATCTTTAGCACCAAGATCGCCAATACCATTGGTTCCCAGTAATAAGCTAGCGATCGCATCATTGTTTGCCAATGCTTCAGTCACTAAATGACATCCCATTACACCTAAATCTTGCTTGCACAAATCGAGCCGTCCATCGGGCATGACTGTGCCGCGCGGGAAGACTATTTTTTGAGCGATCGGTCGATCGGTTTGGAGGTAATCGATTAACGATTTGAGTTCGATTACTACTTCGGAGGAAGACTCTATAGGATTGGGTAACGGACAGTGAAGAGCGGTATTTATCATCATTTGCTACCAGGGATAGGGGGCATAGTCTTTAAGAAAATGACCGTACATCGGAGGATCTGGGTTTTCAATACCTTGAACGATCGGATCGTAAATTCTTGCCATCCCATCAATCGCATCTAATGGGGTGTAAAAGCCTTGTTCTCCTTGAACTCGTATTTTCTTAGGATAAGGATTTTCATTGGTAATCCAACCCGTATCGACGCTGTTCATGAAAATATTATATCGGGCACAATCAACCGCCGAGGTTCGCGTCATCATATTCAAAGCTGCTTTTGCCATATTGGTATGGGGATGATAGGGTGTTTTACTGGAGCGGTTGAATTGTCCTTCCATTGCCGAAACGTTGATGATAAAGCGTCTGGCAAAGGATGAACGAAGTAGTAACGGTTTGAGTTTGCTGTTGAGAATGAAGGGTGCGATCGCGTTTACCAAATGTACTTCAACTAACTCGATCGTGTTTACCTCATCGAGTTTTAGCAACCAGCTATTCCCGGGGCGAAGATCCAGTTGTTCTCCGTCAGCATCGAAGCGATCGCGCGGGAAGTAATCCGCGATCGCACCCGGTATACCATCTTTGTAATTGAGTTGACTTTCGAGTAAAAGAGATTGCTGTCGGGGAGATTTTCCTTTTAATGTATTGCCATCGATCGAGATTAATGCTTGCGCGTTTTTGCTGAGTATTTGTGATGCTTCTCGTTCTCGATCTAAGAGATGCTGATAAAATGCCAACGGACGTTTAATAGTTTGAGCTGCATTGTTGATGATAATATCCAGAGCCGATTCAGTATCGAGTAAATCCCGTACAAATGTTTCGACTGCTGGAATATTTCGCAGATCGAGCCCGCGAATTTGCAGGCGATCGCGCCATTGCTCGAAATCGGGTTCTAGACTGTAGCGATCGGCACAGTCATAGGGGAATCTTGTGGTGAGAATCACCTTAGCACCATCTCGCAACAGCCGCAATACCATCTGATAGCCAATCTTGATCCGTCCGCCTGTCACTAATGCAGTTCGCCCAACTAAATCGGTTCGCTGTTGTCGTTTTTGGTAATTGAATTGGGCGCATTTTGGGCAGAGTGAATGATAAAAAAAATGAATTTGTGTATAGGGTTTTTTGCAAATGTAACAAAGGATCGGCTTGTGCAAATGCTGCGATCGGGTTGTTGATTCTGGTAACGCAGCCAATGGCTGTTGTTGGTGCTGGTGCTGCACCATGACGGTTGATGCTTTGAGTTGGCGATCTTCAATTTGTCGTTGTTGTTGTTGAGTTTGACGCAAACTTTTGCGTCCCTCTTTATAGATTTTGGCAATCAAACTTTTGAAGCGATCGTGTTCGCCAATGACCGCTGGATCTTCTGAAATTTGTTGCAGAACATTGAGGCAGATTTCTAATTGGTCTGGTGGGATATTCATCTGAATTATATGCCCCAAAAAGGTGGGACTGAGGGAGACTCGAACTCCCAACCTCTGCGATGCAGTCGCAGCGCTCTTCCAATTGAGCTACCAATCCCAAATCTTAGAAATCGATTATATTTTATCATACTACATTATGGACGATAGCTGTCTAACGGCAAAGGTTAGTAGCGGCAGATAACCTTTGCATGACTTCCACAAGCAGGATTAACTTTCAAATTGCCAGTTGACAGGTTGCCAATCAAATCCACCCCGATCGCGCGATCGCAAATGTCCGATACCGGGATAAGGAAAATGATAGGCAAACATTAACGTGCGATCGCTCGCAATTTTTTCCAGTACGGCTTGGCGGGTAGTTGCAGCCATCTCTCGATCGGCATCACAACTTAGCTTCCAGTGTGGCTTCCATAAATTAATCGTATTAATGTGAACTGTAACTGAGTCATTAAGTTGATTATATCAGTTCACCATCTTTAATCTTGGTCTCATTTTCAATAGACTCAAGAAATTGCGAAATCTGTTCAGTAGAGCGGATGTGATAAACAGTTTTGGTACTTCGCGCCCGATCGATATATTCGCGATATTTTGGGCTCAAATACTTGTCACACAACCCAAGCACGCGGTAACTGCTAATCGAACTCTTTAATATTGGGCTGTTTTCCGGCCAGCCTTCGGGCGGTTTAAAATAACCCGAGATCATTCGTTTAGTCACCCACCAGAAATGCACGTATAGCGGTAGATCGACAAAAACCAGAGTATCCGCCTCATCAAGTCGCAGCCAGACGGTTTCCATGCAACCAAACCCGTCAATAATCCATCTCTCAGTCTGCAAAATTTCCTGATGGGCGCGCTTGTAGTCGAACTGTGAAACTTCAACGTCGCCCGATCGATATTGAATCTTGTCCAAGACGTGAAGCGGTAATCCAGTGATGTCCGATAATCTCTTGCTGAGAGTGGATTTACCGCCTCCAGCGTTGCCAAATACTGCTACTTTTTTCATAGCTACTCTCCTTCGCCCGAGTTCGAGTTTAAGTGGGAGCCGATCGACTTTGCGAGCAAGTCCAGAGTGCGATCGACTTTTCGAGCCTGGTATCTTCTACAATAATCGAAAATCAAAAATGCTATGATTTGCCGATCGCTGGCTGCTAGCGGCGAGGTGCGTACATAATCACCAAAACGCCCAGCAATGCAATCCACCCTCCCAGCAAATCGTATTTATCAGGAGCAACGCGATCGACAATCGAGCCCCACAGAATCGACAGCACAATAAAAACGCCGCCGTAAGCAGCATACGCCCGTCCAAAAGTAGCAGGTTGCAGCGTGGGAACCGCTCCGTAAACCCCCAAGATAACCATCCCAATTACGGCCAACCAAGGGCTTTTGCCTTCGCGCAACCACAGCCAAAATAAATAGCCGCCGCCAATTTCGCAGACTCCAGCTAATACAAAAAGCAACAAAGATTGAATCATTAGACATCTCAAAAAACTATTAGATATCTCCAAAAACTATTTTGGTACAGGCATTATATCTGCCCCAAACTGGCTGCTTTGGAGAAATCTATTTATTTTTGCGCGAATCGCTCAGCGTAGCAGGTGCTTCGATTGTCAAAGCAGTCTTGTTTTAACTATTTCTCAATGCCCCACCTGCGATCGCGGTTAAAATCGCCACGCCAAACGCCAGCCGATACCACACAAATATCCACGTATTTTGAGTTTGCAGGAACTTCATCAGCCACGCGATCGACAAATAAGAAAATACAAATGCCGAAATCGTTCCCACTATTAAAGTCACAACTCCAGCGTCGCCGATTCCTTCTCCTAAAACACCCTTCAATTCCACTAATCCCGCCAGAGTAATTGCCGGAATTCCCAATAAAAAAGAAAACCGCGCGGCCGCGCCTCTTTCCAATCCCATGAACAATCCTGCTGTTAGGGTGGAACCCGATCGCGAACAGCCCGGAATCAACGCCATTGCTTGACCTAATCCCATCAAAATACCGTCTTGAACCGTTAATTTTTCATAAGTGCGATTGCGCTTGCCAGTTTTTTCGGCTATTGCTAACAGCAGCGACATGAAGATTGAAGCAATGGCGATGCTGGCCAAACTCCTCAACGGTGATTTGTCAAAATCTGGAACCAATATCTTGATTAGCAGTCCAAAAAAGACTATAGGTATTGTTCCCAAAGCAATCCCCAAGGCCATTTTAAACTCTTGCGATTCGTAGTCGCGCCGCATTACAGCGTTGACTGCACCAAAAGTTATACTTGTCAAGTCTTTCCAGAAATACCAAAGCACTGCCACAATGCTGCCCAACTGAATCACAGCAGTATAAGCAACACCCGGATCGCCCCATCCCAGGGCGATCGGCACTACCTTCAAATGAGCGCTGCTGCTGATGGGTAAAAACTCTGTTAATCCCTGTACAATTCCTAAAACAATCGTCTGCACCAGATTGAGTGGAGCGGGCCCGGAAACATCAGCAGCGGGCGTTTGGGCGAGGAGTGCGTCAAGCAAAGCTATCATTAGTTGTGAATTCCCAGTTGTCAGTTTCTAGTTATCAGTTGAATTTAACATCTTGCACCATTCTCAGAAGCTAGAAGCCCAGCCCGCAACAAATAAATTTCATTGTGGGGTTGGCACTTCCAGCCCGCCCCTGAAATTTCGATCGCAAATGGTGCTCTTCGGTCAGTACAATCACCGTGTCGATCGCTACAACAAGTAAATTATGATTGTCTATCCGAAACTACTTTAGCCTACTCAGGAACATTTGCATACAGTTGCTGATACAATTAGGAAAGTTTTTGCATCTGATGAAGCCAGCTTACAGCAACTGCCAACAACCTATGATATTTCCCGAGTACAAAAATTCAATTGTTACTGCTGCTTCTGGCATCCGCTTGCTGCGGCGAATCTTGTCGGCCAGTATTTTCACTGTGGCGATCGCACTTAGCTTGATACTTCTCACCAGCCAGCCGCCAGCCTTCGCAACTCTCACAGACGATCGCTTCGACGGCACAATATTTTCTCTCTACGCCGGCAACGGTTCCCTAGTTCCTCCTAAAGTCAAACTCACAGATTCTTTCAAACGCAACAAACCCGCATTGTTAGTGTTTTACACAGACGACAGCAGCGACTGCAAGCAATACGCGATCGTCGTCTCTCAACTCCAGGAATTTTACGGCCGCGAAGCCGATTTTATGCCCGTAAGCATTGACTCTTTGCCCGAACAGCCGTCACCGGAACTTACTGAATGGAGCCATTATTACGAAGGTTTCGTACCTCAAACTGTCATCCTCGACCGATCGGGAAAAGTAGTTTTTAACGCGAAAGGACAAGTAGCTTTTGAACAGGTAGATGATGCCTTTCGGAAAGTATTCGACTTGCTGCCTAGAGAAAAATCCCTCCCGCTCAAACGCCGTGTCGTGAACGAGCTAAACATCGAATTGTCGAAGTAATATCTAATTGCTGATAGCAGTTTTCAAGGATTGCTTAACGAGATTTTTTTGGTCTAATATTGAGTAAGGTGCGCCGCGGCGCACCCGAAATCGAGCCTAGCTAATTAATTTTCCCAGTGAGATTTCGGGTGATTCCCGAGAGAACGTTCAACAGTTGACAGTTGACGTTCATGACAGTTGACCTGTGGAGAGCGACCTCTACCTAGAAGTCCGAGGATTGGAGTAATGAATAGTCTGATTTTAATTTCTCCCTCACTCGTGAGAGGCTTTCAACCAATTATTTCTGGTAAAATGCGAGTACGGAAAGATGCTTGCATTCTCGTGAAGAACTTTGAGAGAAATGCGGGCGGCGGCGATCGCCAAGCTCAACCTTTGTTTGATTGGGCTGATGATTAAAAGGCTTGCACCCTCCCAGAAGATGTCAAATCGGTTCTCTACGATTTGCCTCACAATATTACCTTAGCTGAAGGTGTCGGCTGGGTGACTCGCAAAGATTGCGCTGGGCGAACGATCGATTTTTGCGATCGGCATCCGAAGGGTGCAGTCCGGGGGCGATCGCGCTTCGAGATCGGTCGCTCGGGTGCTGACAAAACTCACGCAGCTTTGGGTTAACTGGCGTAGATTGCATTACCTTGCGCGAAGAACGTAGAATCGAAGAAGCACCGGCAGCTTACAAGCCAATTCAACCAGCGATTGACGTTCAGGTTGATGAGGCGCAAATCGTGGGGATAGTCGCTAAATTGACATCCTCACCGGGCTTACGCCACGGTGATTCCAAGAATCACTTCTTAGATCTTTCTGCTTCATCGCAACTGCCATCAGACTTATGCCTATCCGGTCTTACGTTCGCTCCACAGACTTTCACCGCAAGCCCTGCGGCAAGAATGTTTTGTGCGGCGTTGATATCTCGGTCATGGTGTGCGCCACAATTCGGGCAGTCCCATTCACGAATATTCAACGGCAGTTTTTCAACGATGTGACCGCACTTGCCGCATCGCTTAGAACTCGGAAACCATCGGTCAATCTTGACCAACGTGCGACCGTACCAGTCACACTTGTATTCAAGCTGCCTGACCAACTCACCCCAACTTGCGTCAGTAATAGAAAGAGCAAGCTTCCGATTCTTGACCATATTCTTCGCAGCCAAATCTTCGACGGCAATCGTTTGATTTTCACGTACCAATCGAATCGTCAGCTTGTGAATAAAATCCTTTCTTGCATCAGCAATTTCTTGATGCACCTTTGCGACGAAGAGCCGTGCTTTGTGGCGATTGTTCGACCCTTTCTGCTTTCGACTCAATGCCTTTTGAGCTTTCTTGAGTTTGCGGCGTTTTGCATTAAAGCCTTTGGGATTAGCAATCTTTTCACCGTCACTCAAAGCAACCAGACTTGTGACACCCAAATCAACCCCAATCTCATTGGAGCATGGAGGCAATGGTTCAATCTCAACATCCACCAGCAAGGAAACTGTCCATCTTCCAGCAGGCGAGAGCTTCACCGCGATCGTTGTTGGTGTTGCGCCTTTGGGCAACTCTCGACTCCAACGAATCGGCAACGGCTCAGAACACTTGGCAAGGAACACTTGCCCGTTTCTGAACTTGAAGGCAGACTTGGTAAACTCTGCACTCCCACCGTTTCGTTTCTTCTTGAAGGTTGGATATTTCGCCCGTCCCTCAAAGAAATTCGAGAACGCTTTCTGAAGATGTCTCAATCCTTGCTGCAATGGTACACAGCTAACCTCCGACAGAAATTGCAAGTCATCTTGCTTTTTCCAGTTAGTCAACAATGCCGAAGTATCGCTGTAACCGACTCGTTTTTTCTCGTCGTACCAAGCCTGTGTTCTCACAGCAAGGGCGCGATTGTAGACCAAACGAGTACAGCCCATCGTGCGTCTGAGCAAGGTTTCTTGCTCAGGCGTGGGATAGAAGCGGTACTTAAAGGCTCTCTGTGTCATGTCTCACATTATAGCAATTATTCCGTGAGATATGTAGGTTCTAATGTAAAGCCGTGCTAGAAGCACGGGGTTTCCACCCACAATTTTCGATGAAGCCTGTGTTAACGTTTAAAGTCTAGGCTGATTTGTGCGTTCTCACAAACTGCTGTTGCCAACAGCGTCGAAGCCCGTTCCACAAGACAATTTCACAGGTTTTGGAACAGGTGTTGCCAACAGCGTCGAAGCCCGTTCCACAACACAATTTCACAGGTTTTGGAATGGGCTTGCAGCCAGTTTCTCAAGCCGTGAAAGTAAGTGCAAAATCTAAAACTTGTCCTATTATCCCCATCCTCAATTGTCACAGAATCCCCCTAAACCTGTCCATCCCCTCAAGCGGCTGCTGAAGTACGGGCGCCGCTACCGCCTGAAAACTTGGTTGGCAAGTATCTGCTCGCTGCTGAATAAATTCTTCGATTTAGCGCCGCCAGCATTAATCGGTATTGCTGTTGATGTGGTGGTGAAACAGCAAGATTCTACCCTCGCTCGCTGGGGCATAAAAGATGTCTTTTGGCAACTGGCAATTATTACTTTTTTAAGTTTGATTGTTTGGACGCTGGAATCTATTTTTGAATATGCCTATGATTATTTGTGGCGCAATTTGGCTCAGGATATCGAACACGATTTGCGTCTGGAAGCTTACAGCCATTTGCAAGAATTAGAATTAGGTTATTTTGAAGAACGCAGCACGGGCGGTTTGATTTCGATTCTCAACGATGATATCAATCAACTCGAACGTTTTTTGGACGGCGGCGCTAATGAGGTGATTCAAGTAATTACCACTGTGATTGTGATTGGCGCGGCTTTTTTTGCTGCATCTCCCGCTGTTGCTGCGCTGTCAATGCTGCCAATTCCTTTTATTATTTGGGGGTCGATCGCATTTCAAAATCGCCTCGCTCCCCTCTATGCTGATGTCCGGGAAAAGGTGAGCTTTCTGAACGGGCAACTGTCGAATAATTTGATGGGAATTACTACTATTAAAAGCTTTACATCCGAAGAGTATGAAACTCAGCGCATTGAAACCCAAAGCCAAGCTTATCGCCAAAGCAATCGGCGGGCGATCGTACTTTCGGCGGCTTTTATTCCGCTGATTCGGGTGGTGATTTTCTTGGGGTTTATTGCAACGCTATTTCTGGGCGGTTTGGAGGTGGTGGCGGGCCGTTTGTCGGTGGGAACTTACAGCGTTTTGGTGTTTTTGACCCAGCGGTTGCTGTGGCCGCTGACTCGGCTGGGAGATACTCTGGATCGATACCAGCGCGCCATGGCTTCTACTAATCGGGTGATGAATTTGTTGGATACTCCGATCGCAATTCGCACGGGCGATATTCGGCTGCCGGTTAGTTCGATTAAGGGCGAGCTGCAATTTAAAAATGTTACCTTTTATTACAATCAAAGAAAACCGATTTTGCAGTATTTTTCGCTGACTCTGCAGGCGGGGAAAACTACTGCAATTGTTGGCGTCACTGGTTCGGGGAAAAGTACGCTGGTGAAACTAATCTTGAGGCTGTACGAGGTACAGTACGGTCAGATTTATCTTGATGGCATAGAATTAACTACCCTGAATTTAAAAGATTTGCGCAGAGCGATCGGATTGGTGAGTCAAGATGTGTTTTTGTTTCACGGTACGGTGGCGGAAAATATTGCTTACGGCAGTTTTGAGGCTAGCGAGCGAGAGATCGTAAATGCTGCTCAAATTGCGGAGGCTCACGAGTTTATTGCGCAATTGCCGGACGGTTACATGACTATTGTAGGGGAACGCGGCCAAAAATTGTCGGGGGGACAGCGGCAGCGCATTGCCATTGCGAGGGCTGTTTTGAAGAATCCGCCGATTTTGATCCTTGATGAAGCTACTTCAGCGGTGGATAACGAGACGGAGGCGGCAATTCAGCGATCGCTCGAACGAATTACCAAGAATCGCACTACAATTGCGATCGCCCACCGTCTTTCTACTGTCCGCAATGCCGATTGCATTTTTGTCATGGAAGAGGGGCGAGTGGTAGAATCGGGGCAGCACGAACAACTGATCGAACACGACGGAGTTTATGCGTCCCTCTGGCGCGTGCAATCTGGTATAAAATAGAAACGCAGCGCTTTTGGGTTGAATTTGGTAATGGGTAATTGGTAATGGGTAATTGGTAATGGGTAATTGGTAATTTGACGCCTAATTAATGACTGATGACTGATGACTGATGACTGATGACTGATGACTGATGACTGTAAAATATTAGTTTCTACAAGCAAAGAGAGAAAATGTATTTATTTGGTAGCCCTGATTCAGAACAAAAAAATCCCAATAACTGGCGCCGCAAGTTAGATAAATTTGTGGCAGCCAACAAACAAGAATTGGCGGCTTTAGCTTGGGGACTCTTTCAGGAAAGGGGAGAGGAAAGTGACGAGATTTTGGGGATTGATGTTGCAGGAACGCCGCGTTTCGTGTACTGTAAAAAAGAGGCTATCGAAGAATTAAACCGTCAAGTTAAAAGTCATATTCAGGAAATTATCGGAGTGCTGAACGCTCACAAACCGGAGAAAGAGGTGGCAATTGTGGCGATCGGCGAAGGTGAAATCAAGCTAATCTTATTTGAAATTGACCCCGCACCTCCTGATTGTTTTGAACTCGCAGCAGCGGATGTCGATACATTGCTCGATCGCCTGGAAAAGCAAATGGCTGAATATATAGCAGTTGACAGTTGACAGTTGACAGTTGACAGTTACATAGTACGGGAATCAAACCGTTTATGCTGTGGGTTCTCGTCTCCATTCATCAGGTTATTTATGCCCTCACGCCATGTGGCGGTTGCTATATCAAAGGATAAATTATATCCAATCCGGTAAAAAAATGCTAATTTAAGTTCGCAGCATCGGAATGCAAGTCCTCCGAAGATGAGGACTTACATTCCGATGCTGCGAACCAATGTTGTAGTGTTCGATCTCAAAATAACCAGCAATCAAAATAACCGGCGGGCGGCGCACCGTCGGTCAAGATTTGAGAATTGTCTAAATTAGGTATAATTTCAGACAATTCGGAACCTATTTTCACATCAAGGGCTCTGTCGGTTAAAGAAAACGAAAATTGATGCCAATCTTCCAAAGATTTTGCTCGCAGAACAATCTCGTCTTTCTCTAAAATAGGGCTGTTAGTACCAATTAAAACGCTGTTAATATCCTTCCAAGGGCAGACGCATACCTGGGAAAACACGCTTTGAAAAGTCTTGACCTTTTCCGCATAAAACCGATCTCTTTGCAGCAGATTTACGAGTACAACTCCTGCGGTTGACAAGTGTTTTTTGCAAAGTTCATAAAATTCTTTGGTGGCCAGCCGGTGCGGAAAGTACCCGTTGCCAAAAAACACGTCTGTCATAATTATATCGTACTTAATCTCGGGATTTTGTTGTTCTAGGTACTCTCTCCCATCTTGGATTGCTGCGGTGAGTCTGCCGTCGAACTCCACGCCAAAACACTGTGTAGCGGCTTCGATCGCGATCGGGTCTACATCAGCACATTCTACAACAGTTTCCGGCAAATAATGGTGCAGCACTAACGGAATGCGACCGCCACCAAACCCAGCTATATACACTCTTTTAGGTTGGCTTTGCCACACTAAACCCAACATCATTGCCTGCGTATATTCTGAAACTAAATGTAGAGGATTGTTGAGGTCGAACACAGATTGCAACAAATCTGTATGCAAATTCACCTTTTCTACTAAAGATAGCTTAATTTGACCTTTGTCTTTTCTAACTGCAACATAGTGAACTCCCGAATCTTTGCAAAAAACAACTCCAACCGGCTGTTGTTGCACCCAAGCAAGCCGCTGTTGAATATTCGCTAAATTGATAGCTTGCCAATTTTTTTGTTCGTCAATCATCTGATTTTAAATTTTATTCATTCCTGAAGGCAGAACCTAATTATGTAGGGTGCGCCCATAAGGGCTTTACCCTATCAGTAACGTGTCAAACCACTTTTTGGGTAACTTCGTATTGTTGAGTAGGATGGCACGCCATGTCTTTGAATTCCCAATGTTTCAATTAATACTCGATTGTGCCGCTGCACAAATTCTCCCCAGGCACTCTGGTCCAACATACCCGCTCATTGTTCCCACAATCGCGAACAACAACACGAGCCATAAAGGATGTCTTTGTCCGTCTTTTACCCGGAAGTCTTTGACTTGCTTCATTTGCTTTTCGCAGATTTGCGATCGTTTTTTTGATTTATCTCTTAGATGCTTGACATTATACCTCTAGAAGGGAATGAATCAGCCCTGGGTTGAAATGGGGGATTTTTTATGAAGATTCGCTGAAATAATTCTTTGAGGAATTGCCAGATTTTGCCAAACCTTGATGAGGTTTTGAGGTGACAATATCTTTATTCTACAGCAAGTCTTGGATGTTTGAGGGCTTTAGGTGCGGGTTTATTTAGGTTTTTATCGGATTTAAGAATTAGGAAACATTTTTATCCCAGTTTAAAAAGTGTTGGTACAATCATCTATTTTATTTCACTTATTAAAAGTCTGAGATTCCCGCGCCGGACTTAGGCGAGAGTCCATTGCTGTTAACTTAATGCGCTTTCCCACAGTCCGGCGCGGGGTTAAAACCCCTGGCGGCTTTTCGGGTTAAGTTGACACCTATCGGCAGTGCCGTTTCCCTACACATATCGCCTATTAATTCAAAGCCGGGGCTGTTCCTTCTACAGGTCGAATAATTGCTGGTTTATTGATAGATTTTGCCTGAAAAAGTGCTTTGAGTGCGGCGCCGAGATTTTCGGCCATGACGATGCGGTTTTCATAGGCAACAATAACTCTGACTAAGGTTGGTAAACTATTGCGCTCGGCCTCTAAATACAGAGGTTCTACGTACAGCAAAGATTGTTCAATGGGAATTACTAATAAATTGCCTTGAATTGCTTTTGATCCTTGCCGATTCCAGAGAGATATTTGTTCGGAAATAACCGGCTCTTGGTTGATTAAAGCTTCTATCTGTTCCGGGCCGTAAACTAATCGCTGTTTGGGAAACTGGTACAACAGCAATTTTCCGTAATCTTCCGCGTCCGATCGCCCTGCAATCCAAGCAATTAAATTATTGCGACTGACTGGCGTAAATGGCAGCAGCAAAATAAATTCTTCTGATGTTTCCGTCGGCAGTTTGGTAATTAAATAATAGGGTGCTACAGGCTGCTGTTCGCTGCCGTAAATTTCATTGGGAACTCGCCACAAATCCTCCCGATTGTAAAATACCTGCGGGTCTTCCATGTGATAAGTTAGCAAGCGTTCGGATTGAACGCTCAACAAATCTACTGGATATCTGATATGTTTGCGGAGAGCGGGAGGCATTTTGTCAAGGGGTTTGAAGAGTCCGGGAAAGATGGCAATCCAACTGTTAATAATCGGGTCAGAAGGGTTGGCAACGTAGAAGTCAACAGACCCGTTGTAGGCGTCAATGACGACTTTGACTGAGTTGCGGATGTAGTTGAATTCATTTTTTCCGGGATCTGAATACGGGTAGCGATCGCTCGCTGTATAGGCATCAATAATCCAGTAAAGATAGTTGGGAGATTTATCGTTTACCGAGGGTGAAGGTTTAATTGCGTTGCCAATTTTATCCGGTTTTTTTTCGATTTGGCCTTTGCTGAGATTGGCGTTTGCTACTACTAAATACGGGTCGGAATCGTATCGCAAAAAAGGAGCGATCGCCCGGACTCTTTTGTTAATATTGCGGCGGTACAGCAATTTAGTTTCGGGCGTAAAATTTCGAGTCAGGGCCATTTGCCAATTTTTGAGATAGCTAGCAAACAGCAAGCGCCGCCATATAGAACCGATCGCAATTCCGCCTTTACCGCTGTAGGTATTGTAAACATTGTCTTCGCCGCTGGGATAGTCGAATTCCTTGACTTTTGTCGGTGCGATGGCGTCGGTATCGGTGACTGCGCCGTAGTAAATGCGCGGATAGCCGATCGGGATACTGGCCCGAATGCGATCGCTCGTTATCCCCAAAGAAGTCTCTCCCGTCTGGGCTGCAACTCCAATATCTTTGACAAAATAATCGGGTAAACCGCCGACACCGACTGTGTTTACGGGAGAAAGAGTAAAGCCGTAACCGTGAGTGTAAACTAGGTGTTCGTTTACCCAAGTTTGAGCTTCCGGCGCCACTGCTGTGTAATCTAATTCCCGCGCAGCCAGAATTACTTGCTGGCTTTCAACATCTCCCTTTTTTGCTGTTTCGTTTTTGATTGTGTAGCGATCGATATCGGCATCAGGAAATGTATAATAAGGTCGAATTTGCTGTAACTGTCGGTTGGCTTGCAGCAGTGGCTGCTTGTCCCACAGGCGGATGTTGCTAATAGTAAGTTGATTTTTTTCTAAGTCTTTATATGTAAGTTGACCGGCTGGATCGAATGTTTTGATTTCGATTTTTTTGAGGTCAAAGGCTTCTTGAGTATAGGCAATGCTGCGCTGGATGTAGGGCTGTTCTCGCGCTAGTTCGTTCGGTTTAACTATTACTTGCTGCACAATTTTTGGCAGCAGCCAACCTAGAGATACACTTAAAGTTAAAAATGCTAAAATTATTTTTTTAAAGTTATTATTGTTGATTTTTAATGGGAAAACAGGCCACAGCATGAAAAGTGCGATCGCCCCAGCCACTATACTCAAAAAGCCATAGACGGGAAGCCGCACTGTCACGTCAGCGTAACTAGCCCCGTAGGTAACGTCTCCGCGCGAGTACAGCAAGGCGTAGCGCCCCAACCAGTAGCGGAATGCGGTGGCTAGCATCAAAGCTGCTCCCAAGGCGTACAAGTGCCGCTGCTGCGATCGCGAAAATCCCAAAAATATGCCTTGACTCAGGCTGTTTCCCGACAGCAAATATATCAAAGTGCAAGATACTAAACCGTACACAGATACAACAGTCAGCCCTAAACTTAGTAATTCTAAGATTGGCAAAATAAATACATAAAAGCTAATATCTTGATTAAAAATCGGGTCGGTGATGTTAAAATTAGTAGGGTTGAAATATTGTAAAAGTTTAGTCCAGCGACTGGCGGCAATTATCCCGATCGCCAAACTGAGCAAAAGGGCGATCGCCCGCAGCCAAAAATCCGGCTTAATTGCTACAGCGAACATCAGCCCCAGCAGCAAGCCCAACTGCCACAGGTGAGAAAATAGCTGCACAACTATTTCCGGGATTGACTTAAATCCGAAGTGAATTGGCGGCGCAGACAAACCCCCGACTATCCTAAAATCGCCGATGCTACCGGCAGCTAAGATCCCGCAGTGAATTACTGTTAAACTGGCGATCGAACTCAATCCAAATACCGCCAACAGCAGCCAGGGAAACGCAATTTGAGATTTAGCAGCAGGTAGTTGATGATTTTTCTTCGTGTTTCTGCCACTTGCTGAAGCGATTAACTGCCTAAAAACAGGTGATTTGATGTTTTCGGTGGGAAGTTGCAGGCGGCGGGCTAGGGTCAAATTTCCGAAGAAGAAGGCGGAAGATGCCGAAATTGCGATCGCCCCCAGCAACCCTTGAGTTTTCAGTTTTAACAGCAAAACCTGAAGATATCCAACTTCTTCAAACCAGAGAATTTCTGCCGCAATCCGGGTAGAAAACTCAAAAACTAACCACAGCCCTACAAGCAATAAAATTAATTGATAAATTCGCTTAATAGTCATTTAGTTGGGAAGAGTCATTAGTCATTAGTTGTTAGTCATTAGTTAAACTGGTTCCCAGGCTCCCGCCTGGTAACAAGTAAAACCCTAAATTTGAGTTAAGAAACCCCATTACTTAATGAGCAAATGGGTAAAATCATGTCCGGTAGATTACCATAACAATGAAAGTTCGTAGTGCGCCCGAAAGTCCGCTCTCAGGCTGCGGACTGAAGTCCGCACTACGAACCAATCTTATTGCGGTCAATCGACCGGAAACGATATAAGTCCTAATTACATTAAAAGCTGATGCAAAACATCACTAATGACAACTGTCAACTGTCAACTGTCAACTGTCAACTGTCAACTGTCAACTGTCAACTGTCAACTGTCAACTGTCAAC